>NZ_JBYSWT010000002.1:0-325547 GCF_058781435.1 Pseudomonas sp. FW507-12TSA
GGCTGGGGGTGGGCCTGGGCTGGGATTTCATGGCCCGCGACGGGGTGGCCAAGGGCGAGTTGCTACGGGTTGGCGACTGGGCCTTCCATACCGGCCAGGCGGACTTCCTGGTGCACCTGCGCAACCGGCGCCTGTCGGCCAGCGGCCAGTTGTTCCATGACTGGCTGGTGGCCCACGGCGCCGAGTGAAGCTCAGGCCCGGGGCACGCTGAAGCGGAATTCGCTGCCCTTGCCCACCTCGCTGTAGGCCTGGATCGTGCCGCCGTGGGCCTGGACGATGCCCTGGGTGATGTACAGCCCCAGGCCAGTGCCGTTGGGGTTGCCTTCCTTCATGGTCCAGTAGCGGTCGAAGACGAACGGCAACTGGTCGGCGGGGATACCTTCCCCGGAGTCGCGGACGCTGAACACGATCTGCTCGCCGTCGGACATCGCCACCACCCCGACCTTGCCCTGCTTGGGGGTGAACTTGATGGCGTTGCCCACCAGGTTCGACAGCACCTGGAACAGCCGCTCGGGGTCGGCGTGGATGGTCAGGTCCGGTTCGGCGTGGAAACTGATATCGATGGACTTGTCCAGGGCCAGGGGCGCCAGCAGCGAATAGGCTTCCTCGAAGATCTGCACGACGTCCAGCGGCTGGGGGGCGATGCGATACCGCCCGGCCTCGATCTTCGAGGTGTCCAGCAGGTCCTCCAGCAGGATGTTCATGCGGCTGGCGGCCTGTTGCATGGTGTCGATGGCCGAGGAGATGCGCCGCGAGGTGTGCGGGCCGTCGGAGCTGAAGGCCTTTTGCATCATGCCGCAGAGCATGGAGATCACGGTCATGGGGTTGCGCAGGTCGTGGGACACCACCGCTACCAGCTCGTCCCGGGCGCGCACTGCCTGTTGTTCGCGCAGCACCTGGCGCGCCAGGTCGTGCTCCAGGGCCGAGCGGCGCAGGTCGTTGGCGGCGAAGCGGTCGCCGTGGCTCCACTTGCTGGAGATCCCGGCCATTTCCACTTTCCAGATCTCGAACGAGGTACGCGGTCGCAGGCGCAGGCCGGCGTCGGAGTTCTCCAGGTTCAGGGGCTTTTGCGGGTTGCCGCTCCAGTTGATGTTTTCCTTCACCTCGGGCCGGAACCACAGCACGCCGTTATCCACAGGCTTGGGCAGGCTCATGGCCAGGACACCGCTGGCCACCTGTTGATAACTGGCCGCCGGCGGGTAGACGCTGGCCAGGTGGTGAGTGGCGAACACCGGTTGCCCGGACGCTTGCAACCAGCGGTGCAGGGCGCGGATCTGCTCTGGCGGCGGGCAGTTGCCGAAGCAGTGCAGCTGGCGATCCTCGATGATCGCCACGCCGCCGGCCCGGGTCAGCTCCAGCAACCGCCCGGGTTCCTGGGCCAGGCTGGCGAACACGCTGCCGCTGGCCTGCTCCATGGCCTGGTTGAGGCTGGCCAGGGTGGCGAGCTTTTCCTCACGCTGGCGGCTGACTTCCAGGGCTTCCATGGCGCTGATCTGCAGCGACAGCACCTGGCCGATGGTCTGGCAGGCGATGCGCAACTCGTGGGGTACCAGCAGTGGCTGGCGGTTGCCGCAACTGATCAGGCCCCAGAGCTGGTCGTCCTTGAGCAAGGAGATGCTCATGGACGACAGCACGCCCATGTTCTTCATGTACTGGCAGTGGATCGGCGACACGCTGCGCAAGGTGGCGAAGCTCAGGTCCAGGGCTTGGCCGGTGTCCGGGCGCAAGGTCGGCACCAGCGGCACCGGCTGGTAGTCGGCATCGGGAATGATCCGCAGCCAGTTGCTGCGGTACAGCTCGCGGGCCTGCTGGGGAATGTCCGAGGCGGGGAAGAACAGGCCGTTGAACACTTCCATGGTCGGCCGCGTAGCCTCGGCGATCACCTGGCCGTGGCCCTCTTCTTCGAAGCGATAGATCAGCACCCGGTCGTAGCCGGTCATGGCCTGGATCTCGCTGACGCTGATGGCGTACAGCTCTTGCAGGGTCTTGGCGGTCTGCAGGCGGCGCAGCAGGCGCCCGAGGTTGTCGGTGCGCTGCTTGAGCTCCGGTGCCTGGTGCTGTTCGAGCTGGTGCTCCAGTTCCAGGATCAATACGCCCTGGTGCCGGTGCAGCAAGGCTTCGAAGCGCCTGCCATGGAGCTCCAGGTACAGCGGCGTGGCATCGAGCAAGTGTTGCAGTTGCAGCCGTTGGCGAATGCTCTGGGTGTGTTCGGTGCCCAGGAGGCTGTCCAGGGGCTGCTCGACGACTTGCTCGGCGCGCTGGCCCAGCAGGGTCTCGACGTTGGCGCTGACCTGGCGGATACGCAGCCCTGGCTCGTCCAGGGTCAGCAGGACGCCGTGGGGCTGGATTGCGCCCGGGGAGCGGATGGGTTCGTTGGCGCAGTTGGCCAGCAACTGCTCGAAGGCCTGGGAATCCTGGGGGGTCATAGCAGCACCTCGCGGTTGTCGAGCCAGTGCTCGAAACAGGCAAATGTGGATTGCGCGGCGTCCACCACTTGCTGGCGGGCGCTGGTGTGGCTGGGCATGCGGCCCAGGTAGTCGAGGAAATCCTTCCAGCGCCGGCCGGTGAGGGCGCCGTAGACGTCGAGGAAGGCCCCGCCATTGCCGGCATCCAGCGCCAGGCGCCGGGCCATTTCGCGGCGCAGGATCTGCCCGCCCAGGGTCGCGCCCTCCAGCACATAGAGAGTGCCCAGGCAGGCGCCCGGAGTGTCCAGCCGGGGCAGCTGCGGGCAGCGTGGCAGGTGGTCGATCTCGGCCTGGTTCAGGCCAAGGGCCAGCAGGTCGCCGTTCAGCGCTGGAGTCTTGCGCCGCAGTTGCGGCTCGTACCCGGCCGGAATCAGCCCGCTTTGATCCAGGGCCGCCTCCAGGGGCTGGTAGAACCCGTAGTAGGCCTGGACCAGGCGCTGGTACCAGGCAGCGTCGAGCTGCTCGGAGAAAAATGGCAGGCGTTGTTCCAGGGCCACATGCAGGGTCGCGGTGCCGGCGCGCAGGTCCTGGAGCAGGAAGGAAGCGGCAGTGTCTTGATGCGGTTGGGGCATTCAGGGATCCGGGAGTCGCTGCGGTAGGTGGATGCGCCATGGGCGTCATCGAGCACCGGGACCAGGCAGTGGTCCCTGCAATGGAGCCATCGCACGGAAAAGAACAGGAACGTCACTTTACCTGTGGTTTGCCGGAGCGGCGCAGATTTTTCGTCGCTCCGGCAAACGGTCATGGGTAGTCGATCGACGGCCTACCGCAGCTCTGACTCCGACAGCACGGCATTAATTCCCTTGGCCGGCTGTCGGGCTGGGTCAGATCCAGACGTCGTTCAAGGCGGTGCGTGCGCCGCCCTTGTCACCGGTGTTGAGTACGCCCCGAGGCTCGATCAGCAGCAGCTTGACCTCCTGCTCGGACCAGGGCTTGTGTTCCACGCCCCGGGGCACGACGAACATCTCGCCGCTGGCGATGGACACCTGGCCGTCACGGAAGTCGATGTGCAGCAGGCCATCGAGGACGATGAAGGTTTCGTCGGTCTCGGCGTGGGAGTGCCAGACGAATTCGCCTTGCAGCCTGGAGATCTTGAACTGGTAGTCGTTCATCTCGGCGATCACCTTGGGGGTCCACTGTTCGCTGAACAGGCCGAGCTTCTGGGCGAAGTTGATGCTCTGGTACTGGCGTTGCGCGGTGCTGCCGGCGGGATGGTCCATGGGAACTCCATATCGTTGGTGAATGAGCGCCCAGGGTAGGCAACCCGCGGTTGTGGATTCTTGAACGATTGTGCGTGGCTCAGCGGCCGAGCATCTTCAGCCAGCGTGCCGGCGGCAGGCCATAGGCCTGGCGGAACTGGCGGGTCATGTGGCTCTGGTCGGCGAAGCCGGCAGCCAGCGCCGCGTTGGCCAGGGGCTGGCCCTGCACCAGCAGCGCCCGGACCAGGTCCAGGCGGCGCATGCTCAGGTAGCGATAGGGGCTGGTGCCGAACAGCAGGCGAAAATCCCGGGACAGGCTCCAGCGATCGCGCTGGCTGTGGGCGGCCAGCTCATCGAGGGTCAGGGTGCGGTCCAGGGCACTGTGGATGTATTCCCGGGCACGTTCGGCGGCCTGATAGTCGAAGCGTTGCCGGGGCGCCGCGACCCCGGATACCCGATTGAGCGCGTGGGCCAGGTCGAACAGGGCATCTTGCTGCTCCAGCGGGTCCAGGGGGCTGTCGATATTGTGCAGCAGGGTCTGGGTGGCGGCGAACAGCCGTGGATCGGCGGACAGGCCGCCAGCGATGAAGGGCAGGGGCTGGCCGCCGAGGATCTGCTGGATCAACGCCGGCTCGACATACAGCATGCGGTAGTGAAAGCCATCCTGGGTCCCGGCCTCGCCATCGTGGGCTTCGTCCGGATGCAGGACCATGGTTGCGCCCGGCAGGCTATGGCGCCAGCCGCCGCGATACTGGAAGCTCTGTACCCCATGCAGGGTGCGGCCGATGGCGTAGGTATCGTGGCGATGCATGTCGTAGCCATGGCCGGCGAAGTAGGCTTCGATGCGTTCCAGGCCCCGGGCGGGCGGTGCGCGGTGAACCCAGTCGGTGATGATCGGTCCGGCCATGGGGCAGTCCAGGAGCAGGTAGCTGAAACCGGCACGTTAACCCGAGGCCATGCCGGCTGTCTTGCCCGGCCCATCACGCGCTATCGAGTTGTGCCTGCCGGCCCAGGTGGCCGAACTCGATGGGGACCTTGGTGTAGAACAGCGCGAAGTCTTCCTGGGCCAGGCGTTCGAACAATTGCCGGGCTTGTGCTTCGCTGATGGCCAGGCGGATTTCCAGGGGCTGGTCGGCCAGGTCGAAAAAATGCGCCGAATGCAGTTGCCGGGAATGGCCGAAGCCTTCGACGGCGCTGGAAAGGGTGGCGCCCTGCAGGCCCATTTCCCGGGCCAGGTCGATGATCCAGTCGCCGAGCATCCGACCGTGGTAACGCCGGTTCTGCTGGGTGAAGAAGGTCACCAGGTAGCCTTGCATGATTGCCCTCCCACGACATGGCAGCCCGTTGATTGAGCATAGCTGGCGGCCGGCTCGGTGGTTGCCTGGGCGCAACGAGAGGAGTAGCGTCCACGACCTCGCTACAGGCTCATGCGGCAGCGTTTGGGGCCCATGACACGAACCCCGACCAGGACGCTACGTCCCGCAGGAGACCGAACATGGCAGTGACCTTCCGCCCGGTGGTGGACGCCGATATCCCGCGTATCTGCGGCTTTGTGCGCAGCGCCCAGGAGCTGTTCTTCTTTTTCCCCGCCGCCACCTGGCCCTTGACCCATGAGCAGTTGCGCGACTCTATCGCCCAGCGCAGCGATTCCACGGTGATCGAGCGTGACGGGCAGGTGGTGGGTTTCGCCAATTTCTATCGCTGGGAACAGGGCGGTACCTGCACCATCGGCAACGTGATCGTCGACCCGGATGTGCGCAGCGTCGGGCTGGGCGCGCAGTTGATCGGGCAGATGATCTATCTCGCCCGCAGCCGGCACCAGGCCAGCGACGTGACCCTGTCCTGCTTCAACAGCAATGTGGCGGGGCTGTTGTTCTATCCGAAGCTGGGGTTCGTGCCCTTCGCCATCGAGGAGCGCAAGGACAAGCAACACGAGCGGGTGGCGCTGATCCACCTGCGCTACAGCCCGAGCTGAGGCCGGGAATCTCTTTTCAAGACGGAAGCCATTCATGAGCAAGCTGCGGGTCGGGATTATCTTTGGTGGCCGTTCGGCCGAGCATGAAGTGTCGCTGCAATCGGCACGCAACATCATCGATGCCCTGGATCGCTCGCGTTTCGAGCCGGTGTTGATCGGTATCGACAAGCAGGGCCACTGGCACCTCAACGACACTTCGAACTTCCTGATCAACCAGGAGAACCCGGCGCTGATCGCCCTCAACCAGTCCAACCGTGAGCTCGCGGTGGTGCCGGGCAAGGCCAGCGGGCAACTGGTGGAGACCTCCAGCCAGGAGCTGCTGGGGCACGTCGATGTGATCTTCCCCATCGTCCACGGCACCCTGGGCGAAGACGGTTGCCTGCAGGGCCTGCTGCGCATGGCCGACTTGCCCTTCGTCGGCTCCGACGTGCTGGGCTCGGCGGTGTGCATGGACAAGGACATCAGCAAGCGCCTGCTGCGCGATGCCGGCCTTGCGGTGACGCCCTTCGTCACCCTGACCCGCGCCAACCGGGCGCGCCATGACTTTGCCCGGGTCCGGGCGGCGCTTGGCCTGCCGTTGTTCGTCAAGCCGGCCAACCAGGGCTCGTCGGTGGGGGTGAGCAAGGTCGAGGACGAGGCCCAGTACCACGCCGCGGTAGAGCTGGCCCTGGGCTTCGACCACAAGGTGCTGGTGGAGTCGGCGGTGCGTGGCCGGGAGATCGAGTGCGCGGTACTGGGCAACGACCAGCCTATCGCCAGTGGCTGTGGCGAGATCGTGGTCGGCAGCGGTTTCTATTCCTATGACAGCAAGTACATCGACGAGCAGGCGGCCCAGGTGGTAGTGCCGGCGGCCATCGACCATGAAGCCAGCGAGCGGGTTCGCGCCCTGGCCATCGAGGCTTTCCAGGTGCTGGGTTGCTCCGGGTTGGCGCGGGTCGATGTGTTTCTCACCGACAGTGGCCAGGTGTTGATCAACGAGGTCAACTCCTTGCCGGGGTTCACGCGCATCAGCATGTACCCCAAGCTATGGCAGGCCGCGGGCATGAGCTACAGCGAACTGGTCAGCCGGTTGATCGAGCTGGCTCTGGAGCGGCACGACGAGCGGCAGGCGCTGAAAATCACCCGCTGAAGCGGATCACAACCTTGATTGGGATACTACGGATGAGTGCGGCAACACCGGCATCGGTTTATCTTTTTTCCTACGGCACCCTGCAGGACAAGGCGGTGCAACTGGCCAACTTCGGCCGCGAACTGGAGGGTCGCCATGACGCCATGCCCGGCTACGACCAGCACTGGGTGGAAATCACCGACCCGCAAGTGCTGGCCAGTAGCGGCAAGACCCATCACCCGATCCTGCGTCCGGGGTCGGCGGACAGCGCACCGATCCCCGGCATGGTGTTTCGCCTCACTGCCGAGGAACTGGCGGCCGCCGACCGCTATGAAGTCTCGGACTACAAGCGAGTCAGCGTGACCTTGTCTTCCGGTATCCAGGCCTGGGTCTACGTCAGCGCCTGAGTTCAGCGCGCCATGACCATCATCCCCAGGCACACCACTACCAGTAGCAACGTCCCGAGCACCATGAACAGATAGTTGATCGGGGTGAAGCGGGCGTTGCTCTGGCCGTGCAAGTCGCCAGCCGCGGCATTCAGGCCGCGCTGGCCCAGCCAGGTGATCCAGGCCAGGGCCGGTATCAGCAGCAGGTTGGCGATATCCACCAGCGGAAAACCGACGTTGTTGCGCGCCAGGCTGTCCAGGACGTTGCTGGCCACCGATACGACCACGAACAGGGTCGCCAGGCCATCGTGCTCCCATTTGAAATCCTGGCCATCGCGCTTGAGCCGGGCATCGGCCTCGCGGTACAGGGCATGGGTGAAGAAGATGGCGAAAATCGCCCGGGCCACAGGCCACATTTCCTCACCGCTGTCTTGCTTGAACTGCTTCCAGTTCTTGTAGGCCCAGTACACCCGGTAGAGGCCGAAGGTGAGGATGAACAGGGTGAGGAACTTGCCCCGGGACACTACGTAGAACGGTGGCTGCTTCGCCTCCGGCAGGGAGGTGGCCAGGTCCGCCTGGGGCGGGGCATAGAGGTTGTCAGACACGAGCACTCCTTGGGTTGGGTCTGAAGGGGGAGGCAACGTTAGCTCAGGTTGTTGGCCAAGAACCAGCGTGGTCTCGCTGGTCGATCGGAACCGGGTTCAGGCCCGGGGTGGATCCGCCGGCCGAACGTAGTGAATATCCCATTCACTTTCACCCACCTGAACAAAACCCAGGCGTCGATAAAAACGATTCGAGTCACTGCCGCGCAACGCATCCAGGTGGATGGGTAGTTGTTCGTTGGCGGAGCGTTGCAAAAGCTGCTCCAGGGCCTTGGCGCCGAGGCCCCGCCCTTGGAATTGCGGTAGGACGTACAGGTGCTGCAGGCGCAGATGATCTGCGTGTGATTGGCTCCGGATAAAGCCCACAGGCTGTCCGTCACTGAGGATGAAGTGGCAGCGTTCGGCCGCGAAGCTTGCAGCAAATCGCTCTCGGGCCCGCTGAGGATCGAAGCGCCCCAGGCGCTCAAGGCTTTCGCGCATGGCCGAGATGCGCATCTGGACCAGGGTTTCCAGGTCGCTCAGGGAGTTGGGGAGTAGTGCACTCTCGAGGCTCATGTGCGACCGATCCAGGAGTACTGGAAGGTCTTTTCCTCGCCCCGATGGCCTCGGCGCCGGTAGCTGGCCAGGCTGGGGGTGGAGCAGTAGGTGCAGAGCGGGCTGATCTCGATCTGCTCGTCCGCCACGCCAGCGGCATGCAGCAGATGCACGGCGTAGCGGCTCAGGTCGAACCACAGCGAACCTTCCTGGCTGGCCGAAGGCGGAGCGATCTGCGATGGCAGCAGCGGCACGGGTTGCTCGTGGCTCCAGGGGTCCTGGCTGGCAGGCCAGGGGCGCTGCGGGTCCGCCGAGAAGGGGGCGATGAAGTCGGCGCTGACCTCATAGCAGCAAGGCTTGATCGAGGGGCCGATGGCGACCCGCACTTGGTGTGCTTCAACCCCCTTGGTCGCCAGGTGTTGCAGCACATTGGCGATGATCCCGCCGTGCAGGCCCTTCCAGCCGCCATGCACCGCCGCGACCCAGGAACCGTCGTCGCTGCTGATCAGGATCGGCAGGCAGTCGGCGGTGACCACGGCGATCGGGCGGTTGGAGCGAGTCAGTACCGCATCGCCACGGATGATCCCGCTGGGCAAGGTCGTGCTGGCCTCGATGACATCGCCGCTGTGCACCTGGGAGCAGAAGAACAGGCTGGCCGGTAGCGTCGCGCCGATGGTGGAGAACTCATGGCGGATACCTGCGATCTGCTTCAACACGTTTGCCTGGAAACTCATCGGGCTTGTGCTCGGTTACCTCGGGATTGGTGGCAGAGCATAGCGGTATCCGATGCATTTTTGCTGACCGGCAAGCCGTGGAGCGAGGGGGGTGACCAGCGGTCGCCCCGATGCCAGAGCCTCAGGAGCCGAGCGGGATGTACAACTCCACCACGCTGTCAGGGTGCATTGGGCCGAGGAAGCGTTCACCGCTGTACTCGAACTCCACCGCATCCACGGGTACCAGCCCGGCGGCGGGCAGCCATTCGCTGTAGGCGGCGCGGAAGGTTTCCGGCAGGGTTTGCACAGTGCCGTGGTGCTCCACCCGCGCGTAGTGGCGAGCGGGGATTTCCAGCTCCACCATGCCGGGTACCAGGGGCGCGTCGGCGGCCACCGGCAGGCCGGCTATGTAGCGCCATTGGCTGTCGTCCAGGGGCTGGCAGATGCCGTAGGTGCCCATGGGGTCGGCCAGGCGCTGGATCTCCTGCTCGCGGGGTTCGAAGCGTTGCCACAACTCGGGGATGGAGCCCGCATCGCCCTGCTGCCAGGCCATGCCGATGATCCGCTGCGCGCTGAGAAATACCCGTTCCGGCACCTGGGCCTTGGGGAGCTGGCGTGGGGGTTGGGCCAGGTAGCGTTGCAGCTGGCCCAGCATCTTCTGGCCGCGAGCGATCTCGCTTTCCAATTGCCGTGCCTGCTCTCGCAGCGCCTGCTCCATGGCCGGCGGGCTGTCCAGGCCGCCCTGGTCGGCCAGGGCACGGATGTCCTCCAGGGACATGCCCAACTGGCGTAGCCAGACGATCCGCCCGAGGGTGGCGATCTGCTGTGGGCCGTAGTAGCGGTAGCCGTTGTCGCGCCCGGTGAGCATGGGGGCGAACAGGCCGATGCTGTCGTAGTGGCGCAGGGTCTTGGTGGTGAGGCCGTGGCAGCGAGCCATTTGTCCGATGGTGAGCATGGAGCGTCCTGGGTGTTGTTGGGCTTGCCGGCATGTTGGGCCTTTACCTAAGGGCAAGCTCAAGCCCGGCCGTGCTGCTCAGGATGATTTTGTGGGCTTGATCAGGCTCTGGGCGGGAATGCCGAACAATTGATGCAGTTTCCAGATCATGGGCAAGGTGAGCGCGCGCTTGCCGTTGAGCACTTCATAGACGCGGTTGGTACGGCCGATGGCGGGGACCAGGTCGGCGGCGGACAGCCCGGACTGTTCCATGCGGAACTTGATCGCCTCGATCGGATTGGGCAGGTCGATGGGGAACTGCCTGGCTTCGTAAGCTTCGATCAGGGTGATCATCACGTCGAAGTAATCGCCTTCAGGGGTTCCCGGTTGTGGTTCGTTGTCGAACAGCGGCGAGACGCTCTTCAGTGCCGCGCGGTAGTCCTGGTCGGTGTGGATGGGGCGGATGTTCATGTGGGTTACTCCATGTCTACGCTGTCAGCGTCAATCGCGTCGTACTGCTGGTGAGTGCCGACGAACTTGATGTAGAGCGCACCGAAACGATAGGCCACGGCAACGATCAATCGATACTCGTTGCCCTTGATGTTGAAGACCACCCTGCGGCTTTTGAGAATGCTGGCGTTGCGGTACTGGTCCTTGATCTGCGCAGGGTTGGACCACTCTGCATTCCTTGCTTCATCGATCCAGGCCAGCAGAGGCTGTTCTGCGTCCGGGTAGCGTTTCCAGAAGGCCTTCAACTGACTGACTGCAATAATTCTCATGGCGCGATCCTAGTCCCGTCATGGGACTTAAACAAGTCGCTGAGTGAGTCGAGCGACGTACGGGCAGATCAATGGATCGGCCCGCAGACGCTACCTGGACTCAGTGACGATAAGGTCATGCGCAGAGCGTGGTGTGCACGTCGTCCATCGGTGCCTTGCCCATCTCCGCCAGGAAAGTGTGCCGCCCAAGCATAGCGGTCGCACCGGGGCTCCATGGCTGTCTCCAGGGCTTCGCTGATCTATACATCGGCCTTCACGCGAAACAGCGGATGCAGGTGTTCGCCCCATAGGGAAAAGCGGATTTCACCGTGGGTGGTCAGGGGCGTGGTTACGCGAAGGGTTGCAGGGGCTTGGCCATTTCACTGGTGGCGGCCCAGCCCAGGCCCTGGTAGAGGGGTTGGCCGGAGCGAGTGGCATGCAGGATGGCGAAACCCAGGCCACGTTGCCGGAACTCGGCATCCGCCAGTTGCATCAGCGTCGTGGCTAGGCCCCGGCGGCGGTGGCTGGGCTCGACGTAGACATTGAGCACGTAGCCGCGTTGATCCTGGGTCGGGTGAGCCGGGTGGGGCGGCCAGTCGATGTTCATCAGGCCGATGCTGGCCACGGGCTGCTCGGCTTCCAGCAGCACGAAGCCGTAGTAACGACCGTCCACCAGGCGTTGATGCAGCCAGGGACGAAAGTGTTCGGTCATGACCTGCAAGGTGGCTGGCGGGTGGCCGGCGTCGAGGAACATCGCCTGGCGGTGGGCGCACACCAGTTCCAGGTCCTGGAGGCCCAGGCGACGCACGCTCAGGCCTGGGACGGTGATATCGGCGGGGATCGGCTGCATTGTCTGTTCCTCGTTGGCAAGCGCTGATGCTAGGGCAGAACTTCCTGCCCGATCAGATACAGAGCGCTGCAAAAAACAGCATACAGGCCCACAAAAAAGGGCCGGCCTCACGGCCAGCCCTTGGGTGCAGCGCGGAACCTTCAGTCCCCCAGCGCTTCGCCTTCACGACGTGGGTCGGCGCCACCGGCCCAGGACGCCTTGCCCTTCGCATCACGCACGCGAACGATGGCCTGGGTGCCGCTGGTCATGTCGATTTCATTCACCTGGTGCCCCTGGGCCTGCAACGCCTGTTTCAGCGCTGGGCTGAACTGGCCCTGCTCCAGCTCGGTGGGGCCGTTGCGGCTGCCGAAGTTGGGCAGGCCGACGGCGGCTTGCGGGTCGAGGTTCCAGTCGAGCATGCCGATCACCGACTTGGCCACGTACTCGATGATCTGCGAGCCGCCGGGGGAGCCGACGCTGGCCAGCAGCTCGCCGCTGGCACGATCGAAGACCAGGGTCGGCGCCATGGACGAGCGCGGGCGCTTGCCCGGCTGCACGCGGTTGGCCACCGGCTGGCCGTTCTCCTCGGGAATGAAGGAGAAGTCGGTCATCTGGTTGTTGAGCATGAAGCCCTGGACCATCAGGTGCGAGCCGAACGCCGCTTCCACCGTGGTGGTCATGGACACCGCGCCGCCCTGGTCATCCACCGCCACGACCTGGGAAGTGGAGATGCGCATCGGCGAACGGTCCGGCGCATAGGCCACCTGGATGCCCCGCGGTTTGCCGGGCTCGGCCTGGCCCATGCTGCGCTCGCCGATCAGGGCGGCACGACTGGCCAGGTAGTCCGGGGCGATCAGGCCGGCCACCGGCACTGGCACGAAGTCACTGTCGGCCACGTACAGGCCGCGGTCGGCGTAGGCCAGGCGCTCGGCCTCGGCGATCAGGTGTACCGCTTGTGGCGCCGGTTCCAGGCCGGCCGGTTGTTGGGTTTTCTGCGGTTTGAGATTGGCCAGGGTGTAGCGTGGATCACGCTGCTCCAGGGCTTGCAGGGTGCCGAAGATCTGCGCCACCGCCACGCCCCCGGAGGAGGGCGGCGGCATGCCGCAGACCTGCCAGCGCTTGTAGTCGCTGCACAGTGGCGCGCGCTCCTTGGCGCGGTAGTTCTGCAGGTCGGCGAGCGACAGGCTGCCGGGGTTGGCGTGGCCCTGGACCTTGGCCACGATCTCGGCAGCGATCGGCCCCTTGTACAGCGCGTCCGGGCCTTCCTGGGCGATGCGCTTGAGCACTGCGGCCAGCTGCGGGTTCTTCAGCAGGGTGCCGACGGCCTTGGGCGTGCCGTCGGCGTTGAGGAAGTAGGCGGCCATGTCCGGCGAGCGCGGCAGGGCGCTGTCGCTGCTGATCATGGTGTGCAGCCGTGGCGAGATGGCGAAGCCTTGTTCGGCCAGGCGGATCGCCGGTTCGAACAGTTGCGCCCAGGGCAGGCGACCGTGTTGCTTGTGGGCCATCTCCAGGGCACGCAATACCCCGGGAGTGCCCACCGAGCGTCCGCCGATCTGCGCCTGGGGGAAGGGCATGGGCTTGCCGTCGGCCTGCAGGAACAGCTTCTCGGTGGCGCCTGCCGGGGCGGTTTCGCGGCCGTCATAGGTGCGCACGGCCTTGCCATCCCAAAGCACGATCATCGCCCCGCCGCCGATCCCCGAGGATTGCGGTTCCACCAGGGTCAGCACGGCCTGCATGGCGATCGCCGCATCGATGGCCGAGCCGCCCTTGCGCAGCATTTCGCGCCCGGCCTCGGCGGCCAGCGGGTTGGCGGCAGCGGCCATGTGCTTGGCGGCGTGCCGGGTCTGCATGTCGGTGCGGTAGCCCGAGGCGACTTCCGGAGCGGGGGGCAGGGCGGTGGACGCCGGTGGGTTGTGGCAGGCGGCAAGGCCCAGGGCGGCGGCGATCAGGCCGATGCCGGCCAATTGGCGATAACGGGAGGGGAGGGTCGAGAACACGCGTTGAGCTCCGTTCGCAGGGGAATTGAAGTGTCGTCCGTGGGGGCAATGTACAGCACTAGAAAGCAGCGTTGGGCTTCACCGGCCGGCAACCCCCGGCCTTGTGCGACCGCCCGGGCGCTTCAACCTGCACCGATTGACCTGTATCAGGGCACCTGGCAGCCGTTGGGCACATGGTTGGTGGCAAACCATAAAGCCTGATGAGAGGACGCCATGTACACGAGTAAGTGGTTGCTTGTTTTCGGATTGCTGTGGGGGAGCCAGGCGTGGGGAGCGCCCCCCAGCGAACCGATCCAGCCGGTGCAGCCGGCGAAGATCACGGATGTCGACAAGGTGGAGCTGGGCAAGCAATTGTTCTTCGACCCGCGCTTGTCCAAGTCCGGTTTCATTTCCTGCAACTCCTGCCACAACCTGAGCATGGGTGGCAGCGACAACCTGCCGACCTCCATCGGCCACAACTGGCACCAGGGGCCGATCAACTCGCCCACGGTGCTCAACTCGGGTCTGAGCATCGCGCAGTTCTGGGACGGCCGCGCCGCCACGCTCCAGGAGCAGGCCGGCGGCCCCATCGCCAACCCGGGGGAGATGGGCTTCACCCACGACCTGGCGGTGGACGTGCTGCGCTCCATCCCGCAGTACCGGGCCTCGTTCAAGCGGGTCTACGGTGACGATGGCATCAAGTTCGATGACGTGACCAACGCCATCGCGGCCTTCGAAGACACCCTGGTGACCCCCAACGCGCCCTTCGACCGCTGGCTGCAAGGCGACCAGGCGGCCATCAGCCCCAGCGCGCTCAAGGGCTACCAGTTGTTCAAGTCCATCGGCTGCGTGGCCTGCCACAACGGCGAGGCAGTGGGCGGTAGCTCGTTCCAGAAGATGGGCATGATCGAGCCCTACGTGACCAAGAACCCGGCCCAGGGCGTTGCCGGGCTGACCGGCAAGGACGCCGACCGGATGCGCTTCAAGGTCCCGACCCTGCGCAACGTGGCGCTGACCTATCCCTACTTCCACGACGGTGCCTACTGGACCCTGGACGAGGCGGTGGACGTCATGGCCCGCCTGCAACTGGGACGCAAGCTGGACACCTCGCAGGTCAGCCAGATCGTCGCGTTCCTGGAGACCCTGACCGGCGACCAGCCGGACTTCAAGCTGCCGATGCTGCCACCTTCCTCGGCACAGACTCCACGGCCACAGCCATTCAACTGACCATGAAAAAAACCGCAGCTGGCTGCGGTTTTTTTTGCGTTGCGCTCCTGTTGATGGATGGCCGACCTACATCGGCCGAGGGTTGATCAACGCGGTCAGCACATGGTCGGCCCATTCACCGTTGATCTTCAGGTAGGCGCGGGCCCGGCCCTCTTGTTCGAAGCCCAGGCGCGCAAGCAGTTGGGCACTGCGCAGGTTCTCGGGGCGGTGGTTGGCCATGATCCGATGCAGTTGCAACTCATCGAAGGCATGGCCGATGGCCGCTTGCAGGGCTTCGTGCATCAGGCCCCGGCCCTGGGCGTGTCGGGCCAGGGCGAAACCCAGGTGGCAGGCCTGGAACGCACCTCGCACGATGTTGGTGAAATTGCAGGCGCCCAGCACTCGCTGCTCGGCGCGATCGAACAGCAGCCAGTGCCGGGCCTCTTGTGTGGCGACTTTGCCTGCCATGTCCCCTAGCCGCTGGGCCACCGCTGCAAGCTGGAAGTACTCCTCGTCGCGCAGCGGTTCCCAGGGCGCGAGGTGCTCGCGGTTATCCAGGAGGTAACGCTGCAGGGCCGGGGCTTGGGCTTGATCGGCGCTGCGCAGGACCAGGCGCTGGGTATGCAGGGGCAGGGGAGTCGCGGTTTCGGAAGCGTTCATATCTACCGCCTGCGGGATTGGGGAAGGGCGCAACCATGGCCCGGGCGAGCCATGGTGGATGGGCTGGAAGCCTAAGGCTTGGCGGTCTTTTGCTGCCAGGCGTTCGCGGCGGCCGCGGCCTTGAACTTGGCGCGGTTCTCCGGGGTGGCCGGCGGTTCGGAGTCGCCGAAGATCGCCTTCAGCCAATGGCCGTCGGTGGGGTTGGGGAAGAGGATGAACTTGCGCCCGAACTGCTCGCGGTCTTCGTTCATCAGTTGGCTGCGCTGCTGGACGTCGGCTACGTAGTACTTGCGTTTGAAGTCGTTGAGGTTGTCGCCGAGCATCACCACCACGTTGTGGTCCTTGGCGATTTCCTGCTGGCGTGGCTCCTTGTTGGAGCTGTCGCGATACACCGTCAGGTGCTGCTTGTCGGCGAACGGCAGCTGGTTGTGGCGCAGGTTGGCCAGGGCATATTCGTAGGTCTTTTCGCCTTGGTCGCGGCTGGTGACGTAGAACACTTCGACGCCCTTGGACTGGGCGTACTTGAGGAACTCCACCGCGCCCGGGGTGGCGACCGGGCCGTTGTCGGCGACCCACTGGTCCCAGGCGGCGTCGTCGAAGAACTCCTTGTCCGAGTTGATCAGGTAGCCCCAGTAGCTGTTGCTGCTGAGCACGGTGTCGTCGATATCGCTGATGATCGCCAGCGGGCGGTCGCCGGCCTTGCGTTGTTGCAGGGCCTGGTCCAGTTGCATCCTAGCCACGTTGAAGCCCTGGTAGTACAGCGCCTGGAACTCGGCGGCGGTCTGTCGCCAGGCCACGGCGGCGGTCAGCAGGTTGGAAGATGGCGCGCTGGCCTGGTCGGCGAAGGCCGGGGCACAGGTCATGGCCAGAAGCGAGAACAGCCAGGGGGCGAGGGAAGTCCCGGTGGTTTTTATTGTCATGGTCGAGCCCTAGAAGTGAGGATTGCGCAGCTCTCACGAACACTGCCCGGGTGTTCTATCCCAGGCTGCGCCGGCGCTCAATGCGGGTGTCGCGATTGTGGATCAATGAGGCGTAATCCCAGGTACTTTTTCGTGGGCATAAAAAAACGGCCTACCTTGCGGTAAGCCGTTTTTCGGTACTTGGTGGCTACACAGGGACTTGAACCCCGGACCCCAGCATTATGAATGCTATGCTCTAACCAACTGAGCTATGTAGCCAAGTGGCGCGCATTATTCGCTCAGAACGAACATGCGTCAAGCGTTTTTTTCAAAAAAATATCCACGCTATCAACCGCTTATCAAAATCCCCGCTTTGCTGGCATTCCCGGGTCGCAACCTGCGGCTCGAGATGCAGGGATGCATTGCGAGCGAAACAGGTCGTTAGCAAGCTAAGGGGATGGCATGAGTGCCGGTAAAAGTGGCACATTGACGCACCTGCCCCTGTGCATCCACCCGTTGTACGGAAACAATCCTATGGCTATCAGCAATGCCCAGCCTGTCGCAACGACGGCTTCTCCTGCTTCCCAAGGCAGCCCGCTGGTCCTGCGCATCATTGGCGCGGTGGCGCTCGCGCACCTGATCAACGACCTGATCCAGGCGGTGATGCCGGCGATCTATCCGATGCTCAAGGCCAACTATGGCCTGACCTTCACCCAGGTGGGCCTGATCACCCTGACCTTCCAGCTCACGGCATCGTTGCTGCAGCCCTGGGTGGGCTACTACACCGACCGTCGGCCCCAGCCGTTCCTGCTACCGGCGGGAATGATCTGCACCCTGGTCGGCATCCTGATGATGTCCCAGGTGGGCAGCTTCGGCTTGATCCTGCTGGCTTCGGGGTTGATCGGCATCGGCTCCTCGACCTTCCACCCGGAGGCTTCCCGGGTGGCGCGGCTGGCGTCTGGCGGTCGCTATGGCCTGGCGCAATCGAGCTTCCAGGTAGGTGGCAATGCTGGCACCGCGTTCGGTCCGTTGCTGGCGGCGGCGATCATCATTCCCTATGGCCAGGGCAACGTGGCCTGGTTCGGCCTGTTCGCGCTCTTCGCCCTGGTGGTGCTGTATGCCATCAGTCGCTGGTACGCCAACCACCTGCGCCTGTACCAGCTCAAGCAGGGACAGGCAGCGACCCACGGGCTCTCCAGGGAGCGAGTGGTCAGTGCCCTGGTGGTGCTGGGGCTGTTGGTGTTCTCCAAGTATTTCTACATGGCCAGCTTCACCAGCTATTTCACTTTCTACCTGATCGAGAAGTTCGACCTGTCGGTGGCCAGTTCACAGTTGCACTTGTTCCTGTTCCTGGGAGCGGTGGCGGCGGGGACCTTCTTCGGTGGTCCCATCGGCGACAAGATCGGGCGCAAGGCGGTGATCTGGTTCTCGATCCTCGGGGTGGCGCCGTTCACCCTGCTGCTGCCCCATGTGGACCTGTTCTGGACCAGCGTACTGAGCGTGGTGATCGGCTTCATCCTGGCCTCGGCGTTCTCGGCCATCGTGGTCTACGCCCAGGAACTGGTGCCAGGAAAGGTGGGCATGATCGCCGGGATATTCTTCGGCCTGATGTTCGGTTTTGGCGGGATCGGTGCAGCGCTGCTGGGGCACCTGGCGGACCTGCACGGTATCGAGCATGTGTATTTCCTGTGCTCGTTCCTGCCGCTGTTCGGCGTATTGGCGATCTTCCTGCCCAGGACCCGCAAGGCCTGATGCCACATGCTGTCGGACACGCCCGGGCCATGCCCGGGCGTTGTGTTTGTGGGCCTAGCAATTGTTTTGGCGTTGGCGTGCACAATCTTGTCGGAAGGCATTGGGCGACTGGCCGCAAAGGCGCTTGAAGAACCGCGAGAAGTAGGTGGGATCGTTGAAACCTAGCTGATCCGCTAGCTGGCTGATACCGATGTTGCTGTACACCAGGCTGCGCTTGGCCTCCAGCATCAGGCGCTGGTGGATGATCTGCAGGGCGGTCTGCCCGGCCAGTTCCCGGCACAGGGTATTGAGGTACACGCTGGACAGGCCGATGCGGTGGGCCAGGGATTCCACTGTAGGGTGTTCTCGGTAGTGCTGTTCCACCAGCCTGATGAAATATCCCAGCAACTGCTGGTGACGCTCGTTGCGGTTGCCGGGCATGGCGTTCCGCTGACTGCGGCGGGCGATCCAGATCATCAGCACGTTGACCAGTGATTGCAGCAGCAGATCCCGGGCCGAGGCGCTACCTTCGTACTCATGCAGCAGCGTCTTGAACAGGGTGTCGAGACTGCGCCGGTCGGACCCCACCGAGTAGCAGCCAGAAGATGCCAGCACTGCCAGTGGAGCGCCCAACTGCGTTTCCAGCTGGGCGACCAGGGGGGCCGCCAGGGTCAGCACGTAGCCCTGGATATCGGCGCTGAACTGGAAGCCATGGACCATCAGCGGCGGTATGACCTGGACCGCCGTCTCCTGTACTTCTCGGCGCTGGCCTTCGACTTCTACCATGGCCTGGCCACGCTGCACGTACAGCAACTGGTAAAGGTCTGCGTGGCGATGGGGCTTGATCTCCCAGTGGTGCAGGCTGCTGCGTTCGGGGATGGATTCGCAGTGCAGCAGGTCCGGGGTCGGCCAGGCCTGGTTCTCGCCATAGAGCTTGAAGACCGGGATGCTGGAGAGGCTGGCTTTCATGGGCTCTGGACCTTTACGAGGAGAGGGATGGGCTGCTCGATAATCGAACGCTGTTTGTAAAAGTGCATTTTTTGTGGCGGTTTATCACCATTTTTTGCGTTTTTTGTCAGTAAAAATGCAGGGTAGAACAATAACCATAAATTCCGATCGAGGCCTGTGGCCCGCATCGGAACACCCTGTGAGACGACGACAATGAAGACTCAGGTTGCGATTATCGGTGCCGGCCCATCCGGACTGCTGTTGGGCCAATTGCTGCACCGGGCTGGTATCGACACGGTGATCCTCGAGCGCCAGGCCCCGGACTACGTCCTGGGTCGCATCCGTGCCGGAGTATTGGAGCAAGGCACGGTGGACCTATTGCGCGAAGCCGGCGTTGCCCGGCGCATGGACGCCGACGGGCTGGTCCACGAAGGCGTGGAGCTGTTGCTGGGCGGGCGGCGGGTACGTATCGATCTCAAGGCCCTTACCGGTGGCAAGACCGTGATGGTCTACGGCCAGACCGAAGTCACCCGCGACCTGATGCAGGCCCGAGCGGCCTGCGGTGCAGTGACGCTCTATTCGGCAAGCCAGGTGCAACTGCATGACCTGCAAGGCGAGCGGCCTTACGTCACTTGTGAGCAAGACGGTCAGTCATTGCGGATCGACTGTGACTACATCGCCGGGTGCGACGGCTTCCATGGCGTGGCCCGGCAAAGCATTCCCCAGGAGTTACTCACACACTATGCACGTGAGTATCCCTTTGGCTGGTTGGGGCTGCTGGCCGATACTCCACCGGTCAACCCTGAGTTGATCTATGCACAGCACGACCGGGGTTTCGTGCTGTGTAGTCAACGTTCCCTGACTCGCAGTCGTTACTACCTGCAAGTGCCTTTGGGCGACAAGCTCGAAGATTGGTCTGATCGGCGTTTCTGGGAGGAACTCAAGGTGCGCCTGCCTGCTGACTTGGCTCAGCGCCTGGTGACCGGCCCATCGCTGGAAAAGAGCATCGCCCCCCTGCGCAGTCATGTGGTGGAGCCGATGCAGCACGGCAAGCTGTTCCTGGTAGGGGACGCGGCTCACATCGTCCCGCCCACCGGGGCCAAGGGGCTGAATCTGGCGGCGTCCGATGTGCACTACCTGTACCGCATCCTGGTCAAGGTCTACCGGCAGGGACGGATCGATCTGCTGTCCAGGTATTCCGAACTGGCCCTGCGCCGGGTTTGGAAAGGCGAAAGGTTCAGCTGGTTCATGACCAATCTCATGCATGATTTCGGCGAGCATCAGGATGCCTGGGCACACAAGATGCAACAGGCCGACCGTGAGTATTTCCTCCATTTCCCTGCGGGCCAGTTGAGCATCGCCGAGAACTACGTGGGGCTGCCCTACGAGGAGGTGGGCTGAACAATGGCAGCGCGCAACGCACGCGCAGGAGCTCGATTCAGACGCGGCTGAATATGTCGGTTCTGTAACTTTCTCGTATCTAAATGATAATCATTAGTATTACACTCCGGTCCCCATCCCTTAGCGCACCGTTAAGGTGCATTGGTTCGACAAGGATTGCGTGTAATGAAACTCAGCTCCTGCCTGTTCAACTCCCTCCTATTGAGTGCCGGTGTCGGCTTGCTTGGGCCGCTGGCACAGGCCGCCGAGACCGGTGACGACTCCAAGCCGACATCGCTGGAATTGGATACCGCCTTCGTCACGGCCAGTGGTGGTGCCACTGATCTCAAGGATGCGCCGGCCAGCGTCAGCGTCATCACCCGTGAGGAAATCGAACGTCAGCCGGTCTATGACCTCAACACCTTGCTGCGCCGGGTGCCGGGCGTGACGGGCGGTTTCGGCCCGGTGGGCGAGCAGTCGAAGATCAAGCTGCGGGGGCTGGACGACAAGTACACGCTGATCCTGGTGGACGGCAAGCGGGTCGGTAGCTCCGGGGATATCAGCTACCGCCGTGACCTGGCGCGCCAGGACCTGAACTGGATCTCGCCGAACATGATCGAGCGCATCGAGATCGTCCGTGGGCCGATGTCCTCGCTTTATGGCTCGGATGCCATGGGAGGGGTGATCAATATCATCACCCGCAAGGTGTCGCGGACCTGGAGCGGTTCGGCCAGCACCAATATCACCGTGCCCAAGGATTCCGACCGCGGCCAGACCACCCAGTACAGTGCCAACCTGTCCGGTCCGCTGACCGAATCCCTGGGTCTGCGCCTAGGGGCCAACGTGACCCGGCGCGCGGCGGACGAGGTCGAGGCCCGTCTCGATTCGAAGGGCGAGTTCATGTATGGCGACGGGGCTGGAGGCTCCAAGGACCAGAGCCTGAATGCCTTGCTGGACTGGCAGATCAATGATGAGCAGAGCCTGTCCTTCGAGGCTGTGCATGGCGTAGAGCGCGCCTGGTCCTCGAAGAAGACCTTCGGTGATTGGGATGAAACCATTGGCGGAGCCTTTGGCCCCAGCCGCCTGACCCGCGACAGCTACATCCTGTCCCATGTCGGGGAGTGGAGCTTCGGTACCTCGAAACTCGATGCCTACCTGAACAAGTACCGCAACGATATCGACTGGGGCAAGGCCAGTTCCGAAGAGAAGATCGTCGAGGGCAGCCTGAACATGCCGTTCGAGTTGCTGGTGGACCAGCGCCTGACCGTCGGTGGGCAATGGAAGCGTGAAGAGCTGACCAACACCGACACCCTGGGCACGGTGCCGGTGGACTACAAGGGCGCGCCAGTCAGTGGCTCGACCCTGAAGGGCGATTATTCGGCGGCCTTCATCGAGGATGAGCTATTCCTCCTGGACAACCTGTCCCTGACCCTGGGCAACCGCTTCGACCACAGCGACAAATATGGCAACCACAACAGCCCGCGGGCCTATGTGGTCTACCACCCGCATGCGGACTGGACGGTGCGCGGCGGGGTGTCCAAGGGCTTTCGTGCGCCGAGCCTGAAGGAGGGCAGCGCCGGCGCGGCGACCGAGTCCGGTGGCCGTGGCTGCGGCTCGCTCAAGCCCCTGGGATACAAGGAGGGTAGTTGCTGGATGGCCGGTAACCCGGACCTGACGCCCGAAACCAGCACCAACAAAGAGATCGGCGTGTCCTTCAACCATGACGACTGGGAGCTGGGCCTGACCTACTTCCATACCGACTTCACCGACAAGATCGAATATGGTCCGCTGGGTCAGTTCCAGGGGCGTTGGTGGACCATGCTGGAAAATATCGACAAGGCCCGGACCCGCGGCTGGGAAGGCACCACCCGGATCCCGCTGGGCGACTCGGTGAACTGGCGCACCAACGCCACCTACATGCTGGAAAGCCGCAACTTATCCACCGGCGAGGACCTGATCAGTGCGCCCAAGCTCTCGCTGTTCAGTGCGCTGGACTGGCAGGTCAACGATCGCTTGAGTACCGAACTGTCGGCGCAGCATGTGGGCAAGCAGCGAGGGATACGCAATGACTTCGTACAGTCCTATACCACCTACGACTTGACGGCCAACCTGGCCCTGACCAAGTGGCTGACCTTGAATGGCGGGGTACAGAACCTGCTGGACAAGGACCTGCGGGACGGCTCGACCAACTTCTATGTGCCTGGCAGGGCGTTCTTCGCGGGGGCGACCACCTACTTCTGAGGTTACAACAGGGTCATCCCTTTGCCTGGCAGTGGGGCGGCCCTGTTGCTAGGAGTATGTCTAGACTTGGCATTGCGCCAGGGCGGGCGAGAGGCTGGCAAAACAGAGGGCATAAAAAACAAACCCCCGTGCATCCTGGGGATGTACGGGGGTCGCTGTCGTCCGGTGGGGATCAGACGTTGAAGCGGAAGTGCATCACGTCGCCATCCTTGACGATGTACTCCTTGCCTTCCAGGCGCCACTTGCCGGCTTCCTTGGCACCGGCTTCACCCTTGAACTGGATGAAGTCGTCATAGGCCACCACTTCGGCGCGGATGAAGCCTTTTTCGAAGTCGGTGTGGATCACGCCCGCAGCTTGCGGTGCGGTGGCGCCGACGCGAACGGTCCAGGCCCGAACTTCCTGCACGCCGGCAGTGAAGTAGGTCTGCAGGTTGAGCAGTTCGTAGCCTGCGCGGATCACGCGATTCAGGCCAGGCTCTTCCAGGCCCAGGGCCTCGAGGAACATGTCCTTTTCTTCACCTTCTTCCAGCTCGGCGATCTCGGCTTCGATCTTGTTGCATACCGGTACCACGACCGCGCCTTCTTCTTCGGCGATGGCCTTGACCACGTCCAGGTGCGGGTTGTTCTCGAAGCCATCCTCGGCCACGTTGGCGATGTACATCACCGGCTTGCTGGTCAGTAGGTGGAAGCCACGGATCACGGCCTTTTCTTCGGCGCTCATGTTCTTCATCAAGCTGCGTGCCGGCTTGCCTTCGGTGAAGTGCGGGATCAGCTGCTCGAGAATGGCCTTCTGGGCGAGGGCGTCCTTGTCGCCGCCCTTGGCATTGCGCGCGACCTTCTGCAGTTGTTTCTCGCAGCTGTCGAGGTCAGCGAAGATCAGTTCCAGATCGATGATCTCGATGTCGCGCTTCGGGTCGACGCTGTTGGAGACGTGAATCACGTTCTCGTCTTCGAAGCAGCGCACTACGTGGGCGATGGCATCGGTCTCGCGGATGTTGGCGAGGAACTTGTTGCCCAGGCCTTCACCCTTGGATGCACCTGCCACCAGGCCGGCGATGTCGACGAATTCCATGGTGGTCGGCAGGACGCGGTTCGGCTTGACGATCTCGGCCAGGGCATCCAGGCGCGCGTCGGGCATCGGCACGATGCCGCTGTTGGGCTCGATGGTGCAGAAGGGGAAGTTCTCCGCCGCGATGCCGGACTTGGTCAGGGCGTTGAACAGGGTGGACTTGCCGACGTTGGGCAGGCCGACGATGCCGCAATTGAATCCCATGGTGTTTCCCCTCGGGTAAGAGTCAGGCCTTCTGGCTGTGCAGGTTTTTCATCGCGCGGTTCCATTCACCGGCGAAGATATCCGGCAGCACGCCGAGGGCAAAATCGATGCTGGCATCGAGTTTTTCCTGTTCGGCGCGTGGCGCACGACCCAGGACAAAGTTCGAAACCATGCTGGCGACGCCCGGGTGGCCGATGCCGAGCCGCAGGCGGTGAAAGGTATTCTGGTTGCCGAGCTGCGCGATGATGTCCCGCAGTCCGTTGTGCCCGCCGTGTCCGCCGCCGGTCTTGAGCTTGGCGACGCCGGGAGGCAAGTCTAGTTCGTCATGGGCCACCAGGATTTCTTCGGGCTTGATGCGGAAGAAACCCGCAAGCGCCGCCACGGCCTGGCCGCTGCGGTTCATGTAGGTGGTGGGAATCAGCAGACGAATGTCCTGACCCTGGTGACTGAAGCGCCCGGTCAGGCCGAAATATTTGCGATCGGCCACAAGGTTCACACCTTGTTTGTCGGCGATGCGCTCAACAAAAAGGGCCCCTGCGTTATGCCGGGTCTGTTCGTATTCAGGGCCTGGATTACCCAGGCCGACGATCAGTTTTATGGCAGTCACGATAGGGGCCCTTCTCTGGAGTTGTGGATAACATCGCCGCGCAGCTTGGCAGCGGCGAAAGTGGACGACGACAGCTCATTTACCATGATGCGTAAACTTCGCGTTCTCGCCCGCTTTCTCGCTACGTCACTGTCCGCGATGTTTCCGCTACTCCGGCGTCAGAGTGAAATTACTCTGCAGCGCCTTCAGCAGCTTCTGGAGCAACACGTGGAGCGTGGACGTTGGCTACTGCCAGGTCGTTGCCGTGTGCCAGGGCCACGAACTCAACGCCTTTAGGGGCCTTGATGTTGGACAGGTGAACGATGGTGCCGATTTCAGCGTCAGCCAGGTCGACTTCGATGAACTCAGGCAGATCTTTCGGCAGGCAGGAAACTTCGATTTCCGACACTACGTGGGAGATCTCGCCGCCTTTCTTCACAGGTGCAGATTCGTTGATGAAGTGGACTGGAACGATGGCGGTCAGTTTCTGGCCGGCAACTACGCGAACGAAGTCAGCGTGCAGCACGTGGCCTTTGGCTGGGTGACGTTGCAGGGCCTTGATCACGACGTTCTGCTTGGTGCCACCGACGTTCAGTTCGATGATGTGGCTGTAGGCAGCTTCGTTTTCCAGCAGCTTGGCAATTTCCTTGGCCAGCATGCTGATGGATTCAGGGGCTTTGTCGCCACCGTAAACAACAGCTGGAACCAGGCTGGCGAGACGACGCAGGCGGCGGCTCGCACCTTTCCCCAGGTCGGAACGCACTTCAGCATTCAGGGTAAAATCGTTCATTTTGTATCTCCAAAATAACCTCGTTCGCCTTGGCGTTTGCGACCAGCGCCAAGGGCGATACGGGCAAAAAAGCCCCGTCCCAACCTAGGTTGGGACGGGGCGCTTTTCGTCATCGAGATGTTTTGCCAGGGACTAGCCCTTAGCGGAACATCGCGCTGATCGATTCTTCGTTGCTGATACGGCGAACCGCTTCGGCAACTACCGGTGCGATATCCAGTTGGCGGATACGTGCACAGGCTTGTGCTGCTGCGGACAGCGGGATGGTGTTGGTCACCACCAGCTCGTCCAGCACGGAATTTTCGATGTTCTCGATGGCCCGGCCCGACAGCACAGGGTGTGTGCAGTAGGCGAAGACCTTGGCGGCGCCATGCTCTTTCAGGGCCTTGGCCGCGTGGCACAGGGTGCCGGCGGTATCGACCATGTCGTCAACCAGAATGCAGGTGCGTCCTTCGACGTCGCCGATGATATGCATCACTTCGGAGTGATTGGCTTTCTCACGACGCTTGTCGATGATCCCGAGATCAACGCCCAGGGACTTGGCTACGGCACGTGCACGCACGACGCCGCCGATGTCCGGGGAGACGATCATCAGGTTTTCGAAACGCTGGTCTTCGATATCGTCCACCAGGACTGGGGAGCCGTAGATGTTATCTACCGGGATATCGAAGAAACCCTGGATCTGGTCAGCGTGCAGGTCAACCGTGAGAACACGGTCGATGCCGACTACGGTGAGCATGTCAGCCACGACTTTCGCGCTGATAGCCACACGTGCGGAACGCGGACGGCGATCCTGACGGGCATAACCAAAATAAGGAATAACAGCAGTGATACGAGTAGCCGAGGAACGACGGAAGGCATCAGCCATCACGACGAGTTCCATCAGGTTATCGTTGGTCGGAGCGCAGGTCGGCTGAATAATGAAGACGTCTTTACCGCGGACATTTTCATTGATCTCGGCAGTAATTTCGCCGTCGGAAAATTTTCCAACAGAAATGTCACCGAGAGGGATATGCAGCTGACGTACGACACGCCGAGCCAGATCGGGGTTGGCGTTCCCCGTAAAGACCATCATCTTGGACACGCGCAGTACCTGAAGGCTGAGGGTATACCTGGATGAGTATAAGGAAAATGGCAGGGGCGGCTGGATTCGAACCAACGCATGGCAGGATCAAAACCTGCTGCCTTACCGCTTGGCGACGCCCCTGTATCTGTTGCTTCGAGTGCCTGGCACTCGTTTCCGTTAGAGCAGTGTTTGCAGCTTGCGATGCAACATCGAAACGTTGCTTCCTTTTGCTACAAACCCTGAAAGGGTCTCTGTAAGAAGGGCCGAGACTTTATCAGCTTCAGCTTTGCTTGGGAAGCCCCCAAACACACAACTTCCAGTTCCAGTCAGTTTTGCTTCGGTAAATTTACCTAGCAAATTCAATGCGTTACGTACTTCTGGATAACGCCTTGCGACTACCGGAAGGCAGTCATTTCTGCTGTTTCCCTTGGGAACGGGGCGCACTTTAATGGGCGCGCTGTCACGTGTCAACAGCGGATCGGAAAAAATTTCTGCTGTACTTACAGAGACTTGCGGTACCAGCACGAGGTACCACGGCTCCTCGGGGTATTCGGGGCTGAGTTTTTCCCCGACGCCCTCGGCGAATGCCGCATGCCCACGGACGAAGACCGGTACGTCGGCGCCCAGGGTCAAACCCAGTGCCGCCAGGCGGTCTTCATCCCAGTCCAGCTGCCAGAGATGGTTCAGGCCCAGCAGAGTGGTGGCGGCATTGGAGCTGCCGCCACCGATGCCGCCGCCCATGGGCAGGATCTTGTCGATCCAGATGTCGACACCCAGGGTGCAGCCGGATTGTTCCTGGAGTTTCTTCGCGGCCTTGACGATCAGGTTGCTGTCGTGGGGGACGCCTTCGAACTCGGTATTCAGGCGGATCACCCCGTCATCACGTACGGCGAAAGTGATTTCGTCGCCGTAGTCGAGGAATTGGAACAGCGTCTCCAATTCGTGATAACCGTCTGCACGACGTCCCAGGATATGCAGCATCAGGTTGAGCTTGGCCGGGGAGGGCAGGGTCAGCTTTTGCACGCTCATGTCATTGCCCCAGCTTGCGTGGTTGCCATTCCTTGATCACCAGGGTGACGTCAAGGTCGCTGCCATGCAGCTTGATCCGCTCGGGTAGCCAGTAGCCGTTCTGCTGCGAGTAGCTGCTGTACTCCACTTGCCAGCCGTCCTGTTCCAGGCTCGCCAGGTGGCTGTCGCCATCCAGGGTCAGGCGGCTCTTGCTACCCGGGGCGGGCAGGCCCCGAACCCACCAGCCCAGGTGAGACACCGGCAGTTTCCAGCCCAGTTGTTCTTCCAGCAGCGACTCCGGGCTGCTGGCTTCGTAGCGGCCCTGGTTGGCCACTTCGAGGCTGACCTGGCCCGGGCGACCGGTCAGGCGTGCGGCGCCGCGGCCCAGCGGGCCGGACAGGCGGATGTCGTAGTAATCCTGGCGTTGCAGCCAGAACAGCGTGCCGCTGCCGGAGTCCTTGGGGGCACGGATGCCGATCTTGCCGTTGATCTGCCAGCCATCGAGAGCACTCAACTGGTCCTTGTGCTGGCGCCATTGCGCCGGGTTGCCCTGGCCCTGGACGGATTCGCGGGCGCCGAAACCGGCGCAGCCGGCCAGCAGGGCAATGAAGCTGAAAACGATGAAGTGGCGCACGAGCATGGTCTTAAAGAGTCTCTGATCCGGTCAGGCGTTTGATGGTCTGGCGCAGCACGGGGTTGTCCGGCTGGTCCTTGAGGAATTTGCTCCAGATCTGCCGGGCTTCGCGCTGCTTGTCGTTATGCCACAGGACTTCACCCAGGTGCGCGGCGACTTCCGGGTCGGGGAAGCGCTCCAGGGCTTGGCGCAGAAGGCGTTCGGCCTCGTCCAGGTTGCCCAGGCGGTAGTTCACCCAGCCCAGGCTGTCGAGCACCGCCGGATCGTCCGGCGTCAGCTGGTGGGCCTGTTCGATCAGGGCCTTGGCCTCGGTATAACGAGTCGTACGATCGGACAAGGTATAGCCCAGGGCGTTCAGTGCCATGGCGTTGTCCGGTTCGCGCTGTATGATCAGGCGCAGGTCCTTTTCCAGCTGCCCCAGGTCATTGCGTTTCTCGGCCTGCATGGCGCGGGTGTAGAGCAGGTTCACGTCGTCGGGATACTGCTTCAGCGCCTGCTGGATGACGCTCCAGGCGCGCGGCCCCTGGTTGTTCGCCGACAGGGTCTCGACCTCGATCAGATACAGCTGGATGGCGTAGTCGGGTTGGGCGTCGCGAGCCGCCACCAAGCGTTTTTGCGCTTCATCGGTACGGCCGTTGTTCATCAGGATGTCGGCTTGGCGCAGTTGGGCCGGCAGGTAGTCGTTGCCCGGGCCGACCAGGGCATACTCGGCCAGCGCCCCTTGCGGGTCGTTGAGCTCTTCGGCGATCCGGCCCAGGTTCAGGTGCGCGGAATCTTCATGGCTTTCCCGGGCGATCAGGTCCTCGAGGTAGCCCTTGGCCTCGTCCCAGGCCTTGGCTTCCAGGCACACCAGCGCCAGGGAGTAGCGTAGTTCGTCGTCCTCGGGGTACTGCTGGACCAGGCTCGAGAACTGTGCCTTGGCATCTTCCATGCGGTCCTGCTCCACCAGCATGCGGGCGTAGGTCAGGCGCAGGCGCTTGTCATCCGGGTATTTGCGGATGCTTTTTTCCAGCAGCGGCAGGGCTTCCTTGCCGCGATTCAGGCTTTGCAGCAGGCGGGCGCGCAACAGCAGCGGCGCCACTTCGCCGTCCTCCGGCGGATTTTCCTCCAGCAGAGCCAGGGCCTCCTTGGCGTCGCCATCCTGCTGCATCAGCAGGGCCTTGCCGAAAATCAGCTGGCTGTTGTGTGGGTGCTTTTGCAGTAAGCGGTCGAAACCTTTCATCAGGCCGTCACGGGTTTCCTGATCGGTATCGGCGGCGGACAGGGCCAGGAAGTCGAAATGGGTATCGCCCTTGCCCTGCAGGACCTTCTCCATATAAAGCATGGAATCGTCATAGCGCCCGGTGCGGGCCAGCTGGATGGCGGCCGCACGCTGCGCCTCGAGGTCGTCGGGGGCGTTTTTCGCCCAGATCAGCGATGTATCCAGGGCCGCTTGGTCGGCGCCCAGGTACTCGGCGATGCGAAAGGCCCGCTCGGAGATGCCCGGGTCCTGGGTGTTGATGGCCTGGGTCACGTAGTTGTCCAGGGCAATGTCGAAGCGATTGCGCTGGCCCGCCAGCTCGGCGCTCAGCAGGCTGAAGACGGTGTCTTCGCTGAACGAGGAGTAGACCTTGGGCTTTTCAGGGGCCGGGGTGCTGTCTTCCACCGACGACGTAGCGTCCGATGAAACAGGGGCCAGGGATTGGCATCCGCTGAGGAAGACAAGGGCGAGGAGCAACGCGGAGGATCTATTCATATAGGAAGAGGGCGACTAACCTGCGGTCGGATCATCATGACACAAGCCTTCGGCCAAACATAACCGAGACTCAACGGGATGCCAGAACAGAGGCAGTCTATTAGGACAATAGTCGGCGGGAGTTGTTCTGAATCTGTCGAAGTAGGACAATTGCCGGCTTCTCGACATCATCAGCGACCTTGAATGGCCTTCCTTGCACTTGGTATTAACCACAAGACTGCTTCTGTAGACGTCCGCGAGCGCGTGGCCTTTACCCCTGAGCAGTTGGTTGAGGCCTTGCAGCAGCTCTGCCGACTCACCGACAGCCGCGAAGCTGCGATCCTCTCCACCTGCAACCGCAGTGAGCTCTATGTAGAACAGGATCATCTTTCGGCCGATGTGGTGCTGCGCTGGCTGGCCGAATACCACCATCTGAGCCTGGACGACCTGCGCGCCAGTGCCTATGTACATGAAGACGATGCGGCAGTTCGTCACATGATGCGCGTGGCTTCCGGCCTGGACTCGCTGGTGCTGGGCGAGCCGCAGATCCTCGGGCAGATGAAGTCCGCCTATGCCGTGGCCCGGGAGGCCGGCACCGTCGGCCCCTTGCTGGGGCGGCTGTTCCAGGCGACCTTCAATGCCGCCAAGCAGGTCCGCACCGATACCGCCATCGGTGAAAACCCCGTATCCGTGGCTTTTGCCGCGGTGAGCCTGGCCAAGCAGATCTTCAGCGACCTGCAGCGCAGCCAGGCGCTGTTGATCGGCGCGGGCGAGACCATCACCCTGGTCGCTCGGCACCTGCACGAACTGGGCGTCAAGCGCATCGTGGTGGCCAACCGCACCCTGGAGCGCGCCAGCCAGCTGGCGGAACAGTTCGGCGCCCATGCGGTGCTGCTCTCGGACATCCCCCAGGAGCTGGTGCACAGCGATATCGTCATCAGTTCCACTGCGAGCCAGCTGCCGATCCTGGGTAAGGGTGCGGTGGAGAGTGCCCTGAAACTGCGCAAGCACAAGCCGATCTTCATGGTGGATATCGCCGTTCCCCGGGATATCGAGCCGGAAGTCGGCGAGTTGGACGACGTTTACCTCTATACCGTCGACGATCTTCACGAAGTGGTTGCAGAAAACCTCAAGAGTCGCCAGGGCGCGGCACAGGCGGCCGAGGAACTGGTGAACATCGGCGCCGAGGATTTCATGGTGCGCTTGCGCGAGTTGGCGGCAGTGGACGTGCTTAAGGCCTATCGTCAACAGAGCGAGCGCCTGCGTGACGAAGAGCTGCAGAAGGCCCTGCGCATGCTGACCAACGGTAGCAGTGCCGAAGACGTGCTGGCCCAGCTGGCCCGTGGCCTGACCAACAAACTGCTGCACGCACCGAGCGTGCAGTTGAAAAAGCTTTCCGCCGAAGGCCGCCTCGATGCGCTGGCCATGGCCCAAGAACTCTTTGCCCTCGGTGAGGGCTCTTCGGATAAAACCCCGCAATGAAAGCGTCACTGCTCAGTAAGCTGGACATTCTCCAGGACCGTTTCGAGGAACTGACCGCCTTGCTTGGCGATGCCGAGGTCATTTCCGACCAGGCCAAGTTCCGTGCCTATTCCAAGGAGTACGCGGAAGTCGAGCCGATCGTCGCCTCCTACAAACAGGTGCTCAAGGTCCAGGCCGACCTGGAGGGCGCCCAGGCGCTGCTCAAGGACAGCGATCCGGACCTGCGGGAGATGGCCGTGGAAGAAGTCCGCGAGGCCAAGGAACAACTGGTCGAGCTGGAAAGCAACCTGCAGCGCATGCTGTTGCCCAAGGATCCCAACGATGGACGCAACGTGTTCCTGGAAATCCGTGCCGGTACCGGTGGTGACGAGGCGGCGATCTTCTCCGGCGATCTGTTTCGCATGTATTCGCGTTATGCCGAACGGCGTGGCTGGCGCCTGGAGATTCTCTCCGAGAACGAGGGCGAGCATGGCGGCTACAAGGAAATCATCGCCCGGGTCGAGGGCGAGAACGTCTACGGCAAGCTGAAGTTCGAGTCCGGGGCGCACCGCGTACAGCGAGTGCCGGCCACCGAATCCCAGGGGCGCATCCATACCTCGGCCTGCACCGTGGCGGTACTGCCCGAACCGGATGAACAGGAAGCCATCGAGATCAACCCGGCGGACTTGCGCATCGATACCTATCGTTCTTCCGGCGCCGGCGGCCAGCACGTGAACAAGACCGACTCGGCCATCCGCATCACCCACTTGCCCACCGGCATCGTGGTGGAGTGCCAGGAAGAACGTTCCCAGCACAAGAACCGTGCGCGGGCCCTGTCCTGGTTGTCGGCCAAGCTCAATGACCAGCAGGCCAGTGCGGCGGCCAGCGCCATCGCCAGCGAGCGCAAGCTGCTGGTGGGTTCGGGCGACCGCTCCGAACGTATCCGCACCTACAACTTTCCCCAGGGGCGTGTCACTGACCACCGGGTCAACCTGACCTTGTATTCCCTGGACGAAATCATCGCCGGTGGCGTGGAAGCGGTGATCGAGCCGCTGCTGGCCGAGTACCAGGCCGACCAACTTGCCGCATTGGGTGATTGAATGACCATCATCGCCAGCCTGTTGCGCGCCGCCCAACTACCCGATTCGCCAACCCCGCGCCTGGACGCCGAGCTGCTCCTGGCCGCGGCCCTGGGCAAGCCCCGCAGCTTTCTGCATACCTGGCCGGAGCGCATCGTGCCCAGCGAAGCGGTCCTGGTGTTCAGTGAATACCTGCAACGGCGTCGCTCCGGCGAGCCGGTGGCCTACATCCTCGGCCAGCAGGGGTTCTGGAAGCTCGACCTGGAAGTGGCTCCCCATACCCTGATCCCGCGCCCCGACACCGAACTGCTGGTGGAGACCGCCTTGCAACTGTTGCCTGCCGGCCCGGCCCGGGTTCTGGACCTGGGCACCGGCAGTGGCGCCATTGCCCTGGCCCTGGCCAGCGAACGCCCGGCCTGGCAGGTCACAGCGCTGGACCGCGTGCTGGAAGCCGTGGCCCTGGCCGAACGCAACCGCCAGCGCCTGCAACTGGCCAATGTCACGGTGCTCAGCAGCCACTGGTTCGATTCGATCCAGGGCCAGCGCTTCGGCTTGATCGTCAGCAACCCGCCCTACATTGCCGAAGCCGATCCGCACCTGGCGGCCGGCGACGTGCGTTTCGAACCGGAAAGCGCCCTGGTGGCCGGCAAGGATGGTCTCGATGACCTGCGCCTGATCGTGGCCCAGGCTCCGCTGCACCTGGAAGCCGGTGGCTGGTTGATGCTGGAGCACGGCTACGACCAGGCCCCGGCGGTACGCGAGTTGCTAGCCGCACAGGGTTTCATCGAAGTCCATAGCCGGGTCGATCTCGGTGGCCATGAGCGCATCAGCCTGGGGTGCTTGCCGTGCTGACCGACGAGGAGCTGTTGCGCTATAGCCGGCAGATCCTGTTGCAGCAGGTCGACATCGACGGTCAATTGCGCCTCAAGCAGAGCCGCGTGCTGATTGTCGGCCTCGGCGGCCTTGGCGCTCCTGCGGCGCTCTACCTGGCAGCGGCCGGGGTCGGCGAGCTGCACCTGGCCGACTTCGACAGCGTCGACCTGACCAACCTGCAGCGCCAGATCATTCATGACAGCAATAGCGTCGGTTCGAGCAAGGTGGACTCGGCCATTGGCCGGCTGTCTGCCCTCAACCCGCAGATCCGCCTGGTACCCCATCCGGTGGCGCTGGACGAGGACTCCCTGGTCGCCGCCGTGGCAGGCGTGGACCTGGTGCTGGATTGCAGTGATAATTTTTCCACCCGCGAAGCGGTGAACGCCGCCTGTGTCGCCGTCGGCAGGCCCCTGGTCAGTGGTGCGGCGATTCGCCTGGAAGGACAGTTGTCGGTATTCGATCCGCGCCTTGCGCACAGTCCTTGCTATCACTGCCTGTACGGGCACGGCAGCGAGGCTGAACTGACCTGCAGCGAAGCCGGGGTCCTGGGGCCGCTGGTGGGAACCGTCGGCAGTCTGCAGGCGCTGGAAGCCTTGAAGCTGCTGGCCGGTTTCGGCGAGCCGCTGGTGGGCAGATTGTTGCTGATCGATGCCCTGGGTACGCGTTTTCGCGAGCTGCGGGTCAAGCGCGACCCAGGCTGCAAGGTCTGTGGAGGCCGGCATGAGTGAAGCGCCGGTGGCGGTCTTCGATTCCGGGGTCGGCGGTTTGTCGGTCCTGGCGGAGATCCAGCAGTTGCTGCCCAATGAGTCGCTGCTGTATCTCGGCGACTGCGGCTACATTCCCTACGGCGAAAAGACTCCTGAATTCATCCGCCAGCGCTGCGGCCTGATGGCCCGCTTCTTTCGCGAGCAAGGGGCCAAGGCCCTGGTATTGGCCTGCAATACCGCCACCGTGGCCGGCGTGGCCGACCTGCGGCGCGACTTCCCGGATTGGCCCATCGTCGGCATGGAGCCGGCGGTCAAGCCTGCCGCGGCGGCTACCCGCAGCGGCGTGGTCGGGGTCCTGGCTACCACCGGTACCCTGCAGAGCGCCAAGTTCGCCGCCTTGCTCGACCGTTTTGCCGGCGATGTGAAGGTCGTCACCCAGCCTTGTCCGGGCCTGGTGGAGATGATCGAGAACGGCGACCTGCATAGCGCGGCCTTGTGCCAATTGCTGCAGGGGTATGTCGAACCGCTGCTGGCGGCGGGCTGCGACACCATCATCCTGGGTTGCACCCACTATCCGTTTCTCAAACCCGTGCTGTCACGGATGCTGCCAGAGCACATCAGCCTGGTGGACACCGGTGCGGCGGTTGCCCGCCAACTGCAGCGCCTGCTCGACGAGGGCGACCTGCGCGCCCATGGCCCCGTGCGGGAAACCCGCTTCTGGACCAGCGGCGATGTGCCGCATTTTGCCAAGGTACTGCCCATCCTGTGGCAAGAATCCGGTAGTGTGCAGTCTTTCGATTTGTGAAAAAAACGTTAAATTCCGCTGTCGGCGCTGAACTTCTGATTAGGCGCAGACTTCTATAGCCTATCTACCAGGCGGTACAAAAACGTTCAAAATAGTTCAATAAAAGGATGTTCCTGATGAAGCGACTGTTATGTCTGGCCGCGCTTGCGGCCGCGTTGTTGGGGCCAAGTCTCTCCGCGCATGCCGCCGGGATGGAGTTTTCCGTGGGGCAGACCGGGGACTCGACGCAAGCCTACCGGCTTGGTATGCAATTCGATTGGGACAAGAGCTGGTTGCAAAGCGATGTCGGTCGCCTGACCGGTTATTGGAGCGGTGCCTACACCTACTGGGACGGTGACAAGAAGTCGAGCAACCACAGCCTGTCGTTCTCCCCAGTATTCGTCTACGAGTTCGCAGGAAACAGCGTCAAGCCCTACGTAGAGGCCGGAATCGGCGTCGCGGCGTTCGCCCACACCCAGGTGGAAGACAACAAGCTGGGTTCATCCTTCCAGTTCGAAGACCGCATCGGCTTCGGCCTGCGCTTCAACGGCGGGCATGAGATCGGCATCCGTGCCACGCACTACTCCAACGCCGGTATCAGCAGCCCCAACGATGGGGTAGAAAGCTACGCCCTGCACTACACGATGCCGCTCTGAGCCGTCCCAGCGATACGCCGTGGCGATGCCCCGGCGTTCGTTCAGGCAATCCGCCTCGCCCAATTCGAATTCGCGGCAGATCAAGGGGCGCAGCTCATAGATAGAGCAACGCATGCTGTCGCGATCCAGCGCCGCGCACCAGCCATCATCCAGGCGCCGCATCACCTCCCCACCCCAGTCGTCGATATCGATGAAGCGTTCGGGCACCCCGGTATCGGTGATCAGCATCACTTCCAGCTGGCAGCAGCAGGCGGCGCAGGTGGAGCAACTGATGGCGGGTTCGGCGATGGGGGTAACGGGAATGGTGGTCATAGGCGTGTAGTGTAAGGCCACGGGGCCGGACTGTGTGAAAGCCCAGACAGACGCTCAGCCTTCAGCGGCCAGTGGCGGAGCCTCCAGGGCCGCTTGCGCCAACACGTGCAGCAGCGGCAACAGCAGGGCCCAGAGCACTCCCAGCCCGACCAGGGTTGGCCCTGTTCCGTAGGGAAAGCTCACGCCGGCCAGTCGGCCCCCGGCGTAGTAGGACAGCGGGCCTGCCAGCGCTCCCAGCAGGCAGGCCCGCCACCAGGGGCGTGCACTCCAGGCCAGGCCGTGGCGCAAGGTGCTGGCCAGAAGGACCCAGAGCAGCATCAGCCAGAAGGGAATCAATAGACTGACTTGCTGGAACTGAAACACCCCGAGCCAATTCAGGAAGCTGTCCAGGGTGATGCCGATCAGGGCAATGCCGAGCATCATCGGACCTTCGTCGTTCCAGCGGCCGACCCAGCGAAAGTGCGCCAGTACGATCACGACTCCAAGCAATAGCCACAGGCTGTCGCCACTGAGCACGCAGGTGAACCAACCCAACTGGAACAGCAGGGCATTGAGCAGTTGCCTAGGCATCGAGGCGCCCCAGCAGTGGTTGTGGCGCCGCGGCGGGTTTGGCCAGCAGCAGTTGCGCGGTGCCGATGGTGCGTTCCAGAAAACCGCCTTCGCAGTAGCACAGGTAGAACTCCCAGAGCCGCAGGAAATAGGGGTCGTAGCCCAGCTCGCCCAGGCGGCCGTGGGCGCGGCGGAAGTTCTCGTGCCACAGGCGCAAGGTTCGGGCGTAGTGCAGGCCGAAGTCTTCCATGTGCAGCAGGTTCATGTCGGTGTCGCGACTGACCACCTCGAGCATTTTCTGCACGCAGGGCAGGGCACCGCCGGGGAAGATGTAGCGCTGGATGAAGTCCACGCTGTTCTTCGCCCGCTCGTAGCGTTGGTCGCGAATGGTGATGGCTTGCAGCAGCATCAGGCCGTTGCTCTTGAGCAAGCCCGCGCATTGCTTGAAGTAAGTGGGCAGGAAGCGGTGGCCCACGGCTTCGATCATCTCGATCGACACCAGCTTGTCGTACTGGCCACGCAGGTCGCGGTAATCCTCCAGCAGCAGGGTCACCCGGTCCTGCAAGCCGGCGGCGTCGATCCGCTGCCGGGTGTAGGCGAACTGTTCCCTGGACAGGGTGGTGGTGGTGACCCGGCAGCCATAGTGCTGCGCGGCATACAGGGCCATGCTGCCCCAGCCGGTGCCGATTTCCAGCAGGTGGTCTTGGGGGGTGAGCGCGAGCTTCTGGCAGATGCGCTGCAGCTTGTTCAACTGGGCCTGCTCCAGGCTGTCCTCGGCGCTGCGAAACTGCGCGGCGGAATACATCATGGTGGGGTCCAGGAACTGCTCGAACAGTTCATTGCCCAGGTCGTAGTGGGCAGCGATGTTTTTCTGCGCGCCCTTGCGGGTGTTGCGGTTGAGCCAGTGCAGGCCGCGAACCAGCGGCCGGCCGAACCTGGCCAGGCCGCCTTCCATGGCGTCCAGCACTTCCAGGTTGCTGACGAACACGCGGATGACCGCTGTGAGATCCGGGGTGCTCCAGTACCCATGGATGAAGGCTTCGCCGGCGCCGATGGAGCCGCTGCTGGCCACCAAGCCCCAGACGCTGCTGTCATGGACGTGGATTTCTCCCAGCAGGGCGGCGCCGCTGCTGCCGAATACCTGTCGTTCGCCGTCTTCGTGGATCACCAGTTGGCCGTGCCGGAGTTGCGCCAGTTGCCGCAGCACGCCGCGGCGCAACAGGTTGGCAGTGAGGCCGTGAGTGCTGATCAGAGTGGTTTTGGCCGAGACGCTAGAGGATTTCATGGCGGCGATCCTTGGGTGGTACGGCGGCTGTGCGAAAGGCGCCAACGGCGGCCTGATGAGGAAAAAAGCGCAGGCCCTTGGCAGCCAGGAGCAAGGCCTGCCAGTAGATCGCCAGGCAAGTCTTGGCGGTCATCCACGGAAAGCGCCGCAGATACTGGTGCAGGCTGCGGCGATCCAGGGCCTGGCGTTGCAGGTTGAGGGTGGCGTCGAACAACTTGAGCTCACCCTGCCAGTCGGCCATGTGCACGCCGAGACGCTCGGCCGGAGGGCTGAAGCTCATGCGGTACTCCAGATCCCGGGGCAGGAATGGCGACACGTGAAAGGCCTTGGCCACGGCGAAATGCTGGTACTCCGGGGACTGTGCGTTGTGCGGGCTGGCCGGCAGCACATAGTGATAGCGCTCGCGCCAGGGGGTGTTGGTGACCTCGCAGAGAATCGCCGCCAGTTGCCCATCGGCCTCGTAGCAGTAGAAGAAGCTCACCGGGTTGAAGGCCAGGCCCCAGCTGCGCACCTGGGTCAGCAGTCGCACCGCGCCAGCCGGAGCATGGCCGATGGCCTCGGCCACCTGCTGGCGTACGGCGTCGATCAGGTCCATGCCCTGGCCGGTGAAGGCCGGCAGGTAGTCGCCTTGACGAAAGGCGAAGGGCGCGAAGCGGCTCCGGCCAGCCAGGGGCGAGAGGCCCAGCACCGCGTCCTGTTCCTCCAGGTCCAGGTACAGCAAGCCGATCCGGTAGCGGAAGGCGTGGCACTTAGGGGCGAAGCGCCGGTGGCTGATCCAGCCGCTGTACAGGGCGCTGTTCACAGTTGTTCTCCGAAGGCCTGGGCCACCCGCAGGGCACTGACCACGCCGTCCTCATGGAAACCGTTAGCCCAGTAGGCGCCGCAGTAGAAGCTGTGCCGGGCGCCTTGCAGTTCGCTCCAGCGCGCTTGCGCGGCCACCGCCCCCAGGCTGTATTGCGGATGGGCGTAGGTGTAGCGGGCGAGGACCTTCGACGGATCGATGGCCGCACTCTGGTTGAGGCTGACGCAGAAGGTGGTGCTGCTTTGCAGGCCCTGGAGAATGTTCATGTCGTAGGTCACGGCAGCGGCTTTCCCGGCGCTGGCATCGAGGCGGTAGTTCCAGCTGGCCCAGGCCAGGCGACGGCGCGGTAGCAGTCGGGTATCTGTGTGCAGCACCACATCGTTGTCGGCGTAGGGCAGGGCTTGCAGAATCTCCTGTTCGGCGTGGCTAGGGCTGGCCAGCAGCCGCAGGGCCTGGTCGCTGTGGCAGGCGAACACCACCTTGTCGAAGCGCTCGCTGCCGGCGGCGCTGTGGATGACCACGCCGAGTTCGTCGCGCTCGACCCGCTGCACCGGGCAGTCCAGGCGGATGCGCTCGCGAAACGGTGCCGTCAGTGGTTCGATGTAGCGGCTTGAGCCGCCTTCGATCACGTACCACTGGGGGCGGTTGTTCACCGACAGCAAGCCGTGGTTCTTGAAGAAGCGGACAAAGAACTGCAGGGGGAAACCGAGCATCTGCCCCCGCGACATCGACCAGATCGCCGAGCCCATGGGCACGATGTAGTGCTGGATGAAGCGCTCGCCGTAGCCCTGGCTCTTCAGGTAGTCACCGAGGGTGGTCGAGGCCGTGATCCGCTGGTTTTGCAGGTCGAGCTGCGAGTGTTGGTTGAAGCGCAGGATGTCTCGCAGCATGCCCCAGAAGCCCGGCGACAGCAGATTGCGTCGCTGGGCGAACAGGCTGTTGAGGTTGTTGCCGTTGTACTCCAGGCCCGTGGCCGGATCGCACACTGAGAAGCTCATCTGGGTAGCTTTGAACTTGACGCCGATCTGTCCCAGCAGGCGGATGAAATGGGGATAGGTCCAGTCGTTGAAGACGATGAAGCCGGTGTCCACGGCCTGGGTTTCGCCATTGAGACTGACCTGCACGGTATGGGTGTGCCCGCCGATCCAGCTGCCGGCTTCGTAGACCTGGATGTCATGGCGACGGTTCAGGAGGTAGGCGCAGGTCAGGCCGGCGATGCCGCTGCCGATGATGGCGATTTTCATGGGGCATTCCCCGTGCGGGCCAGGCGCTTGGCGATGGCCAGTTGCAGGCGGCCGGGCAGCCAGGAAAGCAGCTTGAGGCCGAAGATGAACGGGGTGGGGAACGCGATTTCCAGATCCCGGCGGGGCAGGCGCTGGTGGATATGCCGAGCGGCCTTCCGGGCGCTCCAGCGCATGGGCATGGCGAAGTCGTTGCGTGCGGTCAGCGGCGTGTCGACAAAGCCCGGGCTGACCAGGGTCACATCGATGCCTTCGGCAGCCAGGTCGATGCGCAGCGATTGCAGCAGATAGCGCAGCGCTGCCTTGGAGGCGCCGTAGGCACCGGCCCGGGGCAGCGCCAGGTAGGTCACGGAGCTGGCCACACCCACCAGGTGCGGGCGATTGCCGGCGCGCAACAATGGCAATGCGGCTTCGATGCAGTAGCCGGCGGCCAGCAGGTTGGTACTCAGTACCCGTTCGATCAGCGCTGAGTCGAATTGCTGCACCTCGATGTACTCGCAGGTCCCGGCATTGAGGATCACGCTGTCCAGAGCGCCCCAGGCCTGGGCGATGCGCTTGCCGATCTCGCGCACCTGCAAGGCGTCGCCAAGGTCGCCCGGCACCACCAGCACCCGGCCCGGGTAGCGCTGGGCCAGGGCCTCCAGCGGCTCGCGCGAGCGGGCACTGAGCGCCACCTGGGCACCAGCCTCGAGCAGCTCTTCGGCCAGTGCTGCGCCGATGCCGCTGCTGGCGCCGGTGAGCCAGATCCGCCTGGGCATGGCCGCGTTCATCCAAGCCTCCTTTTCAACCAGGCGATCACTGCCCCGATCAGTGGCAGGTGTTCGTAGAGCAGGGCACCCGCGTCGAAATAGTCGCGGTGGCGATAGACCAAAGCGTCGTGCCATTGCAGGTGCGAACAGCCGGCCACCTGGATCAGGTCGCCGCCGTTGAGGCGCGGGTGGCGATAGCTCATGGTCCAGCGCAGGTAGCCCTGGCCTTCGGCGCACTGGTCGCTGCCGTGGAAGTCGAAGCGCAGTTCGCGGACGTTGGCGTACAGCTGGGCGAAGTAGTCGCGCAAACTGGCCAGTCCATGAACCTCGTGCAGAGGGTCGGTGAACTGGATGTCATCGCTGTAGAGCTGGCCCAGGCGATCGAGGTTATGGGCGCCCAGGGTGGCGAATTCCCGGGCGAAGTGGTGGAGGAAGTCACTCATCGCCGGCTCCCGCATCCAGCCGCGAGGGCAGTGCCTTGAACGCCGCCAGGGCCCGTTCCCGGGACCGTGACAGATCCACCATCGGCGCCGGGTAGTCGGCGACGCCGAACAGCCCGCCCAGGGTCGCCGGGTTGTGGATATCTTTTTTGTTCAGCCCGGCCAGTTGTGGCAGCCAGTGCTTGATGAAGCGCCCCTCGCTGTCGAATTTCTGCGATTGGCTCACCGGATTGAAGATGCGGAAGTAGGGCGCCGCATCGGTGCCGGTGGAGGCGCTCCACTGCCAGCCACCATTGTTGGCCGCCAGGTCGCCGTCGATCAGGTGACGCATGAAGAACCGCTCGCCTTCGCGCCAATCGATCAACAGGTTCTTGGTCAGGAACATCGCCACCACCATGCGCAGGCGGTTGTGCATCCAGCCGGTCTCCAGCAACTGGCGCATGGCGGCATCGATGATCGGCAGGCCGGTGCGGGCTTCTTGCCAGGCCGCCAGTTCCTCGGGAGCGTCGCGCCATTTCACGGCTTCGGTTTCCGGTCGGAAGGCGCGGTGCCGGGATACCCGTGGGTAGCCCGCCAGGATGTGCTTGTAGAAGTCGCGCCACAGCAGCTCGTTGATCCAGGTGACGGCCCCGGGGTTGCCGCTTTCGAACTCGCCCCGGTTGCTGCGCAAGGCGGCGTGCAGGCATTGGCGGGGCGAGATCACGCCGGCGGCGAGGTAGGGCGACAGCTGGCTGGTGCCGGGCTTGGCCGGAAAGTCGCGTTCACCCTGGTAGTAGTGGATCTGCTCATCGGCGAACCGCTCCAGGCGCGCTTGCGCTTCGTCTTCGCCGGCGGGCCACAGTTCGCGCAAGGCGGGCTTCGGGGTGGGGAAGCCCTCGATCTGGCCTGGCAGCGGATCGGCACTGATCGACAGCGGCATCTGCGCCCCGGGCGCGCTCACCAGCACGGGCAGCGCGGTGTGCAGGCGGCTGTAGCAGACCTTGCGGAACTGGCTGAAGACCTGGAAGTAGCCGCCGCTCTTGGTCAGCACGCTACCGGGCTTGAACAGCAGTTGATCGAAGTGGCCTTGGACGCTGATACCGGCCTTCTCCAGAACCCGGGCCACTGCTGCATCGCGACGGCTTTCGTGGATGCCGTATTCCTGGTTGAAGTGCAGCGTGCGTATCTGCAGTTGCCGGCACAGCTCCAGCAGGACCTGGGGCGCCTGGTCCCAGGTGGCGGCGCTGCGAACCAGCAGCGGGATGTTCAGCTGGCCCAGGGCGGTACTCAGCGATTGCAGGTTGCGCAGCCAGAAATCGATCTTGCAGGGCGCATCATCATGGGCCTGCCACTGCTCCGGGCTCAAAAGGTACACCGCCACGGTCGGGCCTCGCTGGGCGGCGGCGCTCAGGGCGGTGTTGTCGTGTAGGCGCAGATCGCTGCGCAGCCAGATCAATTGCATGTCGGTTTCCGAGTCAGAAAAGGCCTCGCTCGAGCAGTGCCTGGTAGGCCGCAATCGGGTCTTGGGCCAGGTACAGATCGGCGATTTCAGTGATACATGCGGACCACTCGGCGGGGTGGATGCACACCGCGGGTCCGGCGATGAATTTTTTGCAGGCGATGCCGCCCAGCAACCGCGGCAGTTGGACGGGGTTGAGCGCCTTGCTGGAGTACAGCAGCAGGCCCCGGGCTTGCAGGCGCTCGGTGGCCAGGGCCAGTTCGCCCCCGTGCAGGGGCCAGTCGAAGACCTCTACCGGGCAATCGGCGCTGCTGGCCAGCCAGGCGGTGAGCCACAGGTGGGGTTCCAGGGGCAGGTCCGATTGGTTGACCAGCAACAGCGGCGCGCCCTGCACCTGGCGGTTGTTGTGGTAGATCCGGGCGCCAAGCTTGCTGCGCAGCCATGAATAGAAGAACACCTGCTCGGACTGGCTGCCGACTTGCCCTTGCCAATGCTGTTCCAGCTCCGCCAGCAGCGGCATCAACAGCTGCTCGCACAAGGTGCGCGGTGGATACAGGGCCATGGCCTGGTTGAAGGCATCGTCGACCTTGCGCTCGGCCAGCTGGCCGATGGCTTGCCTGAGTACCTGGCGCAGGCGTTGCCAATCGTTTTGCGCCGGGACGCTGAACGCCGGGGCGTTTTCGAGCAGGTGCCTGACCTGGCTGACCGCGACGCCACGGTTGAGCCAGGTCAGGATGGTCAGCACCTGTTGCACCTGTTCCCGGGTGTACAGGCGGTGCCCCTTGGGCGTGCGGTGGGGCACGATCAGTCCGTAGCGCCGCTCCCAGGCGCGCAAGGTGACTGCATTGACGCCGGTCAGCCGGGCGATCTCGCGGATCGGCAACCACTCCTGGTCCGGGCTGCCTTGGGGAGCCGTGGCGGGCGAGAGATTGGGTTCCATGGGTTAGATCGCGTTGCGCAGGCTGAGGTTTTCCGGGTGCGGCTGCAGGTACAGCTGCCGCTCGATATAGGGATCGGGGTGTCGGCGCAAGTGATGCTTGAGCAAGGTCAGGGGTACCACCAGGGGCACGATGCCCTGGCGATACTGGCCGATGAGGTGCTGCATTTCCTGCTTGTCTTCGGCGCTGATGGCCTGCCGGAAGTAACCGCTCAGGTGCTGTAGCACATTGCTGTGGGTACCCCGGGTAGCGCATTGCCTCAAGGCGTTCATCAATTGGCTGAAATAGCGTGGGCCGACCTGTGCCGCATCCTGCCTGCCCATGCTGCCCAGCAGGTGGCCGAGGACCTTGTACTGCACCGGGTGATGGGCCATCAGCAGGTATTTGCAGCGGGCATGGAATTCGGTGAGGGCGCGGCGAGTCAGGCCTTGCTCGAGCAGGACCTGCCAGTCGCGGTAGACGTAGACCCGGGCCAGGAAGTTTTCCCGCAGCACCGGATCGTTGAGGCGTCCGGCTTCTTCCATTGGTAGGTCAGGGCGTCGCTCGCAGAAAACCCGCGCATATACACCACGGCCATCGCGCCGATGATGAGGCCCGCTGCCCTCGTAGACCTTGACCCGTTCCAGTCCGCAGGAGGGTGAATCCTGCATGAAGATGTAGCCGCACAGGTCGGTCATTTCGGCGGCCATCCGTTCGGCGTAGTCCTGTAGGGGGCGGGTGACATCCAGGGCTTGGTCCAGGGTCCCGATGGCCCGTGGCTGGTCGTTGCCCTGCACCAGTCTGATCGGTTCGCGAGGGATGCCCAGGCCGATGGCGACCTCCGGGCAAAGCGGCACCAGCTCGAAGTGCTCGGCGAGTACCCGGCTGCACAGGCGGGATTCCTTGTGGCCGCCGTTGTAGCGGACTTCGGCGCCGGCCAGGCAGGCGCTGATGGCGATTTTCGGCTTGGCGGTCATGGTTCGGCCTCCGGATACCTATACATAAAACGAAGCGTGTACAACTTTTTTCCATCATAGGTTTAAAGTTGTACAAGTCAAATTATTTGTACAGGTATTGGCGGCTACTCGCTGCGTTCAATGCCAGCCGATCCGCCATAGGCGGTCGTCTTTCAGGGCTTGCCAATCCAGGCGCTGGTTGCGGCAGCTGAGGACCGCCTGCAGCTGGACTTCCAGCACACGGCCTTCTTCATTGCAGAACAGTTTGGTGACGAGAAAATGCTTCTCGCGATGCTGCGGGTGGGCTGCTGTCCATTTCGACAGCAGCAATTTACGCGGGGCGATCCGGTTCACTGCAGGTTCGCGTGCAGTCTGCGAGCAGCCTCCTGGCCACTTAACCAGGCGCCCTCGACACGCCCGGACAGGCACCAGTCGCCGCAGGCGTACAGGCCCAGGTCGGCGTCGGCCAGGGCACCCCACTCGTGACTGGTAGCAGGCCGGGCATAGAGCCAGCGGTGCGCCAGGCTGAAGGCGGGAGCGGGCATGACGCTGTGCAGCAACTCGGCGAACGCGCCATGCAGCTGCTCGATCACGGCCTCCTTGGGCAGGTCGATGTGTTGTCGACTCCAGGTGCTGGAAGCGTGCAGGACCCAGGTGTCGAGGTGGCTATCACGCCCGGGTTTGCTGCGATTGCGGGCCAGCCAGTCCAGTGGGCTGTCCTGGACGAAACAGCCCTGCATCGGGGTTTCCAGGGGTGTTTCGAAGGCCAGGGCGACCGCCCAGGTCGGGTCCATCTTCACTCCGGCGGCGACTGCCGCCAGTTTCGGCGCGGCGGCCAGCAGGGCGGTGGCCTGTGGCGCCGGGGTGGCGATGATCACATGGCTGAACGGCCCATGGTTGGAGCCTTCGGCATCCTGCAGGTGCCAGTGCCGCTCGCCGCGAAAGACTTCGGTGATACGGCACGCGAAGTGCACTTCGAGGTCGCCGATCAGGGCGCGAGTGATGGCGCTCATGCGCGGCGCGCCGACCCAGCGGGTTTGCTCGTCGGGGGAAGGGCTGAGCTGGCCGGCATGGGAGTTGTAGAGCTGCGGTGTCCATTCGGCGACCCAGCCTTGGGCCTGCCAGCGCTGGACTTCGGTGACGAAGCGGCGATCGCGGGCGGTGAAGTACTGGGCTCCCAGGTCCAGGCTACCGGCGTCGCTGCGCTTGCTCGCCATGCGGCCACCGCTGCCATGGCTTTTGTCGAAGAGTTGGACGCAGTGCCCGGCGTCTCGAAGCGCCTGGGCGGCGGAGAGTCCGGCGATGCCGGTACCAATGATTGCAATGGGTACTGTCATAGGGGCCTCGTTTACCTTTTTGTACAGACTACGCCGCTGCCAAAACCTGTACAATGTTGTTCTTTGGTATAGCTTTCGGCGTCATCGGTTGTGCAGGTTGTCTATCGTTAAAACGCAGCCTGCCCGATTGAAAAGATCCCTGCTTATAAAAATAGACTAGGGATTCGGGTAAAACGCCACGCGAGGAACACGTCATGCATATCTTGCTGACCGGCGGTACTGGTTTGATCGGGCGGGCGTTATGTCGCCATTGGCTGGCCCAGGGGCACCAGTTGAGTGTATGGAGTCGCCAGCCCGATAAAGTTGCCGCCTTGTGCGGGCCCCAGGTACGGGCAGTCAAATCTTTGCAAGAGCTGGACCAGGCGCCGCTGGATGCGGTGATCAACCTGGCCGGCGCGCCCATAGCCGATCGTCCCTGGACCCACAAGCGCAAGGCGCTGCTGTGGGCCAGCCGCATCACCCTTACTGAAACCCTGCTGGCCTGGATCGAGAGCCGCGAGCAAAAGCCCCGGGTGCTGGTCTCCGGGTCTGCGGTGGGGTGGTATGGCGACGGTGGAGAACGGGAGCTGGCCGAGGACTCTCCGCCGGTCAGCGAAGATTTTGCCAGCCAGCTGTGCATCGCCTGGGAAGAAACCGCCCAGCGTGCAGAAGCCATGGGTGTGCGCGTGGTGCTGGTGCGCACCGGCCTGGTGCTGTCCGCCGACGGCGGCTTTTTGTCGCGCCTGCTGCTGCCGTTCAAGCTGGGCCTGGGTGGTCCGATCGGCAACGGTCGGCAGTGGATGCCGTGGATCCACATCGATGACCAAATCGCCCTGATTGATTTTCTTGTGCATCAGGATGCGGCACGGGGTCCTTATAATGCCTGCGCGCCGCAGCCCGTGCGTAACCGCGAGTTCGCCACCGCCCTGGGGCGAGTCCTGCGCCGGCCCGCATTGCTGCCGCTACCGGCCTTTGTCCTGCGCCTGGCGCTGGGCGAGTTGTCGCTGTTGCTGCTGGGAGGCCAACGTGCCGTGCCCGCGCGCTTGCTGGAAGCGGGCTTCACTTTCCAGTTCACCGATTTGCCCGCGGCCCTGGACGATGTGTCCAGCCGCCATTGAAATAGGACGTTGCATGACCGATCACGCGTTGCTTCTGGTCAATCTCGGTTCGCCGGCCTCCACCTCCGTGGCGGATGTGCGCAGCTACCTCAATCAGTTCCTCATGGACCCTTATGTGATCGACCTGCCCTGGCCGGTGCGGCGCCTGTTGGTGTCGCTGATCCTGATCAAGCGTCCGGCCCAGTCGGCCCATGCCTACCAATCGATCTGGTGGCAGGACGGTTCGCCGCTGGTGGTCATAAGCCAGCGCTTGCAGCGAGTGATGAGCGAGCAATGGAAGTGCGGGCCGGTGGAGCTGGCGATGCGCTACGGCGAGCCATCGATCGAATCGGCGCTGCTGAAATTGGCGGCCAAGGGGCAGCGCAAGATCACCCTGGCGCCGCTTTATCCCCAGTTCGCCGACAGCACCGTGACCACGGTGGTCGAAGAGGCGCGGCGGGTGATACGCGAGCACCGCCTGGATGTGCAGCTCAATGTATTGCAGCCTTTCTACGACGAACCCGAGTACATCGACGCCCTGGTCGCCAGTGTCAGGCCGCATCTGGAGCAATCCTTCGATCACCTGCTGCTGAGTTTCCACGGCTTGCCCGAGCGGCACCTGCAAAAGCTCAATCCGGGGCATAGCCTGGATGGCGCAGGTGACTGCTGCCAGGATGCCTCCCCGCAGGTGCTCGCCAAGTGTTATCGCGGCCAGTGTTTCCGCACGGCCAAGGCCTTCGCCGGGCAAATGGGCCTGGCTGACGAGCAATGGTCGGTGTCGTTCCAGTCGCGCCTGGGGCGGGCCAAGTGGATCGAGCCCTATACCGAGGCTCGGTTGGATGAGCTGGCGAAGCAGGGCGTGAAGAAGTTGCTGGTGATGTGCCCGGCCTTCGTCGCCGATTGCATCGAGACCCTGGAAGAGATCGGTGATCGTGGACGTGAGCAGTTTCGTGCCGCAGGGGGGGAGGACCTGGTGCTGGTCCCCTGCCTGAATGACGACCCGCAATGGGCCCAGGCCTTGAACGCCTTGTGCCTGCGGGCACCCCTGGCGCTATAGAGGTTTCGCCGGCCCGGCCCTCATTGATTGCAGGACCGGTCGGCGAAGGTGTTTTCAGATCAGGGGGTCGTCGGATTTCTTGTTCTTCCAGCCGTCGTTGCCCGGCAATATCAGGTTCAGGGCAATGGCGACGATGGCGCACAGGGCGATGCCCTTGAGGCCGAAGTCGTCCTGCCCGGTACCGCTACCCACCAGCATCCCGCCGATACCGAACACCAGGGTCACCGAGACGATCACCAGGTTGCGTGCCTCGCCCAGGTCGATCCTGTGGCGGATCAGGGTGTTCATGCCCACGGCGGCGATCGAACCGAACAGCAGGCAGAGGATCCCGCCCATCACCGGTACCGGGATGCTTTGCAGCAATGCGCCGAACTTGCCGATGAAGGCCAGGGAAATGGCGAATACCGCGGCCCAGGTCATGATCTTCGGGTTGTAGTTCTTGGTCAGCATCACCGCGCCCGTCACTTCGGCGTAGGTGGTATTGGGCGGGCCGCCGAACAGGCCGGCAGCGGTGGTGGCGATGCCGTCACCGAACAAGGTGCGGTGCAGGCCGGGCTTCTTCAGGTAGTCGCGACCGGTCACGCTGCCTACCGCGATCACCCCGCCGATATGCTCGATGGCCGGGGCCAGGGCCACCGGAACGATGAACAGGATTGCCTGCCAGTTGAACTCCGGTGCCGTGAAATGCGGCAACGCCAGCCACGGGGCGGCGGCGATCTTGGCGGTATCCACCACGCCGAAGTAGAACGACAGGGCGAAGCCCACCAGCACCCCGGAAATGATCGGTACCAGGCGGAAGATCCCCTTGCCGAACACCGCCACCACCAGGGTGGTGAGCAGCGCCGGCATCGAGATCATCATGGCGGTCTGGTAATGGATCAGCTCGCTGCCATCGCCCGCCTTGCCCATGGCCATGTTGGCGGCGATGGGAGCCATGGCCAGGCCGATGGAGATGATCACCGGGCCGATCACTACCGGCGGCAGCAGGCGATCGATGAAACCGGTGCCTTTGATCTTCACCGCCAGGCCGAGGAAGGTATAGACGAAGCCTGCCGCCATCACCCCGCCCATGGTCGCGGCCAGGCCGAACTGGCCCTTGGCGAGGATGATCGGGGTAATGAAGGCGAAGCTCGAAGCCAGGAACACCGGTACCTGGCGACCGGTGACCAGTTGGAACAACAGAGTCCCAAGACCCGCCGTGAACAGCGCCACGTTGGGGTCAAGACCGGTGATCAGCGGCATCAACACCAAGGCGCCAAAGGCTACGAAGAGCATCTGGGCGCCAGACAACACCTGGCGCCAGAGCGGATCGTTGAACTCATCCTGCATGATCAGGAGTCCTTCTGCTTGGTGCCGAAGATCTTGTCACCGGCATCACCCAGGCCAGGAATGATGTAGCCATGCTCGTTGAGTTTCTGGTCGATGGACGCGGTGTAGATGGTCACGTCCGGGTGAGCCTGCTGGACGACGGCGATGCCTTCGGGAGCGGCCACCAGGACCATGGCGCGGATGTCCCGGCAACCGGCTTTCTTCAGCAGGTCGATGGTGGCGACCATGGAACTGCCGGTCGCCAGCATTGGGTCGATGATCATCGCCAGGCGCTCGTCGATTTCCGGTACCAGTTTTTCCAGGTAGGTGTGGGCCTGCAGGGTTTCCTCGTTGCGGGCCACGCCCACGGCGCTGACCTTGGCGCCCGGGATCAGGCTCAGCACGCCTTCGAGCATGCCGATGCCGGCACGCAGGATAGGCACCACAGTGATCTTCTTGCCGGCGATCTTTTCCACCTGGACGGGGCCGCACCAGCCTGGAATCTCATAGCTTTCCAGGGGCAGGTCCTTGGTGGCTTCGTACGTCAGCAGGGCGCCGACTTCCTGAGCGAGTTCGCGAAAATTCTTCGTGCTAATGTCTGCGCGGCGCATAAGGCCAAGTTTATGACGGATCAGCGGATGGCGGATCTCATGGATGGGCATAGGGAAAGGCTCCGGCGGCGGGCAAAAAAACCGGCCTAGATTAATCTATCCGGGGTTGATGTCCTATAGACATGAAGTACGTTAGTCCAGAAACGCTTGATCTGACCGGGCCGGATGCGTACCTTTGCCCGCTTTTCCGAAACTGCCACCCCCCTGGAGAGCGCCATGTCCGCTGATCTCGAGCATATCCGTCAAATCATGCGCGAGGCTGACTGCCTGTACACCGAAGCTGAAGTCGAGGCGGCCATCGCCCGGATCGGTGCACAAATCACTGAAGAACTGGCTGAGCGTAATCCGGTGGTGTTCTGTGTCATGAACGGCGGGCTGATCTTCGCTGGCAAGTTGCTGACGCACCTGCGTTTTCCCCTGGAAGCCTCCTATCTGCATGCGACCCGGTATCGCAACGGAACCAGCGGTGGCGAGCTGTTCTGGAAGTCCAAGCCGGAAATCTCCTTCATCGACCGCGACGTGCTGATCATCGACGACATCCTCGACGAAGGGCACACCCTGACCGCCATCATCGATTTCTGCCACCATGCCGGCGCCCGCGCCGTGCATACCGCGGTACTGATCGACAAGGATCATGACCGCAAGGCCCGTCCCGACCTCAAGGCCAACTACATGGGCCTGCCCTGCGTCGACCGTTATGTCTTCGGCTACGGCATGGACTACAAGGGCTACTGGCGCAACGCCGCCGGCATCTATGCCGTGAAGGGCCTGTAAGACATGGCCGGGCCGAGCTTTCTCGATCAAGCGTTGTTCAGCGACCTGGCAGAGAAGGCCGCGGCCAACCCCCGTGGTCGCCAGCACCACAACTTCCACGCCATGGAAGAGCCCTGCCATCGCCTGGCGGTGGGGTTGCAGCCCTCGACCTATATCCCGCCCCATCGCCACCTGAGTGCCGATAAAGCCGAGACCTTGCTGGTGCTCAAGGGCCGCCTGGGCCTGTTGGTCTTCGACGAGGCCGGCCAGGTCCAGGACAAGCGCGAGCTGCAGGCCGGCGGCGACTGCGTTGGCGTGGATCTACCGGCTGGGGTGTTCCATGGCCTGGTGGCCCTGGAGCCCGATAGCCTGATGTTCGAATGCAAGGCCGGGCCTTATCGTGCGTTGAATGCGAACGAACAAGCGACCTGGGCGCCCCGCGAAGGCGAGCCCGGCGTAGCCGAATACCTGGCCTGGATGCGCGCGCAGTTCGACTGACCCGCCCGCGATCCTGCCAAGGGGTGAATCACTGAAGGCGGCGCTTTCCCCCGGGGAACGCCGCCTTCGGCATTGATGGCCGCCTGGTGGCTGCAATATCCGGGGAAAGCCGTGCTAGAGTGCTCGGCCCTTGCCTGGAGCCTGTCATGAGCCTGTTGATTCGCAGTAGCGCAGTCCTTCTTCTGAGCTTGAGCCTGCCCCTGGCGGCCGCCCCGGCGCCCTTGCATGGGCAGTTCCTGCCGCCGGACGACCTGACCCTGCGCGATGCGGTGCCTGAACAACAGCAACTGCTGCAGGTCACCGAATATTCGGTGGTCATCGGCAGCCAGCGCCAGTCCAACCAGCAGCCGATTCCGGTAACTTCGCCGGTCTGGGTGCGGCTCAAGGGCAAGCCCTTGAACAAGGGCGCCACCATCAGCCAGGTATTGGTCAGCTTCGATGGCGAAAGCAAAAGCCTGAAAAAACCGCAATACGATGCCCAGAGCCGAACCCTGACCCTCTATTACCCGCTGGCCCAGTACCGGGCGGTGATGGACCTGCTGCGCAACGACACCGTGTATTGCCAGTTCCTCAGCTATGCCAACGGCCACATCTGGGCCGACCTGCATACCGGCAGCGTGCGTCCGCGTTGAGGCTGGAGGCGGGCTGGAGGTAAACTGCCCGCCCTGTGAAATGTCTGCGAGCTGGAGTCGGCGATGCGTAAAGATAAGAAACAAGTGATTGGTGACGAGATCGGTGATGAGCAGGTCAAGTTGTTCCTCGATTTCGAACCGGCCGATGCCACCTCGCCGTCCCTGCACAAGCTGATCAAGGCCTATCGCGGCCTGCGTATCGATGACTTCGAGCGCTTCCTGGGCTTTTTCGTCGCCGCCGGTTACGACCTGGACGGCCGGGACGAGCAGGGCAAGACCTTCGTCGAGCTGATCCGTGACCAGCGCAACGGCGCCGACTACATCGAACTGCTGGACAAGGCCCGCGGCTGATTGCGCTTTGTCCGGTGTGCCGAAGCTATTGGCCAGGCATAAAAAAACGCCCCGTCCTGCAAAGGACGGGGCGTTTTTCATGGTCGCGGCTCAAGCGTAGCTTTCGGTTTCCTTGCTTGGCTCCACCAGCTCCAGGCGCAGATTGTTCTCGCTGTTGATCTTGCGATACAGCGCGGCGTCGGTAGCCAGGACCTTTTCCCTTGCCGGGAAGATTTCCTTGAGCTTGGCGGCCCATTCGCCGCTGGTCTTGGCCGGGAAGCAGCGTTCGATCAGTTCCAGCATGATCGATACGGTCACCGAGGCGCCAGGTGAGGCGCCCAGCAGGGCGGCCAGGGAACCGTCCTTGGCGGCCACCAATTCGGTGCCGAACTGCAGGATGCCGCCTTTTTTCGGATCCTTCTTGATGATCTGCACCCGCTGGCCGGCCACTTCCAGGCGCCAGTCCTCGGCCTTGGCTTCAGGATAGAACCGACGCAGGGATTCCAGGCGCTGCTCCATGGACTGCATGACTTCGCTGACCAGGTACTTGGTCAGGTCCATATTGTCGCGAGCTACGGCCAGCATCGGGCCGATGTTGCCGGCGCGAACCGACATCGGCAGGTCCAGGAACGAACCGTGCTTGAGGAACTTGGTAGTGAAGCCGGCATAAGGTCCGAACAGCAGGGATTTCTTGCCATCGACCACGCGGGTATCCAGGTGCGGTACGGACATCGGTGGCGAACCCACGGCGGCCTGGCTGTAGACCTTGGCCTGGTGGTGCTTGACCACTTCCGGGTTGTCGCAGCGCAGCCACTGGCCGCTGACCGGGAAGCCGCCGAAGCCCTTGCTCTCCTCGATGCCCGAAGCCTGCAGCAACGGCAGGGCCGCGCCGCCGGCGCCGAGGAAGACGAACTTGGCGTCGACTTCGCGGGTGTTGCCGCTGTTGACGTCCTTGATGCTCACGGTCCAGCCGCTGGCCTTGTTGCGCTTGAGGCCGGTGACGCGCTTGCAGTACTTGACCTGGGCGTCGGGGGCGCTGGTCAGGTGCTTGAGCAACTGGTTGGTCAGGGCGCCGAAGTTGACGTCGGTACCGTTGATGACCCGGGTGGCGGCGATGGTTTCATCCGCCGGGCGGCCCGGCATCATCAGCGGCATCCACTCGGCCATCTTGGCCTTGTCCTCGGTGTACTCCATGTCCGCGAAGGCATGGTGCTGGCTCAGCACTTCATGGCGCTTCTTGAGGTAGGCGACACCCTTGTCGCCCTGGACGAAGCTCAGGTGCGGCACCGGATTGATGAAGGACCTGGACGAGCCGAAGGTGCCTTTGCGGGTCAGGTAGGACCAGAACTGCTTCGACACCTCGAACTGGGTGTTGATGTGCACGGCTTTCTTGATATCGATGCTGCCATCGGCGGCCTGCGGCGTGTAGTTCAGCTCACAGAGGCCGGCGTGGCCGGTACCGGCGTTGTTCCACGGGTTGGAACTCTCCGCGGCACCCGAATCCATCAGCTCGACGACTTCCAGCTTGATCGCGGGGTCGAGCTCCTTGAGCAGTACAGCGAGGGTGGCACTCATGATGCCGGCCCCGACCAATACAACGTCTACTGCTTCGTTATGCGCCATTAACGCGTCTCCAAAATCTGCAGCACCAAATTGACGGCATGGCTGCCAGGAGTGACGGGGCGATTCACGTGGTGCCCCAGGTTACCCATGGCCAGGATTGCCATGTCCGAGTCTTCGCAATTCTTTGCAACTTCTGCGGACGCTACCAACCGGGCCTCAAGGTGCATATGAACGCATCTCGGGGAGCCTCGGGGCAATTCGACTTATGGTCGATACATCCGCCAGTGCAACCAAATCCGTCAGCGGACAGGCTTCAAGCTTCAGCTCTCGAGGAGCGCTCGGACCTGTGTAATCGGGCTGTTGTAGAGGCTAATGGTGCCAGTTCAGACGCAAAACTATTCATTTGCTCGCCACACTCTTGTGAAGTTGTGAAAACCCGTTTTTTCACGCTCTTTTGAAGACGTGAACCTCAAAAAGGGCTGCCTCGGCCTGGCACCTGGCCCGAGCGGTGGTACCGGCATGACAGGGGCATGCGGGCACGACGGGCGAACAGCATAAGTGTCCGAGCAATGGCAGCTCTGCAGATTCGTGAAAAGTGGAGGGTTGCAAGGTGGGACAACAGCAAGCACGCCAGCTTCACTCGATCTGTGTGGGCGGCTCTCTGTGGGCGGTGCGGGGTGCCAAGGCAGTGGCGTTGGCGGTACTGCGAGGCCCGATCAGGAGACGTCCTTATAATCGGGGGGAGATTGTAACGAAGAAATGTGCAGAAATGATCCTGTTTCGCGACTTTTATTAGGCTTTTGGTCAGGTGGCCAGTATCGGTCGCGCCCCGGTGACCACGCTGCGCGGGCTCACGCGGGCGCTGGCGGGCAGCATCTGGTGCAGCCAGTTCAGGCGGATCTCCTGGATTTCCACCCAGCCGTCGCCGACAGGTGCCTCGATACTGTGGCGAAATGCCTGGCAGCGGCCCTGGCAATCCAGCAGGGCGAAGCTACGGAACTCATGGCGTGGAGCGAACAGGGAGCGAAGGAGCTTCATGACCAGGCACCTAGTGTGTCATTGACGATAAGCATGCCGCCGAGCCGTTACATCATCGTGTATTACGGGTGAACGGCAGGTTACAGGAACCTGCTTGTACGGGACCTGTCCGAGTGATGACTTAAGTCCCCGGCAATGCTGGTTTGCCGCTGTCGTGCACCGCTATACTGCGGGCCTGTTTGTGCCTGATTCCTGGAGAAATGAGCATGTTGCAACGCCTGTTGTTCGGTTTGATCACTGTGGCCAGCCTGTCGCTGGCAGGCTGCGCCCACAGCCCGCAACAACTCACTCCGGAGCCCAAGCTCACCTCCCAGCTGGCGCCAGTGGGCCATGGCCAGCCGGTGGTGGTGAGGGTGGTCGATGGCCGTTCGTCCCCTGTATTGGGCACACGTGGTGGCCTGTACCCTGAAACCAGCTCGATCACCGTGCAGGGCGCGCAGATCCTGCCCAAGCTGCAGGCCCAGGCCGAAGCTGCGGTGCGCCTGCTGGGCTTTACCCCGACCACCGGTGGCAGCAATGCCCCCCAGTTGACCGTGACCCTGGCCGAGCTCAAGTATCAATCGCCCAAGGAAGGCATGTACGTGACCGAGGCGACCATCGGTGCGACCTTCCGCTCCGATGTGCAGAACGCCAACCGCCGCTACAGCGGCCGCTATGGTGCTTCCCTGGACCAGCGCTTCGGCATGGCGCCGAACCAGGACACCAACACCAAGCTGGTGGGCGACGTACTGAGCGACGCGCTGACCCGTCTGTTCAAGGACCCGAGCATCGGCCAGATCCTCGGCGAGTGATGCGCGCCCTGTAGCTGCCGTCGCCGGCTGCGAGCAAGCCCACACGGACTTGTTTGACGCTATAAGCCGACAGATGCAAAAAAGCCCGGGTCCCTTGGACGCCGGGCTTTTTCGTTGCCTGTCGGGCAGTGCTTCACGCCGCTTCGACGTAGAGGTCCAGCACGCTGACGCCGGTCAGCAGGTCGGTCTCCGGCAAGTCCGCGTGTTGATGCCCGCCAAGGGCGCAATACACCAGCCAATGGCGATCCTGGACGTTGAAGGCCAGGGCTCCGACCAGCGCCTGCTGTTCCTCGCTAGGGGCGATCAGGTAGAGGCGGTCCTGGTTTTCTGCATGCAACATGACAAGCTCCGTGGGGCATCGAGGGGCGACAGACTGGCTTGTTCAGATGACGAAAAGATGACGATCTAAATTAATTGCCCGGTGCCTCGTTACTGGTCGGAAAGGTCCGCGGGGCCGCCCGGGGATTGAGTAGAATCCGCGCCGCGGGCGCACTCGACGGCCCGAACACCGGTCTTTTTCGAGGTTCATGATGTCGTTGCAAATGTTCTGGTCGATGTTCAGTGCCCATCCCGGCAAGCTGATCAACCTGTTCGCCCTGCTATTGGCCTGCCCGGGCAGCTGGCTGCTGCACGCCACTCGTCGCCGCGAGCAGCGGGCCCTGGCCAACCTGGCAGTCCAGAGTGAAGAACGGGCGGTGGACCAGCCCATGCTGATGCTCGACCCGGCCACCCTGCGCATCAACCGCTTCTTCTATCGTTTCGGTTTCGCCTGCCTGGGCCTGGCGCTGCTGGTGTCCTGGATCAGCACGCGGTACTGATCGCCCACCTGGCAACGGATACGACAACGGCGCCCGCAGGCGCCGTTGTGCTTTAGCAGCCCGGGCTCTACAGCGCCAGGCCGGCCTTGACCCGATACTGGTTGCGGACCGGGGTCGCATACTGCAGCACCAGGTAGGGGCGATGCTCCGGCGGGCATTCTTGCAGGCGACGCTGCCATTCCTGCTCGGCCTTGGCCAGTTCCTGGGCCGGGAACACCTCGGCGGCGCTGGGCACCTGCAGCTGCGGATCGGCGTCGCTCCACTGGGCATAGGCCAGGTAGTGCACCGGGAACAGCCGGTAGCCGCCGAGGATCTGCCGATCCATTTCCATGGCCAGTTGCTTGGTATCTTCGAACTTTTCGCTGATGGGCGTGGCGAAGTTCACGTGGACCCGGCCCTTGTAGCCGGTGATGCCCTTGGCGATGCTCACGTCGTCTTCCCCCGGTGCCTTGGTGTAGCTGCCGGTGGTGGCGCGGATATACAGCTCCCGGGCCTTGGCCTGGTCGCAAGGGTCGTATTCGTAGCTGATGGACACCGGCGTCAGGTTCAGTGACTGGATCACTTCGCCGAACGGTTCATCCTTGCGGCTCATGTGGAACATCTTGAGGATCGCCGACTCGGTACGGTCGTCGCCGTCCTTGGCCCGGCCCTCGGCCTGGGCGATCCAGATCGACTGGCCGTCGTTGCGGATCGAGTGGTTGATGTAGGCCGACAACAGTTGGTAGGCCGCGAGCTTTTCCCTCCGCCCGCTGAGGGAGCGATGCACGATGAAGCTCTTGTTCAGGCGCATCAGATCGCTGACGAACGGTTTCTGCAGCAGGTTGTCACCGATGGCGATGCGTGGGGTCGGCAGGCCGGCGTGATAGACCGCATAGTTGACGAACGCCGGGTCCATGACGATATCGCGATGGTTGGCCAGGAACACGTAGGCGGTTCCCGACTTGAATTGCTCGACGCCGGTATAGGTCACGCCGTCGGTGGCGCGCTCGATGGTGTGGTCGACATAGAACTCGACCTTGTCCTGCAAGGTCGCCACCGAGGTGATGCCGGCGAATTCGCGGCGCAGGCGGTGAGCGATCAGGGGCTTGAGCAGCCAACCGAAAGTGTTGGCAAAACGCGGGAAGCGAAAGTGGGTGAGGATATCTAGGAATGCCTTGTCGCTGAGCAGCCGGGCCAGCACCGCTGGTACTTCGCTGTCGTGGTAAGGTCGGATGGCATCGAATTCGCCCATCATGCTCTCTTGTTGGAAACGGCTAGGGTAAGAAGAAGGTTCGGATCGAAAAAAAGCCGGGCGCGGTCTGAAGATTCAGCTCAAGCATTAAAGCCCTGCAAATAGACCGGCGATTATACGCATAAGTCACTCGGGAGACCGCGATGCTGGAAACCGACCATTATCAATGTCCTTACTGCGGCGAACAGGCAGAGGCGGTGCTGGATCTGTCCGCCGGCGACCAGACCTATATCGAGGACTGCCCGGTTTGTTGCCGGCCCATCGTGTTCACGCTGCAGACCGATGGCCAGGAATGGATGCTGGATGTGCACGCGGAAAACGACTGAACCTGGGGGAGTGGTGCTTATGCAGCGGATCTACGAGCCGGAAAATCTGATGGAAGGCGAACTGCTCCAGCGCATGCTGGCCAGCGAGGGCATCGAGGCGCACCTGCAGGGACGCGACTTGTTGGGCGGGGCAGGGGAGTTGCCGGTCTTCGGGCTGTTGGCGCTGTCGGTGGAAAACCACGAGGCGCAGCGCGCGCGGGAACTGATCGCTGCGTACAATGCCGCCCTGCCGTTGCCCTTCGAAGAGCCGGAGGGTTTTGCCGGCGTGCTGGTCTGTTAGGCTGAGCGCCGATTTGCCGAGAGTCGTATTGCCCCATGTGTGGACGTTATGCCCTGTTTCGCTGGAACCCCGCCTTCGCGGCCTTGCCGGGATTTCCCGCGGACCAGCGGGCCCAATGGAATATTTCGCCGAATGATTCGGTGCTGATCCAGCGCTTGGAGAACGACCAGCGTACCCTGGCCAGGGCTCGCTGGGGCTTGACCCCGGCCTGGTTGACCGACCTGTCCCGTACCCCGGCCCACGCCCGGGCAGAAACCCTGGCCGAGCAACCGATGTTCCGCCAGGCGTTTCGCGAACGGCGCTGCCTGCTGCCGGCCAACGGTTTCTATGAATGGCGCGGAGGCAGCCGCAAGCGTCCCTACTGGCTGACGCCGGGGGAAGGGTCGTCGATCTTCTTCGCTGCGATCTGGGAGGCGTACCCGGTGCAGGAGCAGGTCTGGTTGAGCACCGCGGTGGTGACCCAGGCGGCTTCTACCCTGCGCCGCCCGCTGATCCTCGACGTTGCCGGCCAGGATGCCTGGCTGGATCCGCAGACTCCCCTGCATGTCCTGCACGCCTTGCTGGCCAGCCCGCCCGCAGCCTTGCGCGAGCGGGTCCTGGCCAACCTGGTCAACGATCCCAAGCTCAATGGGCCGGAGTGCCTGACCCCCGCTTGAGGCCGGGGCGAGGCACCTCGTCATTTAGACCCTGAACTGGTTGATCAGCCGGCGTTGCTGTTCGGCCAGCTTGGTCAGGCCGGCGCTGGCGGCGCTGGACTCGTCGGCCCCGCCAGCCACTTCGTTGGCCACTTGGCCGATGTTGATCACGTTGCGGTTGATGTCCTCGGCCACCGCGCTCTGCTCCTCGGCGGCGCTGGCGATCTGGGTGTTCATGTCGTTGATCACCGAGACCGCCTGGGTGATGGTCTCCAGGGCCTGGGCCGCCTTGGCCGCATGCTCCACGCTTTGGTCGGTCTTGTGCTGGCTGTCCTCCATGACCCGCACCACTTCCCGGGTGCCTTGCTGCAGTTGCTGGATCATCGACTGGATTTCCTCGGTGGCCTGCTGGGTCTTCTGCGCCAGGTTGCGCACCTCGTCGGCGACCACCGCGAAGCCGCGGCCTTGCTCGCCGGCACGGGCGGCCTCGATCGCTGCGTTGAGGGCCAGCAGGTTGGTCTGCTCGGCGATCCCGCGGATAGCGATGAGGATGGCGTTGATGTTCTCGCTGTCCTTGGCCAGGGTCTGCACCACGGTCACCGCGCGACCGATCTCTTCGGCCAGGGCGGCGATGGCGCTGGAGGTATCACGCACCACTTGCATGCCCTGGCTGGCGGCCTGGTCGGCATGGCTGGCCGCTTGTGCAGCCTGGGTCGCGTTGCGTGCCACGTCCTGGGCGGTGGCGGTCATCTCGTGCACCGCAGTGGCCACCTGGTCGATTTCCACCATCTGCTTGTGTACGCCCTGGTTGGTGCGGATGGCGATATCGGCGGTGTGTTCCGAGGAGTCGCTGACACTCTGCACCGAGGTCACCACCTGGCTGATCATCGCCTGCAACTTGGCCAGGAAGGTGTTGAAACCCTTGGCGATCGAGCCCAGCTCATCGGCGCGGTCGCTGCTCAGGCGGCGAGTCAGGTCGCCTTCGCCCTGGGCGATATCGTCGAGCATCGCCACCATCTGCCGCAGCGGCCGGGCGATGCCGTGGCCCACCAGCCAGATCACCAGCAGGCCGACGCCGGCGATCACCAGGCCGACCATGGCCATGCCGAAAGTGTCGGCCTGGCGCTGTTCGGCCAGGTCGCTTTGGAGCTTGTCCAGGTCAGCCATTACCGCGCCCAGGGGCAGTTGCAGCATCAGGGTCCACTGGGCATCGGTCTGGCCGATGCCGAAGGGCAGGTAGAGGGCGATCTTGCCGTTGGCCTGGTCGACGTCATAGGTCACCTCGCCGCGCTTGAGATTGGACAGCTTGGCGACGGTATCGCTGTTGAGTACGTCGCTGACCTTCTCGCCGAACTTGCCGGGGTCCTTGGTGTAGGCCACCAGGCGCGCGTTGCCGCCGATCAGGGCCATCTCGCCGGCGCCGCCGTAGAGCTTCTGGTTGGCGCCCACCAGCATGTCCTGGATGAAGTTCACCGACAGGTCGGCACCGACTATGCCCTGGAACTTGCCGTCCAGCAGGATGGGCTGGATGAAGGAGGCGAGCATCACCACCTTGTCGCCGACCTTGTAAGGCGCGGGGTCGATCACGCAGGGCTTGAGGTTGTCCTTGGAGCACAGGTAGTACTCGCTGGCCCGCACCCCGGTGGACAGCACGGTCCGGTCATTGACGTCGGCCAGCTTGTCCAGGCCCAGGCTGGAGTCCTGGTTGCGGAACCACCAGGGCAGGAAGCGGCCGCTAGCGGCATCGATGCCGACCACGTTGGTGCCGACGTAGGCCCCGTCGTTGTGGTCGATGGCGTTGGGCTCCCAGCCTATATAGGCGCCGAGGATCTTCGGGTTCTGGGTGACGTTTTCCTTGATCAGGGCGATCAGCTGTTCGCGGCTCAGGTTCAGTTGCGCCTGGCCCTGGGCATCCCGGCTGCCCATCAGGGCGTTGACCCGCACCAGGCCTGCGGCAATCAGCAGCGGCGCCTCCAGTTCCCGCTGGATCTGGCTGACCTGGGTCTGCGCCAGGCCGCTCAAGCGTTGCTCGATGACTTGCTCGAACTGGACCTGGGTCCTTTCCTGCACCATCTGCTGGGTCCGGGCGCCGGAGAACAGGGCATACAGCACCAGGGCTGCAACCACGCTGAGGACGATGGCTCCGGCCAGTGCGGCCACCGAAAACTGGATCGACTTGAACTTCATAGAGGCTCCGGGCGCAGGAATTGAGGTCTGCCGTGCTGTATCGGCCGCAGCCCTATGGGTCATTAGCCCGGATTGCACAAATGACGCCTCGAAGGAGGCGGAGGTCGTTAGTGGCAAGGTGCCATGTCAAATGCCACGGGCCCTGGGGACAAGATGAATTTTTTCCTGCAGCGCTGACCTGCATCTCAATTGCGAGCAAAAAAGCGTTTTGCATCTGGCGCGGATACCAACTCGCCCTTAGGATACGCGCCATGTTTTCAGGGAGGTTTTCATGAAGAAGAAGTCATTGGTTGTATGTGCGCTGAGCGCCGCGGTATTGCTCAGTGGTTGCGAGACGGTCAACACCACCAACGCAGGTGTGGTGGGCGTGGATCGCAAACAGTCCATGTTCAGCATGGTATCCAGTGCCGAGGTCAATCAGTCCTACGCACAGTCCTACCAGGAGACCCTGAGCGAGGCTAGCAGCCAGGGCGCACTGGACAAGACCAGCGCCAACGCCAAGCGCCTGCAGGTCATCGCCAACCGCCTGATTGCCCAGGCCCCGAACTTCCGTCCGGATTGCGCGCAGTGGAAATGGGAAGTCAACCTGATCAAGAGCGATGAGCTCAACGCCAACTGCGGTCCTGGCGGCAAGATCATTTTCTACTCCGGCCTGATCGAGCAGCTGAAGCTGACCGACGATGAAATCGCCGCGGTGATGGGCCACGAGATCGCCCACGCCCTGCGTGAGCACGGTCGCGAGGCGATGTCCAAGCAGTACGCGCTGGGTGCCGGCAAGCAGATCGCGACCCTGTTCGGTGTTTCCCAGCAGACGGTTGCCCTGGGCGACAACGGCGTCAACCTGTTGATGACCCTGCCCAACAGCCGTGAGAACGAGAACGAGGCTGACCTGATCGGCCTGGAGCTGGCCGCCCGTGCCGGCTACAACCCGAACGCGGCCATTACCCTGTGGAACAAGATGGGCCAGGCTGCCGGTGGTTCCGCGCCGCCCGAGTTCATGAGCACTCACCCGGCGTCCACCAGCCGTATCGCCTCGTTGCAGGCGGCGATTCCCAAGGTGATGCCGCTGTACCAGCAGGCCAAGAAGTCCTGATCCACCGCGTCAGCCGATGATGCATGCGCCGGCAAGGCGGTTCCCGTAACGGGGGCTGCCTTGCCGGCGTTTTCGTTTACAGCCAGCCGCTGCTCTGCATGGCCTTGTACACCGCGACCAGGGCCAGGATGACAAACGCCGATGCCGCCAGGCGCCGGATCAGGGTCAGCGGCAGTTTGTCCGCGGCGAAGTTGCCGGCAAGCACCACTGGTACGTTGGCGATCAGCATGCCCAGGGTGGTGCCGATGATCACCAGCCACAATTCCGGATACTGCGCAGCCAGCATGACCGTGGCGACCTGGGTCTTGTCGCCGATCTCGGCCAGGAAGAAGGCGATCAGGGTCGTGAGGAAGGGGCCGAACTTGCGCGCGGTGGTGGCTTCGTCGTCGTCCATCTTGTCCGGCACCAGGGTCCACAGCGCAGTGGCGGTGAAGCTGGCGGCGAGGATCCAGTGCAGGGTCGCATCCGAGAAGAAGCTGCCGAACCAGGCGCCTACCGCACCGGCGGCCGCATGGTTGGCCAGGGTCGCGGCGACGATGCCGGCGATGATCGGCCAGGGTTTGCGAAAGCGCGCAGCGAGGATCAGGGCAAGCAGTTGCGTCTTGTCGCCGATTTCGGCCAAGGCAACGATTGCGGTGGGAACGAGCAGGGAGTCCAGCATCAGGGTTTTCCTAAGGGGCGGGTCGACACGGCTATGACACGTACAGCCTTCCCGCCCCGGGTAAGGTGTGCGTGTCATAGGTCTTGTCAAACCCGGCAGCCCGTCTGTGCGGACTCTTGGGTCGCATGCGCCATGGTCTTCGGACCAAGTATGTTGACGCATGCCGGACGAGCGTGGCGCTCGTGGGAGACTACTCCCCTAGGACGGAGCGGATTCTGCCTAGGCAAAATCCTTTCGGCAAGCCTTGTTGGTGAAAAAGACGCTCAGCCGCGCTTGGCCCGGTAGATGCGGAAACCATCGCCTTCGGCCTTGATCGCGCAGGGCCCCAGATGCTCTTCGATCAGTGGCTGGTAGCGCAGGAAACTGTTGGCGACTACCCGCAGTTCGCCGCCTTTTTCCAGATGTTCCCTGGATTTTTTCAGCAGGTTTTCCGTGGCCTGATAGTCGGTGTGGACCCCGGTATGGAACGGCGGATTGGTCAGGATGCAGTTCAAGCCCATGGGCGCGGCATCGATACCGTCCCCGGTCAGGACCTCGCCTTCCAGGCCGTTGGCTGCCAGGGTCAGGCGGCTGCTCCGGGCCGCGAAGGCGTCCACGTCCAACAGGGTCACGCGGGTTTGCGGATAGCGGCGCTTGACCGTCGCCCCCAGCACTCCGGCGCCACAACCGAAATCCAGCAGGTGGCCGGCAGGCAAGTGGTCCAGGTGTTCGAGCAGCAGCGCGGTGCCGCGATCCAGGCGGCCATGGCTGAACACGCCGGGCAGGCTGACGACCTTCAGCGGACCTTCGGCCAATGGCAACAGGTACTCCTGGGCCAGGCTCTCCAGGGCCACAGGTTCGGGGACGTTGCTCACCGTGACCTGCCACAGCTGGCAATGCCTGGCGCTATCGAGCTTGCGCGGCTTGCCGAAGGCGGCGAGCTGCTTGGCGGTGCTTTCCACGCCGGCGCGCTTTTCCCCCACCAGGTACAGCTCGCGCCCGGCCAGGCGCGAAGCCAGGGTGTTGAGCAGGTAGTGGGCCAGGTCCTTGGACTTGGGCAGGAACAGCACGGCGCTGTCGAAGGCGCTGTCCGGGGCGTTCACCCCGAAATGGCAGCGGTCCGGGAAGCGGGCTAGCAGCGCCGTGTGGTCGCCGGCGTGCCAGCTCCAGCCCTGGGCGGCCGGCAGGCGGCCGAGCAGGTCATCGGCGCTCAGGCCGGCCAGCAATACCTGGCCCTGGAACAGCTCGGCCTGGCGTAAGAGTATTTCGCTGCGTATGTCCATCGTCCGCACCTGAAAAAAAGTGGCGCAGTCTATCAATTCACGACCCGCAGCGGTTCACCATTGAAGAAGGCCCGGGCATTTTCCACCAGTTGGCCGACGATGCGCTGGCGGGCTTCGCGACTGCCCCAGGCGTTGTGCGGGGTTACGATCAGGCGCGGGATATCGGCCTCCAGCAAGGGGTTGCCGTTGACCGGCGGCTCGACACTCAGGACGTCGGTGGCCGCGCCCCCCAGGTGGCCGCTGCGCAGAGCGTCGGCCAGGGCCTGTTCGTCGATCAGCCCGCCGCGGGCGGTGTTGACCACCAGGGCCCCGGGCTTGAGCAGGGCCAGCTCCCGGGCGCCGATCAAGTTGCGGGTGTGTTCGTTGAGCGGGCAGTGCAGGGTCAGGGCATCCACCTGGGGCAGCAGTTCGTCCAGGGGCAGGCGGTCGGCGCGCAGCGGGCGTCCGGGAATCTGTCCCAGGACCACGCGCATGCCGAAGGCTTCGGCCAGGCGTGCCACCGCGCCGCCCAGTTCGCCATGGCCCAGCAGGCCCAGGGTCTTGCCCGCCAGCTCCATGATCGGGAAATCCAGCAGGCAGAACTGGCTGGCCTGCTGCCAGCGTCCGGCAGCCACGGCCTGTTGATAATCGGCGACCCGTGTCGCCAGGTTGAGCAGCAGCATCAGGGTGTGCTGGGCCACCGACGGCGTGCCGTAGCCCTGGCAGTTGCTGACGGTGATGCCCTGGCGCCGGGCGGCTTCCAGGTCGATGTTGTTGGTGCCGGTGGCCGTCACCAGGATCAGTCGCAGCTCGGGACAGGCGGCCAGGGCCTGGGCGTTGATCGCCACCTTGTTGCTGATGGCCACCTGGGCTCCTTGTAGGCGCTCGGCCACCTGTTCCGGGGACGAATGGGCATGCAAGTGCAAGGGACTGAAACTGTCGTGCAGCGCCCCCAGATCCAGGTCACCCAAGTCAAGCGAACTGTGATCGAGGAAGACGGCGCGGCGATTGTCGGTCATGAACTGTACCTTTCGTGCGAGGAAACCAAGGCGTAATCTGCCGAGCCTAACAGATGAAATAATTAGACATATACAGGAGCCTGCATGTACCTCACCGAGTTCTTGACCGTTGCCCTCATCCATCTGCTGGCGGTGGCCAGCCCCGGCCCGGACTTTGCCGTGGTGGTGCGCGAAAGCGTGACCCATGGCCGTCGCGCCGGCACCTGGACCGCCCTGGGAGTGGGTTCGGCGATCTTCCTGCACGTGGGGTACTCGTTGCTGGGGATCGGCCTGATCGTTTCCCAGTCCATCGTGCTGTTCAACGCCCTGAAGTGGCTGGCCGCCGCCTACCTGCTGTACATCGGCTACAAGGCCCTGCGTGCCCAGCCAGCCAAGCCGGCCACGGACGACCTGCACAAGGAGGCCGGCGTGCGCACCGCCCGCGGAGCCTTCACCTCAGGTTTCGTCACCAATGGCCTGAATCCCAAGGCGACGCTGTTCTTCCTCTCGCTGTTCACCGTGGTGATCAACCCTCATACCCCGCTGGCGATCCAGGCCGGCTATGGGGTCTACCTGGCGGCGGCCACGGCCCTGTGGTTCTGCCTGGTGGCCATGCTGTTCAGCCAGCAGCGGGTGCGTGCCGGTTTCGCCCGCATGGGCCATTGGTTCGACCGCACCATGGGTGCGGTGCTGATCGCCATCGGTGTCAAGCTGGCCTTCACCGAGATGCATTGAGGGCACTGAGCTGGTTCAGGGACGCCACGTAATGCCGTGGCGTATCCCCGAGCAAGCGCTGGAACATGGCGCTGAAGGCCCGGGCGCTGCCATAGCCCAGTGAGTCGGCCACGCTGTGCACGCTTTCCCCGGCGAGCAGGCGTGGCAAGGCTTCCATCAGGCGCAACTGTTGGCGCCAGGCATTGAAATTCATCCGCACCTGCTGCTGGAACAGCCGCGCCAGGGTCCGTGAGCTGGCGCCCACCTGCTGCGCCCAATCCTCCAGGGTGTAGCAATGGTCGGGAGTGCGCAGCAGGGCCAGGCAGATGGCTTGCAGGCGGCGGTCCTGGGGCATCGGGATATGCAGTGGCAGGTTCTCCAGGCCGGCGATCTCCTCCAGCATCAGTTGCTGGATCAGCGGGTTGCGGGCCTGCTTCGGGCCCTGCACCGCGCGCAGGATCAATTCCCTCAACAGCGGTGTGACCGCCAGTACGCAGCACTGCTGCAAGGATGCCGGACAGAGCTCGGAAGCGATGAACAGCGTGCGCATGCGCACTTCCCCGGCCATGAAGATCTCATGCTCCACCAGCGGTGGAATCCATACTGCGCGGGTCGGAGGGATGACCCAGGCGCCATGGGCGGTCACCAGGCGCATGGTGCCGCAGGCGGCGTAGAGGAACTGCGCCTCGTGATGACAGTGCAGCGGCTGGTGCGCGGCATCGGCGTAGTCCCTGGAGTAGGCGCTGACCGGGCCCTGCTGGAAGTGGCTGATTAACATGTCCGTTTTGATGACTTTGTTGTCCAGAATGCTGTTTGTCGCCAACCTAGCATAGGCGTCACCTTCACTACCTGCAGCGTGCCGCCATGAACCAAGCCCGAAATGTCATCCGCTACGTCAATGCCGCCCATGTCATCGACCACATGTTCATGCTGATCTTCCCTGCGGCGGTACTGGGCATGACCCAGGCCTTCGCCATGGACTATGCCGCGCTGATCGGCTTGTCCCTGGGAGGTTTCATCGCCTTTGGCGCCTGCTCGTTGCCGGCCGGCTGGCTGGGCGACCACTGGAGCCGCCGACGCATGTTGCTGCTGTTCTTCTTCGGCATCGGTGGTTCCTCGATCCTCACGGGCCTGAGCAGCAGCCCGGCGATGTTGACCCTGGGCCTGACCCTGATGGGGGTGTTCGCCGCCATCTATCATCCGGTGGGCACGGCGATGTTGGTGGCCTACGCCCGCAACCGTGGGCGCGAGATCGGTATCAACGGCATGTGGGGCAACCTGGGGGTGGCCTTCTCGGCGCTGCTCACCGGCTTCCTGGTGGCTCGCTTCGGCTGGCGTTCGGCATTCATCCTGCCAGGCGCCGTGGCGATCGTGCTGGGTATCGGTTTTGCCTGGCAGGTGCGTGAGGAGCCGATCCCGGTCCGGGCCCATGCGCCGCTCAAAGGGCAGGGCGGACAGCAGATCTCGATGTTCCTGGTGTTCGCTGTCCTGGCGCTGGCCACGGCCACTGGCGGCGTGGTGTTCAACGCCACCACCATGACCTATCCGAAACTGTTCCAGGAGCGCTTGCTGGACGTCTTCACCTCGCCGCAGACCCTGGGACTGGTGGTGAGCCTGGCCTACGCCTTCGGTGCGGTGGCGCAGTTGACCATGGGGCGCCTGCTGCATCGCTTCAGCCTGAAATGGCCATTCATCATCATGACCCTGTTCCAGGGGCCTTTGTTGCTGGCGCTGGCCCATGCTGAGGGCTGGAGTGTGATTGTGCTGGGCGCGGCGTTCATGTTCGTGGTGTTCGGCCAGGTCACGGTCAACGATGCGATGGTCGCCAACTTCGTCGCCCCCCAGTGGCAGGCCCGGGTATTCGCCTTGCGTTACTGCCTGTCGTTCGGTGCCAGCGCCACGGCGATTCCGCTGATCGCCCTGGTGGAGCCACGCCAGGGCCTGGCCGGGCTGTACCTGATCCTGGGTGCGATCGCGGCGCTGACCTTCGTCGCCGCCCTGGCTTTCCCCCGCACGCCAGCCGAAGCGGCGCTGGGCCAGCAGGCGTGATGGCACGCGGGGCCGCGCCGATGCTGGCCTGGAGCTAGTATCAGGCGTCCCTGCAAATCATTCCTTTGGCTGATTTGGCTGGCGCGCAGGCACTCTAGAGTGAGTATTCTCCAGTTACGACCGAGCCGTCAGAAAAGGGATTCTTATGTTGCAGACTCGCGTTATCCCCCCTGCTGAGGGGGCCTACCAATACCCGCTCCTGATCAAGCGGCTGCTGATGTCCGGCAGCCGCTACGAGAAGACCCGCGAGATCATCTACCGCGACCAGCTGCGCTACACCTATCCGACCCTGATCGAGCGGGTGGCGCGCCTGGCCAACGTGTTGACCGCGGCCGGGGTCAAGGCCGGGGACACCGTGGCGGTGATGGACTGGGACAGCCATCGTTACCTGGAGTGCATGTTCGCCATCCCGATGATCGGCGCGGTCATCCACACCATCAACGTACGCCTGTCGCCGGAGCAGATCCTCTACACCATGAACCACGCCGAGGACCGCTTCGTGCTGGTCAACAGCGAGTTCGTCGGCCTGTACCAGGCGATTGCCGGGCACTTGACCACGGTGGACAAGACCCTGCTGCTCACCGATGGCGAACAGAAGACCGCCGACCTGCCGAACCTGGTGGGCGAGTACGAGACCTTGCTGGCGGCCGCCAGCCCGCACTACCAGTTCGAGGACTTCGACGAGAACTCGGTGGCCACCACCTTCTACACCACCGGCACCACCGGTAATCCCAAGGGTGTGTACTTCACCCATCGCCAACTGGTGCTGCACACCATGGGCGTGTCCACCATCATGGGCGCCATCGACAGCGTGCGCCTGCTGGGCACCAACGACGTCTACATGCCCATCACCCCGATGTTCCACGTGCATGCCTGGGGCCTGCCCTACGTGGCCACCATGCTGGGCCTCAAGCAGGTCTATCCGGGGCGCTACGACCCCGAGTACCTGGTGGAGCTGTGGCGCCGGGAAAAAGTCACCTTCTCCCACTGCGTGCCGACCATCCTGCAGATGGTGCTCAATGCCAAGGCGGCCCAGGGCACGGATTTCGGCGGCTGGAAGATCGTCATCGGCGGCAGCGCCCTGAACCGCGCGCTGTACGAGGCCGCCAAGGCCAGGGGCGTGCAATTGACCGCCGCCTACGGCATGTCCGAGACCGGGCCGCTGGTGTCCTGCGCCCACCTCAACGATGAGCTGATGGCGGGCAGCGAGGACGAGCGCACCACCTACCGGATCAAGGCCGGCGTGCCCGGGCCCCTGGTGGAGGCGGCGATCGTCGACGCCGAGGGCAACTTCCTGCCGGCGGACGGCGAATCCCAGGGTGAGCTGGTACTGCGCGCACCCTGGTTGAGCGAGGGTTATTTCAACGAACCGCAAAAGGGCGCCGAGCTCTGGGAAGGCGGCTGGCTGCATACCGGCGACGTGGCGACCCTGGACGGCATGGGCGTGATCGATATCCGCGACCGGATCAAGGATGTGATCAAGACCGGCGGGGAGTGGATCTCGTCCCTGGACCTGGAGGACCTCATCAGCCGCCATGGGGCGGTACGCGAAGTAGCAGTGGTGGGCATCGCCGATCCGCAATGGGGAGAGCGGCCGTTCGCCTTGCTGGTGGTCCGTGAAGGCCACGAGATCGGCGCCCGGGAGCTCAAGGAACACCTCAAGCCATTCGTCGAACTGGGGCACCTGAGCAAGTGGGCCATTCCCACCCAGATCGCCCTTGTTACGGAAATTCCCAAGACCAGCGTCGGCAAGCTCGACAAGAAGCGCATCCGCGTCAACATCAGCGAGTGGCAGGCCAGCAACAGCGCCTTTCTCTCCACCCTCTGAGTCTTTCCCGCCGTGTCCGCCCGGGCACGGCGCGCCCACCCTGCAAGCCTTTGCCTTGTACTCGCGGATTTTTCCGTCATCCTTGCCGGCCATTTTTCAGCGGTTATGGCAACGGGCCGCTCCAGCACGGCCGGATGGCTGCAAATCACACTTTAGAGGGATCAAGCAGTAATCCTTGCTGGCTATAGTCCGTTAACAGTCTTTTTCGAGGGACGGGGCATTGCGGGGTATTGGCGCCACGCAACCCCAGGGCCTGCGCCAGTGTGCTGGCGCCGCTACCCGGGGCGGTCTCGGAAAAACCAACTGCCATAACAATAATGCACATGGAGTAGCGTCGATGACATCAGCAAACCAGTTCTGGCGCCGGGCGAAACTGCCCCTGGCCGTCGGTCTCGCCTCCACGCTCGCCGGGCCCGCATTCGGCGTCACCTTCAACGTCGGTGAAATCGAAGGCAGCTTCGATTCGTCCCTTTCCCTGGGGGCCAGCTGGTCGACCGCAGGGCGCAACAAGGATCTGATCGGGGTCAACAACGGCGGCAAGGGCTTGTCCCAGACCACCGACGACGGCCACTTGAACTTCAACAAGGGGCAGACCTTCTCGAAGATCTTCAAGGGCATCCATGACCTGGAGCTCAAGTACGGCGATACCGGTGTCTTCGTCCGGGGCAAGTACTGGTACGACTTCAAGCTCAAAGACGAAGACATGGACTTCAAGAACATCAGCGACAGCAACCGCAAGGAAGGCGCCAAGTCCTCCGGCGGGCAGATCCTCGATGCCTTCGTCTACCACAACTACTCCATCGGCGATGAGCCGGGTTCGGTGCGCCTGGGCAAGCAGGTGGTGAGCTGGGGCGAGAGCACCTTCATCGGCGGCGGCATCAACTCGATCAACCCGATCGACGTCTCGGCGTTCCGCCGTCCCGGTGCCGAAATCAAGGAAGGCCTGATTCCGGTCAACATGTTCTACATCTCGCAGAACCTGACCGAAAACCTGTCGGCCGAAGCCTTCTACCAACTGGAATGGGACCAGACCGTCACCGACAACTGCGGGACCTTCTTCTCCCAGCCGGACAACATTTCCGACGGCTGCGATGACAATCTGCGCTTGCTGGCCAAGCGCTCGACCATCGCCGCCACGGCCCCGGGACGAGCTGCGCTGGCGGCGATGCAGGCCCGTGGCGTCGATACCAAGGAAGAGGGCACCCTGGTACGCCGCAGCGGCGACCGCGATGCCCGTGACGGCGGCCAATTCGGCGTGGCCTTCCGCTACAACTTCGAGCCGCTGGACACCGAGTTCGGCGCCTACTTCATGAACTACCACAGCCGCGCGCCGATCTTCAGCGCTACCGCAGCACCGCAGTCAGCCTATGCCATGGCCCCGGGCTTCGGCACCCTGGCTCCGGTATGGATCGCCGGCAACTCGAAGTACTTCGTCGAGTATCCCGAGGACATCCGCCTGTACGGCCTGAGCTTCTCCACCACCCTGCCCACGGGGACCGCATGGAGCGGCGAGATCAGCTACCGGCCGAACGCGCCGGTTCAGCTCAACTCCACCGACATCCTGTATTCCGCCGTGCGTCCCTTGAAGGGAGCCTTCACCAACGCGTCGTTGCTGGAGGGGGTTGCAGGGCAGGACCTCAATGGCTATCGGCGCAAGGAAATCACCCAGTTCCAGACCACGCTCACGCATTTCTTCGATCAGGTCATGGGCGCCAGCCGCCTGACCCTGGTAGGTGAACTGGGCATCACCCGCGTGGGAGGCCTGGAGAGCAAATCGAAAGTGCGGTATGGCCGCGATCCAGTGTTCGGCCCAGGCAAGCTGCCGGCGACGTTCGGCCAGAACACCTGCGCCGGGCTCAACAACACTACCATCGCCGGGGCGGGTCCTGGCGCGGATGCCAGCAACGCCACCAGCAATTGCAACAACAATGGCTTCACCACGACCACCTCCTGGGGCTACCGCGGCCGGGCGATCTGGGAATACCCGGATGTGTTCGCCGGCGTGAACCTCAAGCCCAACGTGGCCTGGTCCCATGACGTCAAGGGTTACTCACCTGGTCCTGGCGGCAACTTCGAGGAAGGGCGCAAGGCCATCAGCCTGGGGCTGGACGCCGAGTACCAGAACACCTACACCGCGAGCCTGGCCTACACCAACTTCTTCGGTGGCGACTACAGCACCGTGGATGACCGGGATTTCCTCGCCTTGAGCGTTGGCGTGAACTTCTAAGCACATTGTATTTTCAGGAAGAACAACAATATGAAAATCACCAAGAGTCTGTTGCACGTCGGTGTGCTGGGACTGTCGCTGCTGGCTACCGCAGTCATGGCCGCGGTATCGGCCGACGAGGCTGCCAAGCTGGGCAGCAGCCTGACGCCGATGGGCGCCGAGATGGCCGGTAACGCCGCCGGCACCATCCCGGCCTGGAAGCCGCTGGCGACCAACGCCGGCAGCGTGGATGGCAAGGGTTTCCTGTCCAACCCCTATGGCAACGAACAACCGCAGTTCACCATCACTGCGCAGAACGTCGAGCAGTACAAGGACAAGCTGGCACCCGGGCAGTACGCGATGTTCAAGCGCTACCCGGACAGCTACAAGATGCCGGTATACGCCACCCACCGCGGCGCTACCGTGCCGGCTGATGTGTTCGCCGCCATCAAGCGCAACGCCACCAAGACCAACCTGGTCTCCGGCGGCAACGGCCTGGAGAACTTCGAGACGGCGATTCCGTTCCCTATCCCGAAAAGCGGGGTCGAGGTGATCTGGAACCACATCACCCGCTATCGCGGCGGCAGCGTGACCCGCCTGGTGACCCAGGCCACTCCGCAAGCCAACGGCTCCTATAGCCTGGTGTACTTCCAGGACCAGTTCGTGTTCCGCGACAAGATGAAGGACTACGATCCGAAGAACCCGGGCAACATCCTGTTCTACTTCAAGCAGAAGGTCACCGCCCCGGCGCGCCTGGCCGGTGGCGTGCTGCTGGTGCACGAAACCCTGGACCAGGTGAAGGAGCCGCGTTCGGCCTGGGTCTACAACGCCGGCCAGCGCCGCGTGCGTCGCGCCCCGCAAGTCTCCTATGACGGCCCGGGTACCGCCGCCGACGGCCTGCGTACTTCCGACAACCTGGACATGTACAACGGCGCTCCGGATCGCTACGACTGGAAGTTGGAAGGCAAGAAGGAGATGTACATCGCCTCCAACAGCTACAAGATCGACTCGCCGACCCTCAAGTACGCCGACATCATCAAGGCCGGCCACATCAACCAGGACCTGGCTCGCTACGAGCTGCGCCGGGTCTGGCATGTGGTCGCGACCCTTAAGGAAGGCCAGCGCCATATCTATGCCAAGCGTGACTTCTACATTGACGAGGACACCTGGCAGGCCGCGGTGATCGACCATTACGACGGTCGTGGCCAACTGTGGCGCGTGGCCGAGGCCCATGCCGAGGACTACTACGACAAGCAAGTGCCGTGGTACGCCCTGGAAACCCTCTACGACCTGCAGTCCGGCCGCTACCTGGCGCTGGGCATGAAGAACGAAGAGAAACAGGCGTATGACTTCGGCTTCACCGCCACCACCAGCGATTTCACCCCGGCCGCCCTGCGCCAGGACGGAGTTCGCTGATCCGCGTTACCCCTTAGAGGCCGCATCCTCGAAAATTGCCCCGGCTGGTTCGGGGCTTTTTTTTGCCTGTGGGATAGGTCCGGGCCGGCTGACGTAGAAATCAGTGGCAATGCGACTATCTTTCTCGGGACGAATTGGGAGCTTGTCTAAATAAGCAAACGAAATATCGCCCAATAATTGCGGAATATCTGACCGATTTGGTCATAGTCTTTTTCGCGCGAATGGTCGCAAAAATCTTCAACAGGTGGCCTTTTACCGCTAGTCTGCGGACATCTGCTACGCCGACAACCGTACACCAATAAGAGTTGGCCATGACTGATCTGTTCTTCCTCCAGCGGTCTGACAGTGCAGTGATTCCTGCACTGGAAGGGCGTTTCTATCGGCCCCCATTGCCTGATGGCTATGTGTCGCGGCCGCGCCTCTGTGAGCGCTTGAAGGGAGGGCTGAAAGGGCGCCTGTTGCTGGTCTGCGCACCGGCCGGGTTCGGCAAGAGCTCCCTGGCGATCGAGTTCTGCCAAAGCCTGCCCGGCAATTGGCAGAGCCTGTGGCTGGGCCTGAGCCGGCGGGATAGCGATCCGGGGCGTTTCCTCGAGCGCCTGCTGGCCGGCTTGCAGCAGTATTTTCCGCAGCTGGGCCGGCAGTCCCTGGGGTTGTTGAAAATGCGCCAGCGTCACCAGCCGTTCGCCTTCGAGGAGTGGCTGGACGGTTTGCTGGACGAGTTGGCGGAGCAGTTATCCAGTGCCAGCCCGGTGTTGCTGGTGCTGGACGACTACCACCTGGCCCAGGGGCCGGTGCTCGATCGTTGCCTGCAGTTCTTCCTCAACCACCTGCCCGATGGCCTGTTGGTGATGGTCACCAGCAGGCAGCGCCCGGATTGGCACCTGGCGCGCCTGCGCCTGTCACGGCAATTGCTGGAGCTGCATGAGCAGGACCTGCGGTTGACCCACGACGAGTCCCTGAGCCTGCTGGACCGACACAGCAGCGCCTTGCGCGGCGAGGCCCTGGAAAACCTGATCGAACGTAGCGAGGGCTGGGTCGCGGGGCTGCGCTTCTGGCTGCTCGCCGCCTCCGAAGCCGGTGCCGTGGGGACCTTGCCCCAGGGCTTGCATGGTGGCGAGGGGTTGATCCGCGATTACCTGCTCGAAGAAGTCATCGATTGCCTGCCCGCCGAGGTCCAGGCCTTCCTGTATGACACCGCCCCCCAGGAGCGCTTCTGCGCCGAGCTGTGCGATGCCCTGCGCGAGGCCCATGACAGCGCCGAGATCCTCGGCTTCCTGCAGGCGCACCAGGTGTTCCTGGTGCCGCTGGACGAGCATGGGCACTGGTACCGTTATCACCATCTGTTCTCCGACCTGTTGCGTAGCCGCCCAGCGGCCAGTGCCCTGGTGCCGGCCGCCAGCCTGCACTTGCGTGCCTGTCGCTGGTTCAACGCCCAGGGCCTGCTGGATGAAGCGGTGGAACAGGCACTGCGTGCCGGGCACCTGGACGTGGCCGCCAACCTGGTGCAGAACTTGTCCGAGGAACAACTGCTGGCGGAGCAGAACATCGGCATGCTGTTGCGCTGGAAGATGGACCTGCCCGACAGCTTGCTGGTCAGCACGCCGCGCCTGATCGTGCTGTATAGCTGGGCCCTGGGCCTGGCTTGCCAGCTGGATGCGGCCCAGGAGCTGGCGGCCCAGCTGAGCCGCTTCCTGCCGGCGCCTTCGGCGACGGCGCAAAAGTCGATGCTGGCGCAGTGGCTGGCCCTGAGCGGGATCATCGCTCGCGGGCGCGGCCAGCGGGAGCAGACCCTGGCCTATTGCAGCGAGGCCCTGGAGAGCCTGCCCCTCAAGCGTTATGGACAGCGGTTGATGTGCCTGTCGACCTTGTCCAACCTGGCCATCACCGATGCCGACCTGTGGCGTGCCCGCAGCCTCAATCGTGAGTCGCTGGAGCTGGCGCAGCGGGTCGGCAACCCGCTCTTCGAGGCCCTGGCCCACTACGACCGGGCGCGGGTCCTGCAGGCCCGGGGCGAAGTGCTGCGGGCGATGGATGAAGTGAAGCAAGGGCTGGCCCGCTTGCAGGGGCTGTCGGCCCAGCGGTTGTACGCGGTGCGGGCCCGGTTGACCTTGTATGAAGGCTACCTGCTGACCCTGAGGCTCGAGCCCGAGACCGGCCTGGCCAGGTTGCAGGCCGGGCTGGTGGAAGCTCGGGCCTGTCGTGATATCAGCGTGCTGATCGGTCATTGCGTGATCGCCAAGCAGGACGGCATGCGCGGCGAATTCGCCCGGGCCTTCGCCGAACTGGCCGAGGCCGAGCGCCTGATGCATATCTGGGACGTGCCGCCGATCTACTACCTGGCGATGATCACCCTGGTGAAATGCGAGCTTTGGCTGGCCCAGGGCCGTACCGACCTCGCCGAAGCCTGGCTGGCGCGCCTGGGGCAGACCTACACCGGCGGGCAGGCGGCGGCTCCGCCGGAATTCCATCCTCAACTGCCCTTGCATATCGAGTTGCAGCAGGCTCGCTTGGAAGTCATCAAGGGTGACGCCGCCCAGGCCGAGCTGCGCCTGGCGCGGTTGGTGGAGCATGGGCAGAACAGCGGCCGGCAGTTGCTGTGTGCCATGGCCCTGACCCAGAAGACCGCTCTGTTGCTGGCCCTCGGTCGAAGCCAGGAGGCACGCCAGGATCTGCTCCTGGCCCTGGAGGCGGCAGTGGGGGGAATCCTCCAGCCGTTCGCCGGGCTGATCCTCGACTATCCCGGCTGGATGCGCGAGCAACTGGAGCAGCGTACCGGCACCGCGTTGACCCAGGCCCTGCTCGCACGCCTGCCCTCGGCGCCCCGTGAGTTGCACGAAGCCGCCGCCCATAGCGAGAGCCTCAGCTCCCGGGAGCTGGCAGTGCTGCAACTGATTGCCCGAGGCTGCTCCAACCAGGAGATCAGCGAGCGTCTGTTCATTTCCCTGCACACCGTGAAGACCCACGCCAGCCACATCAACAGCAAGCTGGGTGTCGAGCGCCGGACCCAGGCGGTGGCCCGGGCCCAGGAGCTGGGCCTGCTGGGCTAGGGCTCGGCGTGCGGCTTGGCGACCACGGCCAGGTGCTGCTTGCAGTAGTCGGCGAACAGGCGTGCCGGTTTGGTCAATTGACCACGCTTGAGCCAGGCCGCCACCAGCCCGGAACCGGTCACCTCCTCGACTATCTCCACGCACACCACGGGCTTGCCGTCGTAGGAGCATTGGCAGTGGGGGCGGGTGACCAGGATCGAGAAGCCGAAGCCCTGGCCCACCATGCCCCGGACCATCTCGATGGACGGTGAGCTGAAGGCAATCTGCGGAGTCAGGCCCAGCTCCTCGAACAAGCTGACGAAGTAGGTCCGGCTCGGCTGCACATCCAGCAGGATCATCGGTTCCAGGCAGAGGTCGCGCAGCGAAACCCGGGCTTGCTGGGCGTAGCGGTGGTCGGCCGGTAGCAGGGCATAGGGACGTTGCGGCGGCATCAGCGGCTCGGTCTCGATGGTGCCGTCCAGCTCATGCTCGTACAGGATCACCAGGTCGTAGGCACCGCCGGTCAGGCCCTGCACCAGTTCCTGCTGCTCGCCATCGCGGATGCGGATCTCCACCCCGGGATAGAGCGCGCCGAAACCGGCGATCAATTGCGGCAGGTACAGCGGTGCCACGGTCTCGAAACAACCGATGTCGATCTGCCCGCAAACCACATCGTTGTCCGCCAGGGCGTTCTGCTCGAACTCCCTGGCCATGCGCAGCAGCTCCTGGGCCTTGCGGTAGAAGCGCGCGCCACTGGGGGTCAGGGAAACGCCCTGGGCGTGATGGCGGATCAGCAACTGCACGCCGAAGCTGTCCTCCAGGCCCTTGATCGCGGTGGAGATCGAGGGCTGGGCGATGTACAGCTTGCGCGATGCTTCGGCGACACTGCCGCATTCGACGGTGGTGATGAAGTACTTCAACTGACGCAGATTGTAGGCGGCCACGGCGAACCTCGTTCTTTGCCCGGGGCGCAAGGGGAGGGCAGGACTGGTGGCTGGCCTCCCGAGCGCGATTGTCGTGCGCCCACGATACCCACAAGCGATGCTGTACAGGGCCTGGGCGGCCGAGCTTTTTCATCGCCTGCGAGCATATTTTTCCTCGCTTGCCGAGGCCGCCTAGGCCAGTGGCCCGGCCTCGCCGTCTTCTTCGGCAGGTGGCTGCTCGGCGACCGGTGCGGGCTCGAATGCCAGGGTGACGATGTAGCACTGTTCTTCGACTACCACCTCGATGTGCCAGCCCAGGCGTGCCGATAGCTGGCGCATCAACTCCAGCCCCAGGCCGTAGCCGAAATCGCTGGAGGTCTCGCTTTGCAGGGTTTCGCGGATGCGATTGACCAGGCGCAGTTGCGGGTAGCCGAAGCTGATCTCGACGACGCCGTCATCGGCGTACTGCAGGGCGTTGCGCAGGAAGTTGCCGACCACGATGCGGCAGGCCGTGAGTGGCAGGCGACAAGGCTCGTCGCTGATGTCGAGGATCAGCTCGATATCCCGGGTGCCGATCAGGTAACGATGTTCCTCGATCAGGTCGTTGACCAGCCCGCTCATGTCGATGGGTTCCTCGGGCAAGGGCTCGGGCAGTTCGCGGCTCATCCACAACAGGGTCTCGGCGATGCGCTGCATGTTTAGCACCGAGCGTTCGATCCTTTGCAATGGCGGCGGCAAGACCCCGCCGGACTGCAGGGCCAAGAGTTCGATGTTGGCCTTGAGCACCGCCAGCGGGGTGCGCAGTTCGTGGCTGGTGTAGCGCAGCAGGCGACCTTCGCGCACGCTGGCGGCCTGTACTTGTTGCACGCTCTGGGCCAGGGCATCTGCCAACATGTTGAACTCCTTGAATCCGAAATTCGGACGTTCGCCGGACACGGCTTCCGGGTCCTCGAGGGTGGTGGACCACTGGGCCAGTCGTCCCAGGGGGCGAACCACCCACCAGACCAGCAGGGCGATGATGATCAGGGCCGGTATGAACACCGCGAGGCTGATGAAGATGACGCCACGCAGTTCATGATCCAGGTAGGCATCGGAGCGTGGGGTTTCCACCTCTCCGCCTTCCTCCTGGTCATGATCGATGTCGTACATGTACAGGGTCTTGCCGTCGCTCAGGGGCTGGGCCAGGACCGCCCGGCCTTCGTCCTCGTCGTCGGAGTCCAGGTCGCCGAACACCTGTACCGCGCCGAAGGACATGCTCGGCGGGGTATCGAGCATGTGGCGGATCTTCTCCGGCAATGCTTCCTTGCCGATGACGCTGGTATAGAAATAGTTGCTCGGTGGCGGCGTGTTCGGATCCTTGGCGTAGTGCCTGGAGAAATACTGCGCCTCCTCTTCCATCATCGCGCTGGCGGTATAGAGCAGGCCGCGCACGCTGTATTCGGGCAGCAACAGGCTGTAGATCAGTAACACGATGGCGATCAGCAACAGGAAGCTGCCGCTGATCACCCATTTCAGAGCCAGGCGCTTACCCATGGGACCTCAACTGTATGCCGACGCCGGGGAGCGTGTGGATCAGCGGCTGGCCGAAGGACTTGTCCACGGTCTTGCGCAGCCGGTGCATGTGCACCTTGAGCGTGTTGCTGTCTGGCGGTTCGTCTCCCCAGATGGTCGCTTCCAGGCGTTCGCGGGTGACCGGCTCGGGACTGGCGCGCATCAGGCATTCCAGCAAGGTCCAGCAAATCGGCGACAGGTGCAGTTCCTGGCCGGCCCGACTGACCTTGCGAGTACTCAGTTCCATGACCAGGTCGGCCACCTGCAAACGGCTGGCCTGGCCACTGCGACGTAGGCTCAGGGCGCGGATCCGGGCGACCAGCTCGGCCAGCTCGAAGGGCTTGACCAGGTAGTCGTCGGCGCCGGCGGCGAAGCTGGCCAGCTTGTCCGGCAGGGCATCGAGGGAGGTGAGCATCAGGATCGGGGTCTGGCTGCCTTGCTGGCGCAGTTGCGCACAGAGCTGCTGGCCGTCCAGGCGCGGCAGCATGATGTCCAGGAGAATGACGTCGTAATGCTGGTTGAGGGCCAGGTTGAGTCCGGCCTGGCCATTGCTTGCGTGATCGCAGACGATGCCGCTGATTTCCAGGTATTCGATGACGGTATTGGCTAGATCGAGATTGTCCTCGACCAGCAGCAGGTTAATGTGCACGGGAGTGTCCCTCAGGGCCTGTGTCGCTCATTGGTGCGAAGGATAGCGAACTCCATTCGGGCTCCGCCGATGTTTACCTGCTGTTAACCCGTGGCTCGCTAGTCTGCAATCCTACTTCTCTTGAGCGTGGCGCTGCCATGAACCTGTCTTCGGTAATCAGAGGTCTCTTGCTGGTCTTGATTCTTCTGGGCCTGATGGCCTCCGTCCTGCCCTCCAAGGCGCCTTTGGTGCGCCTGGGCGAGGGTGGCCCGCTGAGCTGGTTCCTGATTGGGCAGAGCGCCGAGCGTGCAGGTCCGGATTATGTTGCCAGCGCATTCTGATGACGCCAGCTACACCGATCAGTTGGTGTTGTGCCTGGTGTTGATTCTCTGTGTTTCGATTTCCCTGGGCGCCTACATCATGCGTTTCAATGCGCAGATCGATAAGCAGCGCGAGCTGTCTCCCGTGCACCTGCTCGAGTGTGGCAAGGGGCGTGGAGCCTTTATCGTCGACCCTTATGGCCAGCGCAGCAGCAGTGACAACTGCTACGTGATCGAAGACGATAACTAGCCCGGGGGGCGTATGGTTCTCCGTCGAGTTCGAGCGCAAGAATCGTAGTTCTTGCGCCCGAACCGCGATTTACAGTGAAGGCGTATCCAGGCTCGAACCCCGCAAGGGGCCGCCTGATTGCCTTGGTGGATTGAAGGAGACCCCGACATGTCCTGTGCATTCAAGATCATTCCCTCCCCTGTGGGCGAGCTGACCCTGGTAGCCAGGGGCGCGAAGCTGGCCGCGATTCTCTGGGAGCAGGAGCGCGAGAATCGGGTGCGCCTCGGCCCGCTCGAGCAAGCCCCCGAACACCCGCAACTGCTGGAGACCGAGCGCCAGTTGCAGGAATACTTCGCCGGCACGCGCAAGCGTTTCGAACTCGAACTGGATTTCGTCGGTACCGAGTTCCAGTGCAAGGTCTGGCAGGCGCTATTGACCATTCCCTTCGGTGAAACCCGCAGCTACAGCCAGATCGCCCAGCAGGTCGGCAGCCCCAAGGCGGTGCGTGCGGTAGGCGCGGCCAATGGGCGCAACCCGATTTCCATCGTCACTCCCTGTCACCGGGTGATCGGGGCTTCGGGCAGCCTTACCGGCTTTGCCGGGGGGCTCGAGGCCAAGCAGTTCTTGCTGGCGCTGGAAGGTGGGGAAACCCTGCCGCTGGGGTTCTGAGTGAGCGGTGGCGGTAGCTGTGCCAGAATGTCCCATCGTTTTTCTGGACATTCCCATGGACGCCGCCAAACCCAGCCTCATCCGCGAGACCTTCCCCGTCGGCCCGTTGCAGTGCAACTGCACCATCATCGGCGATCCGCTGACCAAGAAAGCCATAGTCGTCGATCCGGGCGGCAATCCGGACTTGATCATGGCGCGCCTCGATGCCCTGGGCCTGAAGGTGGTCAGCATCATCCACACCCATGCTCATCTGGATCATTTCCTGGCCTCCGGGCAGATGAAGGAAAAGACCGGCGCCACCTTGCACCTGCACAAGGATGACCAGTTCCTCTGGGACAACCTGGAGATGCAGTGCAGCATGTTCGGCGTGCCCTATGCCCCAGTACCGGCCCCGGACCGCTGGTTGGGCGACGACGAGGAGCTGGCCTGCGGCTGCGGCGTGGCCCTGCATACCCCGGGACATACTCCAGGTTCCATGAGCTTTTGGTTTTCCGAGGCTAAGCTTCTGATTACCGGCGACACCTTGTTCAAGCGTGGGGTCGGGCGCACGGATCTGTGGGGCGGCGACCAGGCCACCCTGGTGCGTTCGATCCAGCAGCGTCTGTATACCCTCGACGAAGACGCCACGGTGGTTGCCGGGCACGGTCCGGACACCCGGCTGGGCGATGAAATGCGTCAGAACCCGTTCGTGAGAGCTTGAGTTTTTGCTCGGCGTTCCACGGAATTTTTGCCGTTCTGTGTGTTCCAACGCCGGCACAGGTCCGTTGCCAACGTCCTTTGCATTACAGAATGCATATGTAGGAGCTTTCCATGTTCACCTCGCGTCGTTTGATTGTTGTCGCTACTGCTGTGGCCTTGTTATCCGGCTGCGCTTCGCCTAACCCCTATGACAACCAGGGGCAGGCCGACGGCGGTTCGTCGGGCATGAGCAAAACTGCGAAATATGGTGGCCTGGGTGCCTTGGCCGGCGCCTTGGCCGGTGCCGCGATCAGCCACAACAACCGTGGCAAGGGCGCGCTGATCGGCGCCGCGGTAGTCGGTGCATCCGCCGCCGGTTATGGCTACTACGCCGACCAGCAGGAGAAGAAGCTGCGCGCCAGCATGGCCAATACCGGGGTCGAGGTGCAGCGCCAGGGGGACCAGATCAAGCTGATCATGCCGGGCAATATCACCTTCGCCACCGACTCGGCGAACATCGCCCCAAGCTTCTATCAGCCGCTGAACAACCTGGCCAACTCCCTGCGCGAGTTCAACCAGAACCAGATCGAGATCGTCGGCTACACCGATAGCACCGGCAGCCGCCAGCACAACATGGACCTGTCCCAGCGTCGTGCGCAAAGCGTGGCCACCTACCTGACTTCCCAGGGTGTGAGTGGCGCCAACCTGTCTTCGCGCGGTGCCGGCCCGGACAATCCGATCGCCAGCAACGCCGACGTCAACGGGCGGGCCCAGAACCGTCGGGTAGAGGTCAACCTCAAGGCAATCCCTGGCCAGCAGTACCAGCAGCCAACCCAGCAGCCCTACCAGCAGCAGGGTTACTGATCGAACCGGCTTGAGCCGCAGGCATAAAAAAGCCCGCCCGATGAAGATCGGGCGGGCTTTTTGTTGGCTGGCTGTAGCCGCTTACTTCTTCAGGCCATATTGCTCGTCGAGCATGCCCGGGGCGTTCGGCGTCTTTGGCGCGTAGTCCCGTGGTGGTTCCTGGTCCCGTGGTGGGGTCAGGCGTTCACGTGGCGCCTGCACCGACTCGGAGTGCAGGGCGGCCAGCAGGCGCTGGCGGGTCAGTTCGTCCAGGGCCAGGCGATTGGCGCCTTCGGCCAGGTGATCCTGTACTTCCTGATAGCTCTGGGTGAGTTTTTTCACCAGGGTGGCGGTGCTGTTGAAGTGCGTCACCACTTCGTTCTGGTAATTGTCGAAACGCTCCTGGATATCGTCCAACTGACGCTGCGTGCGGTTAGGCGCGGCGTTGGGCAGCAGGCGCGCGACCAGGAATCCAATGGCGACACCCGCGACCAGGGCAAGAGTCGGCAACAACCAAACTAAGAGCGAGTGTTCCACGAGTCCTTCCTCTATAAACGGCTTTGCTTTACGTTAACGGCTCGAACCTGCGCTGTATACCGCGATTCACTCGCAATAGATTGGCACAGACCATTTGCTAGACGAGTCGACCCCCTTCGAGGTCACGGAGTTCCTTCCTTGCTTATGCGTGAAACCCCTGTAGTGATTGCCGGCCCCGTGGGCCAACTGGAAGCCCTGTATCTGGAGGTGCCCGACGCCCGCGGCGTGGCCCTGATCTGCCACCCGAACCCGGTACAGGGCGGCACCATGCTCAACAAGGTGGTCTCCACCTTGCAGCGCACGGCACGGGATGCCGGGCTGATCACCCTGCGCTTCAACTACCGTGGCGTCGGGGCCAGCGAAGGCAGTCACGACATGGGCACGGGTGAAGTCGACGATGCCGAGGCGGCGGCCCACTGGCTGCGGGCCAAGCATCCACAGCTGCCACTGACGCTGCTGGGCTTCTCCTTCGGCGGCTTCGTCGCGGCGAGCCTCGGTGGACGCCTCGAGGCCCAGGATATACGGCTCAAGCACCTGTTCATGGTGGCCGCAGCGGTGACTCGCCTGCGCGATACCGATACCTTGCCCCACGATTGCCCGCTGACCCTGATCCAGCCGGAGACCGACGAGGTCATCGATCCGCAGGCGGTCTATGACTGGTCCGCGGCCCTGGTTCGTCCCCATGAGCTGCTGAAAGTGGCAGAATGTGGGCACTTTTTTCATGGCAAGCTCACCGATCTGAAGGATCTGGTGCTGCCGCGACTTTCGAATTGATTGCAGTCTGATAAGCGATTACCCATGACTACTCGTACGCGCATCCTCACCGGCATCACCACCACCGGCACGCCGCACCTGGGCAACTATGCCGGGGCGATCCGCCCGGCGATCCTCGCCAGCCGCGATAGCAATGCCGATTCCTTCTATTTCCTGGCCGACTATCACGCCCTGATCAAGTGCGATGATCCGTTGCGCATCCAGCGTTCGCGCCTGGAGATCGCCGCCACCTGGCTGGCCGGTGGCCTGGATGTGGAGCGCGTGACCTTCTATCGCCAGTCCGACATCCCGGAAATCCCGCAACTGACCTGGCTCTTGACCTGTGTCGCCGCCAAGGGCCTGCTCAATCGTGCCCACGCCTACAAGGCCTCGGTGGACAAGAACGTCGAGGCCGGTGAAGACCCGGATGCCGGCGTCACCATGGGTCTGTACAGCTATCCGGTGCTGATGGCCGCCGACATCCTGATGTTCAACGCGCACAAGGTGCCGGTGGGCCGCGACCAGATCCAGCACGTGGAGATGGCCCGGGATATCGGCCAGCGTTTCAACCACCTGTTCGGCCAGGGCAAGGAGTTCTTCGCCATGCCCGAAGCGCTGATCGAGGAAAGCGTCGCCACCTTGCCGGGCCTGGACGGTCGCAAGATGTCCAAGAGCTACGACAACACCATCCCGCTGTTCACCAGCGCCAAGGACATGAAGGATGCGATCTCGCGGATCGTCACCGACTCCAAGGCACCGGGCGAGGCCAAGGATCCGGACAACTCCCACTTGTTCACCCTGTTCCAGGCGTTCTCCACTGCCGAGCAGGCCGCCGAGTTCCGTAGCGAACTGCTGCAGGGCCTGGGCTGGGGCGAGGCCAAGAGCCGCCTGTTCCAGTTGCTGGACGGCGAGTTGGGCGAGGCCCGCGAGCGCTATCACCAATTGATCGCCCGCCCGGCGGATCTGGAGGACATCCTCCTGGCTGGCGCGGCCAAGGCCCGTAGCGTGGCGACGCCATTCCTGGCCGAGTTGCGCGAAGCGGTAGGCCTGCGCTCCTTCGAAAACCAGGTCCAGGTGGCGGCCACCACCAAGAAGAAGGCGGTCAAGGCTGCACGTGTCGTGAGCTTCCGCGAGGACGATGGCAGCTTCCGCTTCCGTTTGTTGTCCGCCGATGGCGAGCAACTGCTGCTGTCGCGCAACTTTGCCGACGGCAAGGCTGCCGGTGCGGCGAGCAAGCAGTTGCAATCGGGCCAGGAGTTGGACCTGCGTGCCGAGGCCAACAGCTTCAGTATCTGGCTGGACGGCGCCAGCGTGGCTGACAGCCCGGTCTTTGCCGACGCTGCTGCCCGTGATGCAGCCATCGAAGAAGTACGGATCGCCTTGGCCCCGGCCCAGGATTGAGCGGAATCTTCCCGACCAAGGGCTGATTGCCATTCCCCAGGGCCGTCGCTAAAGTGACGGCCCGTTTTTGTTGCCTTGCTAACGAATTATGACGCCCCTAGAACGATACCAAGCAGATCTGAAACGCCCGGATTTCTTTCATGACGCTGCACAGGAAACCGCTGTGCGTCATCTGCAGCGCCTGTATGACGATCTGATCGCGGCCGAGCACAACAAGCCGGGTCTGCTCGGCAAGCTCTTTGGCAAGAAAGACCAGGCGCCGGTCAAGGGCCTGTATTTCTGGGGTGGCGTGGGGCGCGGCAAGACCTACCTGGTCGACACTTTCTTCGAAGCCTTGCCCTTCAAGGAAAAGGTTCGTACGCACTTCCACCGATTCATGAAGCGCGTCCACGAGGAAATGAAGACCCTGGGTGGCGAGAAGAACCCGCTGACCATCATCGCCAAGCGTTTCTCCCAGGAGGCGCGGGTGATCTGTTTCGATGAGTTCTTCGTATCCGATATCACTGACGCGATGATTCTCGGCACCCTGATGGAGGAGCTGTTCAAGAACGGCGTGACCCTGGTGGCCACTTCCAACATCGTGCCCGACGGCCTGTACAAGGATGGCTTGCAGCGTGCCCGCTTCCTGCCGGCCATTGCCCTGATCAAGCAGAACACCGAAATCGTCAACGTCGACAGTGGTGTCGATTATCGCCTGCGTCACCTGGAGCAGGCCGAGCTGTTCCATTATCCATTGGACGAAGTGGCCCACGAGAGCTTGCGCAAGAGCTTCCGGGCGCTGACGCCTGAGTGCACCCAGGCCGTGGAAAACGATGTGCTGATCATCGAGAACCGCGAGATCCGTGCGTTGCGCACCTGTGACGATGTGGCCTGGTTCGACTTCCGCGAGTTGTGCGACGGCCCACGCAGCCAGAACGATTACATCGAGCTGGGCAAGATCTTCCACGCGGTGCTGCTCAGCGGCGTGGAGCAGATGGGGGTTGCCACCGATGACATCGCCCGGCGTTTCATCAACATGGTCGACGAGTTCTACGACCGTAACGTCAAGCTGATCATCTCCGCCGAGGTGGAGCTCAAGGATCTCTATACCGGTGGCCGGCTGACGTTCGAGTTCCAGCGGACCCTCAGCCGCTTGCTGGAGATGCAGTCCCACGAGTTCCTGTCGCGGGCGCACAAGCCGTAAATCCCGACTCAATGAAGAAGGGCCTGCAATGCTGGCCCTTTTTTCATGCCGCCAGTTGCTGGAACTGCTGGCGGTACTGGTTGGGGGAAAGCTCGGTGTGCTGGCGAAACAGTCGGGCGAAGAAGCTGGCGTCGTCATAGCCGACTTCGTAGCTGATGGTCTTGATGCTCTTGCGTGTGCCTGACAGCAGGCCTTTTGCGGTTTCGATCCGCAGGCGCTGCAGGTAGTGCAGGGGCTTGTCGCCGGTGGCGGTCTGGAAGCGCCGCATGAAGTTGCGGATGCTCATGCCATGCTCGCGGGCGACGTCCTCGAAGCGGAACTTGTCGGCGAAGTGTTCTTCGAGCCAATGCTGGATCTGCAGGATGATCACGTCCTGATGCAGCTTCTGGCCGCCAAAACCCATGCGTCCCGGAGCGTAGCTGCGCTGGACCTCATAGAGAATGTCCCGGGCTACGGCCTGGGCCACGCTGGCGCCACAGAAGCGCTCGATGAGGTAGATGTAGAGGTCGCAGGCCGAGGTGGTGCCGCTGGCGCAGTAGAGGTTGTCGGCGTCGGTCAGGTGCTTGTCCTGGTTGAGCTGGACCTTGGGGAAGCGCTCGCTGAAGGTGTTGAAGAAGCGCCAGTAGGTGGTGGCCTCCTTGCCATCGAGCAACCCGGCCTCGGCCAGCCAGAAGACCCCGGTAGCCTCGCCGCATAGCACGGCGCCACGGGCGTGCTGGGCGCATAACCAGGGCAATATCTGGGGATAACGCTGGCACAGGGTGTCGAAGTCGTCCCAGAAGGCCGGGAGGATGATTACGTCGGCATCTCCCAGTGGGCCATCCACTGGCATGATCACATCGCTGAAGCTGCGCACCGGCTGGCCGTCAGGGCTGACCAGGCGGGTCTCGAAGGCTGGTGTCAGGCCATGGCCCAGTTGTTTGCCGTAGCGCAGGCTGGCCAGGTGGAAGAAGTCCTTGGCTTGCATGAGGGTGGAAGCGAAAACCCGGTCGATAGCCAGGATGCTGACGCGCCGCAAGGGCGTGGAAGTTTGGTTAGACATAATTCGATTGTTCTTATAGGGGAAAGTGGTCACCAGACGGCTGGATCGTCTTATTTTTTGTCGGATGTGTCCAGTGTCCCGTGCCGGTGGCTGGGCTTAGGCTCTGGCAGCCAGACCCGATAAATGACAACCACAGGTGGCTGCATGATCCCCAGAACCTTGTTCAGTTCCGAGCACGAACTCTTCCGTGACAGCGTGCGTACCTTCCTTGAAAAAGAAGCGGTGCCTTTCCATGGCGAATGGGAAAAGCAGGGCTACATCGACCGCAAGTTGTGGAGCAAGGCCGGGGAGGCGGGGATGCTGTGCTCGCACATCCCCGAGGAGTACGGCGGTCTGGGGGCGGACTTCCTGTATAGCACGGTGGTGATCGAGGAGGTCAGCCGCCTGGGCTTGAGCGGCATTGGCTTCTCCCTGCACTCGGATATCGTCGCGCCTTACCTCCTGCATTACGGCAGTGAGGCGCTGAAGCAGAAATACCTGCCACGGATGGTCTCGGGCGAGCTGGTCACGGCGATCGCCATGACCGAGCCCGGAACCGGGTCCGACTTGCAGGGCGTGAAGACCACGGCAGTGCTCGACGGCGATGAGTATGTGCTCAACGGTTCCAAGACCTTCATTACCAACGGTTACTTGGCGGAGTTGGTGATCGTGGTGGCCAAGACCGATCCCAAGGCTGGGGCCAAGGGCACCAGCCTGTTCCTGGTTGAAGCCGATTCGCCAGGCTTCACCAAGGGCAAGCGCCTGGAAAAGGTCGGTATGAAGGCCCAGGACACCTCGGAACTGTTCTTCCAGGATGTTCGAGTGCCCAAGGAGAACCTCCTGGGCCAGGCCGGGATGGGTTTCGTCTACCTGATGCAGGAGCTGCCCCAGGAGCGCCTGAGCGTGGCCATCGGTGGCCTGGCCAGTGCCGAGGCGGCGTTGAAATGGACCCTGGACTACACCCGCGAGCGCAAGGCCTTCGGCAAGGCGATCGCCGACTTCCAGAACAGCCGGTTCAAGCTGGCGGAGATGGCCACGCAAATCCAGATTGGCCGGGTGTTCGTCGATCGCTGCCTGGAGCTGCACCTGAAGGGCAAGCTCGACGTACCGACGGCGGCCATGGCCAAGTACTGGGGAACCGACCTGCAGTGCAAGGTCCTGGATGAGTGCGTGCAGCTGCATGGCGGCTACGGTTTCATGTGGGAGTACCCGATTGCCCGGGCGTGGGCCGACTCCCGGGTGCAGCGGATCTACGCCGGGACCAACGAGATCATGAAGGAAATCATCGCCCGTTCTCTATAAGGCGGGTGGAGCGCTTGCCGGCGAACGGGGCGGTTACCTGTTGGCCGGCAAGCGGAACGGCGGGCTGCTTATGGGGCAGGGTTGGGCTGGTCCTTGTGGATGGCCTCGATCCCGGCCAGGACTTCTTCCGACAACTTCAGCCCGGCGCTGGCGATGTTGCTGTCCAGTTGCTCCAGGGTGGTGGCGCCGATGATGTTGCTGGTCACGAAGGGTTGTTGGGTCACGAAAGCCAGGGCCATTTGCGCCGGGTCCAGGCCGTGTTCGCGAGCCAGCGCCACGTAGCGGCTGCAAGCGGCTTCCGACTGCGGATTGAAGTAACGGCTGAAGCGGCTGTAGAGGCTCAGGCGGGCCTTGGCGGGGCGGGCGCCATCTTCGTACTTGCCGGACAGGAAGCCGAAGGCCAGGGGTGAGTAGGCCAGCAAGCCGCATTGTTCACGGATGGCGATTTCCGCCAGGCCCACTTCAAAGCTGCGGTTGAGCAGGTTATAGGGGTTCTGGATCGACACCGCCCGTGGCCAGCCACGGCTCTCGGCCAGGGCCAGGAACTTCATGGTGCCCCACGGAGTTTCGTTGGACAGGCCGATATGGCGGATCTTCCCGGCCCTGACCTGTTCGTCCAGGGCTTCGAGGGTTTCCTCCAGCGGGGTGAAGTCTTCGTCTGCCTTGTGCTTGTAGCCGAGCTGCCCGAAGAAGTTGGTGCCGCGTTCCGGCCAGTGCAACTGGTAGAGGTCGATCCAGTCGGTTTGCAGGCGCTTGAGGCTGGCATCCACGGCTTCGACTATGTGCTTGCGGTTGTGCTTGAGCTGCTTGTCGCGGATGTAGTCGATGGTGTTGCCCGGGCCGGCGATCTTGCTGGCCAGGATCCAGTCGGCACGGTCCCCGCGCTGCTTGAACCAATTGCCGATGTAGCGCTCGGTGGTGGCGTAGGTCTCGGCCTTGGGTGGCACCGGATACATCTCGGCAGTATCGATGAAGTTGATCCCGGCCTGCTTGGCCCGCTCGATCTGGGCGAAGGCCTCGGCCTCGGTGTTCTGTTCGCCCCAGGTCATGGTGCCCAGGCAGATGGCACTCACTTTCAGATCGGTCCGGCCCAGTTGGCGGTAGTCCATGGGTACTTCCTCGGTAAAACAATCATAAAAGCAGGTTGAATTTTTTTTCGCAATCTGGATAATTCTGCAGCTCTTTCTGCGGTGGAAGTGATGCCCCGCCTGCCGAAGATTCTTGCCGCATGCCAGACGCGCTGACCCGAGCCCCCGAAAGCGTCTGTATTCGGCTGCCTTTGACCTTGTCAAAGTAAGCACTATTCAGTAAGATCCGCCGTCTATTTTGCTGGGCGGCCCCTGAGGCTATAAAGAATGAAAACTTTTACTGCTAAACCGGAAACAGTAAAGCGCGATTGGTTCGTCATCGACGCCGCTGGCCAGACCCTGGGTCGTCTGGCTACCGAAATCGCGAGCCGTCTGCGTGGCAAGCACAAGCCTGAGTACACTCCTCACGTTGACACCGGCGACTACATCGTCGTGATCAATGCCGAGCAGGTACGTGTTACTGGTGCTAAAACCACTGACAAAATGTACTACTCCCACTCCGGTTTCCCGGGCGGCATCAAGTCGATCAACTTCGAGAAGCTGATCGCTAAAGCCCCTGAGCGCGTGATCGAGACCGCGGTAAAAGGCATGCTGCCTAAGAACCCGCTGGGTCGCGACATGTACCGTAAGCTGAAAGTATATGCGGGCGCTGCTCACCCTCATACTGCTCAGCAGCCCCAAGAACTGAAGATTTAACGGAATAGTTCATTATGTCGGCGACTCAAAATTACGGCACTGGCCGTCGCAAGACTGCAACCGCACGCGTATTCCTGCGTCCGGGCACTGGCAATATCTCCATCAACAACCGTTCCCTGGATAGCTTCTTCGGTCGCGAAACTGCCCGCATGGTAGTTCGTCAGCCGCTGGAACTGACCGAGACCGTTGAGAAGTTCGATATCTACGTTACCGTTATCGGCGGTGGTGTAAGTGGCCAGGCTGGCGCAATCCGCCACGGTATCACTCGCGCCTTGATGGATTACGACGAGACTCTGCGCAGCGCCCTGCGTAAAGCCGGCTACGTAACCCGTGACGCACGTGAAGTTGAGCGTAAGAAAGTGGGTCTGCGTAAAGCGCGTAAGCGTCCGCAATACTCCAAGCGTTAATTCGCAACTGCGTTCAAAAAAACGCCCAGCCTCCTTTGGAGCTGGGCGTTTTTTATTGCTCAAAATTTGCCGTGTGACAACTTGCCACATCCGTGGAGGCCCTATACTACAAGGCCTGGCGCAGAGTCCGCCTGGTAATTACCTTGTCAGAATTGGGGGTTTTCATTACCATTCGGCAAAATTTTTATAAGTTCAGATTTTTACTTAGTAGATGCCTGATTTAACAGGCCACAAAGCTGATGGGAGAGGACTGAATGAGCAATGACGGCGTGAATGCAGGCCGGCGTCGCTTCTTGGTGGCAGCCACATCCGTGGTGGGTGCTGCTGGAGCGGTGGGGGCTGCGGTCCCGTTCGTGGGGTCATGGTTTCCCAGTGCCAAGGCGAAAGCCGCAGGTGCACCGGTGAAGGTGAATATCAGCAAGATCGACCCAGGTCAGCAGATGGTTGCTGAGTGGCGTGGTCAACCGGTATTCATCGTCCGCCGTACAGAGGAAATCCTGGGGAATCTTAAAAAGATCGAGGGCCAGCTGTCTGACCCTGACTCCAAGAACTCGGTACAACCAACCTACGTCGACCCCGAAGTGCGTTCGATCAAGCCAGAGATTCTTCTGTTGATCGGTATCTGCACCCACTTGGGTTGTTCTCCTACCTTCCGTCCTGAAGTGGCGCCTGCGGATCTGGGCAAGGACTGGGTAGGTGGCTATTTCTGCCCTTGCCACGGCTCCCACTACGATCTGGCTGGTCGTGTCTACAAGTCGCAGCCCGCGCCATTGAACCTGCCAGTACCCCCGCATTCCTATGAGTCGGATGACATCATCGTCATTGGCGTCGACACGGAGAAAGCGTGATGAGCAAGTTCATGGATTGGGTAGATGCGCGCTTCCCCGCCACCAAGATGTGGGAAGACCATCTGAGCAAGTATTACGCTCCGAAGAACTTCAACTTCTTCTATTTCTTTGGTTCCCTGGCACTGCTGGTTCTGGTCAACCAGATCGTTACCGGTGTCTGGCTGACCATGAGCTATACCCCTTCGGCAGAAGAAGCCTTCGCTTCCGTCGAATACATCATGCGCGACGTCGAGTACGGCGCGATCTTGCGTCTGCTGCACTCCACAGGCGCTTCGGCGTTCTTCATCGTGGTCTACCTGCATATGTTCCGTGGCCTGCTCTACGGTTCCTACCAGAAGCCTCGTGAGTTGGTGTGGCTGTTCGGCATGCTGATCTACCTGGCGCTGATGGCAGAGGCCTTCATGGGGTACCTGCTGCCGTGGGGGCAGATGTCCTATTGGGGCGCCCAGGTGATCATCTCGCTGTTCGGCGCCATCCCGGTCATCGGCGACGACCTGACCCAGTGGATCCGCGGTGACTACCTGATCTCCGGCATTACCCTCAACCGCTTCTTCGCCCTGCACGTCGTGGCCCTGCCTATCGTGATCCTGGGGCTTGTGGTGCTGCACATCCTGGCACTGCACGAAGTGGGTTCGAACAACCCGGATGGCGTCGATATCAAGAAGCACAAGGATGAAAACGGCGTACCGCTCGACGGCATCGCATTCCATCCGTACTACACCGTGAAAGATATCGTCGGCGTAGTGGTATTCCTGTTCATCTTCTGCTCGATCGTGTTCTTCTTCCCGGAAATGGGTGGTTATTTCCTCGAGAAGCCGAACTTCGAGCAGGCCAACCCGTTCAAGACGCCTGAGCATATTGCCCCGGTTTGGTACTTCACTCCGTTCTACGCAATCCTGCGTGCGGTGCCGGACAAGCTCATGGGCGTTATCGCCATGGGTGCTGCGATTGCCGTGCTGTTCGTGCTGCCATGGCTTGACCGCAGCCCGGTCAAGTCCATGCGCTACAAAGGCTGGCTGAGCAAGATCTGGCTGCTGGTGTTCTGCATCTCGTTCGTGATCCTGGGCGTGCTGGGCGTACTGGCGCCGACTCCGGGTCGTACGTTGCTGTCGCAGGTATGTACCTTCCTGTACTTCGCCTACTTCATTTTGATGCCGTTCTACACCAGGCTCGAGAAGACCAAACCGGTTCCGGAAAGGGTGACTGGCTGATGAAAAAGCTATTTGCTGTACTGATTCTTGCTGCTATGCCTGTATTGTCTTTCGCAGCCGAGCACGGTGGTCCTGAGTTGGAAAAGGTCGATATCGACCTGGCCGACAAGGCTGCAATGCAGGACGGTGCGCGTACCTTTGCCAACTATTGCATGGGCTGCCACAGCGCCAAGTTCCAGCGGTACGAGCGGGTTGCCGATGACCTTGGCATCCCTCATGACCTGATGATGAGCAAGCTGGTCTTCACCGGTGCGAAGATCGGTGACCACATGAACATCGGGATGCAGCCAGCCGACGCCAAGACCTGGTTCGGTGCTGCTCCGCCAGACCTGACCCTGGTGGCTCGTGTTCGTGGTACCGATTGGCTGTATGGCTACCTGAAGTCCTTCTACGAAGACCCAACACGCCCCTGGGGTGTGAACAACAAGGTATTCCCCAACGTGGGCATGCCTAACGTTCTAGTCGGACTTCAGGGTCGTCAGGTGATCGGTTGCAAGCAGGTGCAGATTGTCGAAGACGGCAAGAAGCAGTTCGACCCGCTGACCGGCACTCCGCTGACCCACGAGGCTTGCGATCAGTTGACCGTCAAGGAAAACACCGGGACCCTCAACGAGGCGCAATTCGATGAGAAGGTCAAGAACCTGGTGACTTTCCTGGCCTACTCGGCCAACCCGGTCAAGCTGCAGCACCAGCGTATCGGTACCTACGTGCTGTTGTACCTGGCCTTCTTCTTCGTATTCGCCTATTTGCTCAAGCGCGAATACTGGAAAGATGTGCATTGATAGCGTTTTAAGCATCAGTTGTTGAACGTGCGCGCCCAAGGGCGTCTCTGAAGCTGTAACAACCCTGTATCATTCGGGGGTTACCAGAGGCGCCCTCAGGGCGCGTTCGTTTTTTCTGCTTTCGATAATTTCAACACGCGAGGAGGATCGCCATGGGCGTGACCAATCGGTTGGCCTGTTACTCCGACCCCGCCGACCACTATTCCCATCGGGTGCGCATTGTACTTGCGGAGAAAGGTGTCAGCGCCGAGATCATCAGTGTGGAGGCGGGCCGTCAGCCGCCGAAGCTGATCGAAGTGAATCCCTACGGGAGCTTGCCTACGCTGGTCGATCGTGATCTTGCGCTGTGGGAGTCGAGCGTAGTGATGGAATACCTGGATGAGCGTTATCCACATCCACCATTGCTGCCGGTCTATCCTGTAGCTCGAGCCAACAGTCGCTTGCTGATGCATCGGATCCAGCGTGACTGGTGCGGGCACGTGGATCTGATACTCGATTCGCGGACCAAGGAAGCGGTGCGTGCGCAGGCGCGCAAGGAGCTGCGAGAAAGCCTGACCGGTGTTTCACCGCTGTTCGCCGACAAGCCGTTCTTCCTCAGCGAGGAACAAAGCCTGGTGGATTGCTGCCTACTGCCCATACTCTGGAGGTTGCCGGTCCTGGGTATTGAACTGCCGCGGCAAGCCAAGCCGTTGCTCGATTATATGGAGCGCCAATTTGCGCGTGAGGCTTTCCAGGCAAGTCTGTCTGGTGTCGAACGCGACATGCGCTAAGGCTTAAGGAGCCGTTATGAACTCCAGTCGACCTTATCTGGTCCGCGCGCTCTATGAGTGGATTGTGGACAATGATTGCACCCCGCATTTGCTGGTCAACTCCGATTATCCAGCGGTGCAGGTGCCTCAGGGGTTTGCCAGTGATGGACAGATCGTCCTGAATATTTCTCCCAGTGCCGTGCGTCATCTGCATATGGATAACGACGCAGTCACCTTTGAAGGGCGCTTTGGTGGCGTGCCTCATAGCTTGTTTGTGCCGGTTGGCGCGATTCTGGGAATCTATGCTCGGGAGAATGGCCAAGGCATGGTTTTCGACCTGGAGTCTCCTCTGGATGACGAGGAGGATGTCGAGCCGGATGACGATATGCCGCCGCCAGACAGTGAGCCGCCGCGCCCAAGTGGCAGGCCAAGCTTGAAGGTGGTCAAGTAATAAAAAAGGCGATCCGAGGGGATCGCCTTTTTTGTGCCTGTGGGCAGGCTTAGTCGATGTACTCGAACAGCTTGACGATTTTCTGTACGCCCGAGACGCCCTGCACGAGGTTCGTTGCCTGGGCCGCTTCCTGTTTGGTCAGCAATCCCAGCATGTAGACGATGCCGTTCTCGGTCACCACCTTGATACGTGAGGCTGGGACGTTGGCATCGGCGAGCATCTGGGTCTTGATCTTGGTGGTCAGCCAGCTGTCGTTCTGTCGGGCCAGGAACCCGGAAGGAGGCAGTACTTGCAGCTCGTTGTGCACCTTCTTGACGCGCTGTACTTCGCTGGCGGCTTGTTCGGCCGTTGCCTTGAGGTCCGGGCGCGGGGTCTGGCCGGCCAGCAGCACTACGCCGTTGAAGCTGGTAACCACGATGTGCGAGTTGTTTTCCAGGTCCGGGTTGGCCTTGGCGACGTTCACGGCGACCTTGGTTTCGATCAGGGAGTCGTCGATCTTGCTGCCGAAGGTGCGGGTGCCGCGGTCGTCGTCGATGGGTTTGTCGCGGGTGGCGGTAATCACCGAGCTGCAGCCAGTGAGGCTCAGGCACAGGGTCAGGGCCAGGAGGCCGAGGCGATTAGGGGTCATTCTTCACTCCCGAACAATTGGCTGTCGATCAGGTCGCAGAGGCAGTGGATCGCCAGCAGGTGGACTTCTTGGATGCGTGCGGTAACGGTGGCCGGTACACGAATCTCCACGTCTTCAGGCAGTAGCAGGGAGGCCATGCCACCGCCGTCGCGACCGGTCAATGCTACGACAATCATTTCGCGATCATGTGCGGCCTGGATCGCCTGGATGATGTTCGCCGAGTTGCCGCTGGTGGAGATGGCCAGCAGAACGTCGCCAGGTTGGCCCAAGGCGCGGATCTGCTTGGAGAAGACTTCGTTGTAGCTGTAGTCGTTGGCGATCGAGGTGATGGTCGAGCTGTCGGTGGTCAGTGCTATGGCAGGCAGGCTGGGCCGCTCACGCTCGAAACGATTGAGCAGCTCCGAGGAGAAGTGCTGGGCGTCGCCGGCTGAGCCGCCATTGCCACAGGCAAGCATCTTTCCTTCGTTGAGCAGGGCGTTGACCATGACCTGGCTGGCTTGCTCGATGTGCGGTGCAAGTACGTCCATCGCCTGTTGCTTGGTGTTGATGCTGGCCTGGAAAAGCTGGCGAATTCGGGATTGCATGTCCATCTGTGTGACCTTAAGTAGCTGGGCTTGGTGGCACGTGAATGTGCAGCCCGCAGTGCAAAGAGCAAAGAAATTGGGTGGAAGTGGCGCGGCCTGCAGGCGTCTTTCAGCCGTCAAAGGCGTTGCGTAGCCAGTTCAACTGGGCCTGGGGGCCCGGGGTGCCGTCAATGGCGACCACGTCGAAGCGACAGGGGTGGTTGGACCAACGTGATTCGCTTTGCAGAAAGAACTGCGCGGCAAGGATCAGTTTTTGGCGTTTGCGCCCATCGATACTGCCCAGAGCGCCACCCCATTGTGTGTGTTGTCTGTAGCGGACTTCGACGAATACTACTGTATCGCCGTCAAGCATGACCAGATCAAGCTCGCCGCGCTTGCACAGCCAGTTCTGCGCCACCAGGCGCAGGCCCTGCTGTTGGAGATGCCGAAGCGCAAGGCTTTCGGCATCTCTTCCGCTTTGCTGGCGTGATCCGGGGTGCATCAGCGCGGAGTATCGGGCAGGCGAGTGACCTGGCCGCTGACGAACTTGGCCCATGGCAGTTGGCGCTCGATCCGCTGGCCGGCGGCCATGCCCAGGCTGCCGGACTCACCGTCGATGCGGGTATCAGGCAAGGCCTTGAGCTGGCCCAGGCGCGGGGCCAGGTGGTAGGCGTCGACACCCATGGCGTACAGGCGGCCAAGGCTGCCGCCGGCCTGCGGCCATTGGGCGGTGACCTGGCGCCGCATTGTGCCGTTTGCGTCCAGCAGCCATGGCGTCTCGCAGAACATGATGCCGTTCATGTCGTTGTACTGGTTCTGGTCGCCACTGGCGCTGAAGACGTTGGAGATGGCGTAGACAGGAACGTCACCGGCGTACTGGAAATTCAAGGTCGGCTTGATCTGCTGGGCCTGTTGCGGAGTGGATGCGAGGAAAATGAACTCGATATCCTGGCGACGCGACGGCTGGGCAGCCACCTGGCTGCCAACGGTGCTCTGCAGGCTCTTGGCGCGAGCTTCGCTTTGGCGCAACTGAAACAGGTTGGCAATTTGCTGGGCCAGGGCTACAGGTTGATCGATTCGCTCGATGGCCAGTACGCTGCCGCCGTTGCTTTCCCAGTCCTGGCGGAAAGCCTTGAATACACGATCGCCCCATTCGCTCTTGGGTACCAGTGCCGCGGCGCGATGCAGGCCGTCGGCGCGGGCACGCCGAGAAGCTTCGCGAGCTTCATCTTCGGCGGCAAGGCCGAATTGGAACAGCTGTGCGGGAGCTTGTTCGCCTTCGCTGTAGTTCAGGGCCAGAGTGGTGATGGGCAGTTGTGGGCTGGCGGCCAGTTGCTTGACTAGTGGTTTTTCCAGGGGGCCGACCACCAGTTGTACGCCGTCGGCTTGGGCCTTGCGATAGAACTCATCCAGGGACTTCAGGCGCGAGCTGTCATAGAACTCGATGCTGGGTGGTTTTTGTCCGGCTTGTTGTGCCTGGTAGTGGGCGGCCATGAAACCTTCGCGCAGGGCCTTGGAAACTGCTGCCAGCGGGCCTTCCTGCGGTAGCAGCAGGGCGATTTTCGAAACGGGCTGGCTGGCCAGTTCCTTGAGCTTGACCAATGGTTGTGGTAATTGAACCGCTGCTGGGTGTTTCGGATTCTGGGCGCGCCAGTTGTCGATGGCAGCTTGCTGCTGTTCCAGGGTGCCTGCGGTCTTGATTGCCAGGGCCAGGCTCAGCCAGCCGCTCAGGTCGTCGTTTCCGGCAGGTTGCAGTTGGTCGGTAGGCAGGGCGGCGATCAGGGACCAGATGGCTTCGTGGTTCTTAGCCGCAGCGTCATCCTTGAGCAGGGGGGCCAGGGTAATCCGCTCCTTGGCTGCCGCCAGGGTCTGGCCATCGGCCTCCAGGGCGCGGGCGTGGACGCTCAGGGTGCGTACCTGCTGGGCGGCGGGAAGCTCGCCAAGGTGTTGCAGGCTCGGATGGCCCAGGGCCGTCAACGCAGCCTTGGGCTGGTTGCGCGTCATGGCCAGTTCCGCCGCCAGGGTACTGGCGAAAATCTGCTGGGCAGGCTTGAGCTGGTCCAGTTGGACTTGCTGCAGGATCTGTCCGGCGCGTCCGGCATTGCCTTGGCGGTAGGCCAGGTCGGCGGCGCTCAGGCGTAATAGGGCGGCTTTGTCGGGGTTTTTGCTGGTGGCGGCCTCTTCGAGCAGTTGCTCGATGCTGGCATCCGGTGTCCGTGGGAGTTCGCCAAGGCTGGAGGAGGGCGAGCTGGCGCAAGCCACCAGAAGGGTAGCCAGGCAGAGGGCGATAAACAGCCGCAGGCAAGCGATCATGTAAGTGTTCCTGATACTCGATCAAATGAACGTTGAATTGTACCCAAGCACTGGCCGGGGCGCGATGTTACTGGCGATAAACCATCTATTTAGCGAATGCAGATGTTGCTGTGTCAGGTGCACTTGAGTGAACACGATACGCATTGATCAGCTGCCAGTGCGTACAATGGCGCTTTTGCTGATCGCGAGGTGTGCGCTTTGACTGCTCCAGGTTCCATGAATTCCGTTGCCGGCTCGCTTTATGTAGTGGCGACGCCTATCGGCAACCTGGACGATATAAGTGCCCGGGCCTTGAAGTTGTTGCGCGAGGTGTCCCTGATTGCCGCTGAGGATACCCGGCACTCCCAGCGCCTGATGCAGCACTTTGGCATTTCTACCCCCTTGGCTGCTTGTCACGAGCACAATGAGCGTGATGAGGGTAGTCGTTTCATTACTCGTCTACTGGCGGGTGATGATGTCGCGCTTATTTCCGATGCCGGCACGCCGCTGATCTCCGACCCCGGCTATCACCTGGTGCGCCAAGCCCGGGCCGCGGGAATCAATGTCGTCCCGGTGCCGGGGGCGTGTGCGCTGATAGCGGCGCTGTCCGCCGCAGGACTGCCCTCGGATCGTTTCATCTTCGAGGGTTTCCTGCCGGCCAAGGCCAGTGGGCGCCGAGCGCGCCTGGAGCAGGTCCGTGAAGAGCCGCGTACGCTGATTTTCTATGAGGCCCCCCATCGCATTCTCGAATGCCTGCAGGATATGGAGGCGGTGTTCGGTGGTGATCGCCCGGCGTTGCTGGCTCGCGAGCTGACCAAGGCTTTCGAGACCCTCAAGGGGTTGCCGTTGGTCGAATTGCGTCAGTTCGTCGAATCCGATTCCAACCAGCAGCGTGGGGAGTGTGTGGTTTTGGTGGCGGGATGGACTGCTCCGCAGGGTGGTGAGGCCATCAGCAGCGAGACGATGCGAATTCTCGACCTGTTGCTCAAGGAGATGCCGCTCAAAAGAGCGGCGGCACTGGCTGCAGAGATCACTGGCGAGCGCAAGAACGTGTTGTATCAGCTCGCCCTGGAAAAACAGAAAGAGCAATAAATAGCGGAGCAGGGTGGCCAAAGGCTTTTATCGCTTGTCCTGAGACCGCTCTGCCGTTAACCTGCGCGGCGGAGAGTCGATTGGACAGTCGCTGCCCTCTATGAAAATTAGAGGGGGGAGGAAAGTCCGGGCTCCATAGGGCGGAGTGCCAGGTAATGCCTGGGGGGCGTGAGCCTACGGAAAGTGCCACAGAAAATAACCGCCTAAGCACTTCGGTGCCGGTAAGGGTGAAAAGGTGCGGTAAGAGCGCACCGCACGTCTGGTAACAGTTCGTGGCTAGGTAAACCCCACTCGGAGCAAGACCAAATAGGGTTCCAAGGCGTGGCCCGCGCTGGAACCGGGTAGGTTGCTAAAGATGTCCAGTGATGGCCATCGTAGAGGAATGACTGTCCTCGACAGAACCCGGCTTACAGATCGACTCTCCACCCCCTTCCTTCCCTGCTTGATTCAATAGCAGAAGCGTTTTTGTAATACCGAAAAAATCTTACTCTTAATAAATTACTTTAACTTCGCGACGCAGCTTTCTGAGCGGTATGAAGTTGATGTCGTGAAATGTCTCTCGAATTCTCGTTACCCCTCCGTTAAGCCTCCTAAATCTCCGTTCTATAAGGGTTTTCCGTCGCCGCGTGCCTTGACGGTGGTGTGGGCGCATTCCTATAGTGTGCGCAAGTGGCGGAAAGTGGCACAAAGTGGGTTTTTTGAACGCAAAACGCTAAAATTTGGAGAAACGCTGACGTGTTTCGCGGAGCCAACGCTATCAGTCTCGATGCCAAAGGCCGGCTAGCCATGCCCAGCCGGTATCGTGACGAGCTCGTTTCGCGAAGTTCCGGACAGCTGATCGTCACCATCGACGCCGTTGATCCTTGTTTGTGCGTCTACCCCCTCGACGAGTGGGAGCTGATAGAAACCAAGCTGCGTGCCTTGCCTTCTCTACGCGAAGAGAACCGCCGGCTGCAGCGTTTGCTGATTGGTAATGCCGTCGATCTCGAACTCGACGGTAGTGGTCGTTTTCTGGTGCCGCCGCGCCTGCGTGAATATGCCAAGTTGGATAAGCGCGCGATGCTGGTGGGCCAACTGAACAAGTTCCAACTGTGGGACGAGGATGCCTGGAACGCTGTTTCTGCAGCTGACCTGGCAGCTATTCAACAACCGGGCGCCATGCCCGATGAACTGCGTGATTTGATCCTGTGACTATTGATAGCGGTTTTAACCACATCACCGTACTGCTTGACGAAGCCGTCGAGGCTCTCGCGGTACGTCCTGATGGCTGCTATCTGGATGGCACATTCGGGCGCGGGGGCCACAGCCGGCTGATTCTCAGCAAGCTCGGGCCAGGTGGGCGGCTCCTCGGATTCGACAAGGACCCCCAAGCGATTGCCACCGGGCAAGCGCTAGCGGCCGAAGACGGCCGCTTTGTCGTTGTACAGCGTAGTTTTGCCGAGCTGGGTTCCGAGGTCGCTGGACGTGGGCTGGATGGCAAGGTCAGTGGCGTGCTGCTGGACCTGGGCGTGTCCTCGCCGCAACTGGATGACCCTGAGCGCGGCTTCAGTTTTCTCAATGACGGTCCATTGGACATGCGCATGGATCCGAGCCGAGGCATCAGCGCTGCCCAGTTCATCGCCACCGCCCCGGTAGAAGAGATCGCCCGGGTATTCAAGGAGTACGGCGAAGAGCGTTTCTCCGGCCGCATGGCCCGAGCCGTGGTCGAGCGCCGCGAAGTCCAGCCTTTTGAACGCACGGCCGACCTGGCCGAAGTGCTCAAGGTGGCCAACCCTGCCTGGGAGAAGGGCAAGAACCCGGCGACCCGGGCGTTCCAGGGCCTGCGCATCCACGTGAACAACGAACTGGGCGACCTCGAGGCCGGCCTGGAAGCTGCGCTGGAGTCCCTGGAAATCGGCGGGCGTCTGGTGGTGATCAGCTTCCACTCGTTGGAGGACCGCATCGTCAAGCTGTTCATGCGTCGCCTGGCCAAGGGTGAAGCCGACAACCTGCCGCGCAACCTGCCAGTGCGCTTCGAAGCTTTCCAGCCAAAAATCAAGATCCACGGCAAAGCGCAGTTCGCTTCCGAAGCCGAGCTCAAAGCCAATCCCCGTGCCCGTAGTGCCGTCATGCGTGTCGCGGAGAAGCTTCGGTGAGCAAGCTTTTCGCCAAGCCACTTCCAGGCGGAAGCTTCTTCATGCTTCTGCTGTTCATCGGCGTTTTGGTTTCCGCGATCGCGGTGTCCTACAGCGCCCACTGGAACCGTCAACTGCTCAATACGCTGTACGGCGAGTTGAGCGTGCGCGACAAGGCCCAGGCCGAATGGGGTCGATTGATCCTGGAGCAAAGTACCTGGACCGCCCATAGCCGGATCGAAGTGCTGGCCACCGAACAACTGAAGATGCACATCCCCGGCGCAGCCGAAGTCCGAATGGTGGCGCCATGAAACTCGACGGTGCTCTTTATCCTTGGCGTTTCCGCGTGGTGCTGGGCTTGCTTGCTGTCATGGTGTCGGCGATCGCCTGGCGCATCATCGACCTGCAGGTGGTCGATCGTGACTTCCTCAAGGGGCAGGGTGACGCTCGTAGCGTGCGGCATATTCCGATTCCTGCGCACCGTGGGCTGATCACCGATCGCAACGGCGAGCCGCTGGCGGTGAGTACCCCGGTGACCACTCTCTGGGCCAATGCCAAGGAAATGCAATTGGCCAAGGACCGTTGGCCAGCCCTGGCCATGGCGCTGGGCCAGGATCCCAAGGTCCTGACCGAACGCCTCGAGGCCCAGGCCAACAAGGAATTCATCTACCTGGTGCGGGGCCTGACCCCGGAGCAGGGCCAGGCGGTGCTCGATCTCAAGGTCCCGGGTGTCTACGGCATCGAGGAGTTCCGGCGCTTCTATCCGGCCGGCGAAGTGACCGCGCACATGGTGGGTTTCACCGATATCGACGACCGTGGACGCGAAGGCGTCGAGTTGGCCTATGACGAATGGCTGGCCGGGGTGCCGGGCAAGCGTCAGGTGATCAAGGACCGGCGCGGCCGGCTGATCAAGGATGTACAAGTCACCAAGAACGCCAAGGCCGGCAAGCCCTTGGCGTTGTCCATCGACCTGCGCCTGCAGTACCTGGCCAATCGCGAGCTGCGCAACGCCATCGTCGAAAACGGCGCCAAGGCCGGCAGCCTGGTGATCATGGACGTCAAGACCGGCGAGATCCTGGCCATGGTCAACCAGCCGACCTACAACCCCAACAACCGCCGCAACCTGCAGCCGGCGATGATGCGCAACCGGGCGATGATCGACGTCTTCGAGCCTGGCTCGACCATGAAGGCCATCTCCATGAGCGCCGCTCTGGAGACCGGGCGCTGGAAGCCCAGCGATACCGTCGAGGTCTATCCGGGCACCCTGCAGTTGGGCAAGTACACCATTCGTGACGTATCCAAGACTGAAGGTCCGATCCTCGACCTGACCGGCATCCTGATCAATTCCAGTAACGTTGGCATGAGCAAGATCGCCTTCGACATCGGCGGCGAAACCATCTTCCGCCTGGCGCAGAAGATCGGCCTCGGCCAGGACACCGGCCTGGGTTTCCCAGGTGAGCGCGTTGGCAACCTCCCCAACTACAGGGAGTGGCGCAAGGCCGAGACCGCGACGCTGTCATATGGCTACGGCATCTCGGTGACCGCGATCCAGTTGGTGCACGCATTCTCCGCCCTGGCCAACAACGGGCGCATCGCCCCGCTGACGCTGATCAAATCCGACAAGGCGCCACAAACTGCCCAGGTGATCCCGGAGAAGGTCGCCAAGACCATGCAGGGCATGCTCCAGCAAGTGATCGAGGCCCCGCGCGGGGTGTTCCGTGCCCAGGTCCCGGCGTATCACGTTGCCGGCAAGAGTGGTACCGCGCGCAAGACTTCGGTGGGCACCAAGGGCTACGCCGAGAACTCCTACCGCTCGCTGTTCGCCGGCTTCGGTCCCATGAGCGATCCGCGCTACGCCATCGTGGTGGTGATCGACGAGCCGAGCAAGGCCGGTTACTTCGGTGGCCTGGTGTCGGCCCCGGTATTCAGCAAAGTGATGTCCGGCACGCTGCGCCTGATGAACATCACCCCGGATAACCTGCCGACCACGCAACAGGCCAATGCCACCGGCACCCCTGTACGAGCCAATGGAGGGCGCGGCTGATGTCCCTTAGCCTGAACAAGATTTTTGCCCACGCCGGTCGTGACTTGCTGATCCGCGAACTGACCCTGGACAGCCGTAATGTACGTGCCGGTGATCTGTTCCTGGCCGTGCCGGGCGCCAGGTTCGACGGTCGTGAACACATCGCCGATGCGCTGCGGCGTGGTGCGGCGGCAGTGGCCTATGAAGTGGAAGGCGCCACAGTGCTGCCGCTGACCGACGTTCCGCTGATCCCGGTCAAGGGTCTGGCTGCGCAACTGTCGGACATCGCCGGGCGCTTCTATGGCGAGCCGAGTCGTCAACTGAACCTGGTGGGCGTGACAGGCACCAATGGCAAGACCAGCGTGACCCAGTTAGTGGCCCAGGCCCTGGATCTGCTTGGCCAGCGTTGTGGCCTGGTGGGCACCTTGGGAACCGGCTTCCATGGCGCGCTGCAAAGTGGCCTGCACACCACGCCGAACCCTATCGCTGTCCAGGCGGCCCTGGCCGACTTGAAGAGTGCCGGCGCCAAGGCCGTGGCCATGGAGGTTTCTTCCCATGGCCTGGATCAGGGCCGTGTAACCGCCCTGGCCTTCGACGTCGCGGTGCTGACCAACCTGTCCCGTGACCATCTGGATTATCACGGAACCATGCAGGCCTACGGCGAGGCCAAGGCCAAACTGTTCAACTGGACCGACCTGCGTTGCCGGGTAATCAACCTCGACGACGATTTTGGCCGCAAGCTGGCAGCCGAGGCCCACGAGTCGCGGCTGATTACCTACAGCCAGGAAGATGCCGGCGCCTATTTGTATTGCCGCGAAGCTCGCTTCGATGACGACGGCGTGCGCGCGACCCTGGTGACGCCGCAAGGTGAACATCACCTGCGCAGCAGCCTGTTGGGGCGCTTCAACCTGAGCAACCTGCTGGCCGCAGTGGGCGCCTTGCTGGGCCTGGAATATGCGCTGGACGAGATTCTCGCGGTCCTGCCCAAGCTGGAAGGCCCGGCCGGGCGCATGCAGCGCCTGGGCGGCGGTCGCCAGCCATTGGTCGTGGTCGACTACGCCCATACCCCGGATGCCCTGGAGAAAGTTTTGCTGGCCCTGCGGCCCCATGCCAAGGGGCGCCTGCTGTGCCTGTTCGGTTGTGGTGGTGATCGCGACCGCGGCAAGCGGCCCCTGATGGCCGAGGTGGTCGAGCGCCTGGCCGATGGCGTGCTGGTCACCGACGACAACCCGCGTACTGAAGACCCCGCGCAGATTTTCGCCGATATCCGCGCCGGCTTCCTGAACGCGGACCAGGTCGAATTCATCGCTGGCCGTGGACCTGCCATCGCCCGCCTGATCGCGTCCGCCTCGGCTGATGACGTGGTGGTACTGGCCGGCAAGGGGCATGAGGATTACCAGGAAATCAACGGTCAACGCCATGCCTTCTCCGATCTCGTCGAGGCGGGCAAGGCCTTGGCGGCGTGGGAGGTGGCCAGTGCTTAAGCCCCTGAAGCTCAGTGAAGTAGCCGCTCCGTTGAACGCCCGCCTGATCGCGGGCGATGCCCGTTTTAGTGGCGTGAGCATCGATAGTCGGGCGATCCAGCCGGGCCAGTTGTTCGTGGCGCTCACCGGTCCGCGCTTCGATGGTCATGATTACCTGAACGAGGTGGCCGGCAAGGGCGCGGTGGCTGCGCTGGTAGAGCGTGAGATTCCCGACAGCACGCTGCCGCAGCTGCTGGTCAAGGACACGCGCCTGGCGCTGGGCCAGCTGGGGGCGCTGAACCGTGGCGCCTTCACCCATCCAGTGGCGGCCGTTACCGGCTCCAGTGGCAAGACCACGGTCAAGGAGATGCTGGCGAGCATCCTGCGTACCCGCGGACCGGTGCTCGCCACCCGCGGCAACCTGAACAACGACCTGGGCGCGCCCCTGACCCTGCTGGAGCTGGCTCCGGAGCACAGCGCCGCGGTGATCGAGCTGGGTGCCTCGCGGATTGGTGAAATCGCCTACACCGTGGCGATGACCCATCCCCAGGTGGCGATCCTCAACAACGCCGGTACCGCCCACGTCGGCGAGTTCGGTGGTCCGGAGAAAATCGTCGAGGCCAAGGGCGAGATCCTGGAAGGGCTGGATGCTTCCGGAATTGCCGTGCTGAACCTGGATGACAAGGCATTTTCGATCTGGAAGGCCCGCGCCGCCGGGCGCCAGGTACTGAGTTTCGCCCTGACCGACAGCGCAGCGGATTTCTACGCCTCCGATATCGGACGCGATGCCCGTGGCTGCCCGTCCTTCACCCTGCATAGCCCCAAGGGCACCGAGCAGGTCCAACTGAACCTGCTGGGCACCCATAACGTCGCCAACGCCCTGGCTGCTGCTGCGGCTGCCCACGCCATGGGCGTGTCGTTGTTCGGCATCGCCACTGGCCTGAACGCGGTGCAGCCGGTCAAGGGACGTACTGTCGCCCAGCTGGCCAGGAATGGCATGCGGGTGATCGATGACACTTACAACGCAAACCCCACCTCAATGTGCGCCGCCGTTGATATACTCGCCGGCTTTTCCGGTCGCACCGTCCTGGTGCTCGGAGACATCGGCGAGTTGGGCGATTGGGCGGAGCAGGGGCACCGCGACGTAGGTGCATATGCCGCTGGCAAGGTTTCGGCCCTCTACGCCGTAGGCCCGATGATGGCCCATGCCGTCACTGCCTTTGGCGCGCACGCGCGCCACTTCGCCAGCCAGGCTGAACTGATTGCCGCCCTGGACGTCGAGCAAGATCCAAACACCACCATTTTGATCAAGGGATCGCGCAGCGCGGCGATGGAAAACATCGTTGCGGCCCTGTGTGGCTCCCATCTTCAAGAAAAAGACGGAGTGAAACATTAATGCTGCTGCTGCTAGCGGAGTACCTGCAACAGTTCTACAAAGGCTTCGCGGTCTTCCAGTACCTGACCCTGCGCGGGATCCTCGGGGTGCTGACCGCCTTGTCTTTGGCACTGTGCCTGGGTCCGTGGATGATCCGTACTCTGCAGAATCGGCAGATTGGCCAGGCCGTACGTAACGATGGCCCGCAATCGCACTTGTCCAAATCCGGTACGCCGACCATGGGCGGCGCCTTGATCCTCTCGGCCATCGGTGTCAGCACCCTGCTCTGGGCCGACCTGCGCAACCACTATGTCTGGGTCGTGCTGCTGGTGACCCTGGCTTTCGGTGCCATCGGCTGGGTCGACGACTACCGCAAGGTGATCGAGAAGAACTCCCGGGGCCTGCCGAGCCGCTGGAAGTACTTCTGGCAGTCAGTGTTCGGCCTGGGCGCGGCGATCTTCCTTTACATGACCGCGCAAAGCCCGGTGGATACCACCCTGCTGATCCCGATGCTCAAGGACGTGAGCATTCCCCTGGGAGCCGGCTTCGTGGTCCTGACCTATTTCGTCATCGTCGGCTCGAGCAACGCAGTCAACCTGACCGACGGCCTCGATGGCCTGGCGATCATGCCGACGGTGATGGTCGGCGGGGCATTGGGGATCTTCTGCTACCTGTCGGGTAACGTGAAGTTCGCCGAATACCTGCTGATTCCCTACGTGCCGGGCGCAGGTGAACTGATCGTGTTCTGCGGCGCGCTGATCGGTGCGGGCCTGGGCTTCCTGTGGTTCAACACTTATCCGGCCCAGGTGTTCATGGGCGACGTCGGCGCCCTGGCGCTGGGTGCGGCCCTGGGCACCATCGCGGTGATCGTGCGCCAGGAAATCGTGCTGTTCATCATGGGCGGCGTGTTCGTGATGGAAACCCTGTCGGTGGTGATCCAGGTCGCTTCGTTCAAGCTGACCGGCAAGCGGGTGTTCCGCATGGCGCCGATCCACCACCACTTTGAACTCAAGGGCTGGCCTGAGCCACGTGTGATCGTCCGTTTCTGGATCATCACCGTGATTCTCGTGCTGATCGGCCTTGCAACCCTGAAGCTGAGGTAGAACGAGTGTCCCTGATCGCTTCCGACCACTTCCGCATCGTTGTCGGCCTCGGCAAGAGCGGCATGTCCCTGGTTCGCTTCCTGGCGAGCCGGGGCGTTGCTTTTGCGGTGGCCGACACGCGGGAAAATCCACCGGAGCTGGCCACGCTGCGCCGTGACTATCCACAGGTGGAAGTGCGTTGTGGCGAGCTGGACGTCGACTTCCTGTGCCGTGCCGACGAGCTCTACGTGAGTCCCGGCCTGGCCCTGGCGACTCCGGCCCTGCAGGCTGCCGCCGCGCGTGGGGTGAAACTGTCCGGCGACATCGAACTGTTCGCGCGTAACGCGAAGGCGCCGATCGTCGCCATCAGCGGCTCCAATGCCAAGAGCACCGTGACCACCCTGGTGGGCGAGATGGCTGCCGCTGCCGGCAAGCGCGTCGCCGTGGGCGGTAACCTCGGGACCCCGGCACTGGACCTGCTTGGTGATGACGTCGAGCTCTACGTCCTCGAGCTGTCCAGCTTCCAGCTGGAAACCACCGACCAGCTCGGTGCCGAAGTGGCCACCGTGCTGAACATCAGCGAAGACCATATGGACCGCTACAGCGGCCTGCCGGCCTACCACCTGGCCAAGCACCGGATTTTCCGCGGTGCCCGGCAAGTGGTGTTCAACCGCCAGGACGCCCTGACCCGGCCGCTGGTGGGTGAGGGGCTGCCGTGCTGGAGCTTTGGCCTGGGTGCGCCGGACTTCAAGGCCTTCGGCCTGCGTGAGGAGAATGGCGAGAAGTACCTGGCTTTCGAATTCCAGAACCTGATGCCGGTGCGCGAGCTGAAGGTCCGTGGTGCCCATAACCAGTCCAACGCCCTGGCGGCCCTGGCCCTGGGACATGCGGTGGGCCTGCCGTTCGATGCCATGCTCGCGGCGCTGCGCAATTTCGCCGGGCTGGAGCATCGCTGCCAGTGGGTACGTGACCTGGATGACGTGGGTTACTACAACGATTCCAAGGCCACTAACGTGGGGGCCGCCCTGGCCGCCATCGAAGGCCTGGGCGCCGACATCAGCGGCAAGATCGTGCTGATCGCCGGTGGCGACGGCAAGGGTGCCGACTTCAAGGACCTGCGTGATCCAGTGGCGGCCAACTGCCGTGCCGTGGTCCTGATGGGCCGGGACTCCGAGCAGATCGGCCAGGCCATTGGCGATGGTGTGCCGCTGATCCGCGCCGCTTCGCTGCCTGACGCGGTGGCCCAGTGCCGAGCCGTTGCCCAAGCGGGCGATGTGGTGCTGTTGTCGCCTGCCTGCGCCAGTTTCGACATGTTCAAGAACTACGAAGACCGTGGTCACCAGTTCGTCCGCATCGTGGAGGAGCTGGCATGAACCTGAGGAACATCATCAAGCCGTATCCATCGCCGATCATCACCGGACGCGGCGTCGACCTCGACTTCCCGATGCTCGCCGGCTGCCTGACGCTGCTCGGCCTCGGGCTGATCATGATCGCCTCGGCGTCTACCGAAGTGGCCGCGGCCCAGTCCGGCAGCGCGCTGTACTACATGATCCGGCACCTGATCTACATCCTGCTGGGCCTGGGCGCGTGCATCGTGACCATGATGATCCCGATCGCCACCTGGCAGCGCCTGGGCTGGATGATGCTGATCGGCGCCTTCGGCCTGCTGGTGATGGTGATCGTCCCGGGCATCGGTCGTGAGGTGAACGGTTCGATGCGCTGGATCGGCTTCAGCTTCTTCAACGTCCAGCCTTCCGAGATCGCCAAGGTGTTCGTGGTGATCTATCTCGCCGGCTACCTGGTGCGGCGGCAGAAGGAAGTACGCGAAAGCTGGATGGGTTTCTTCAAGCCATTCATCGTGTTGTTGCCGATGGCCGGCCTGCTGCTGATGGAGCCCGACTTCGGCGCCACGGTAGTAATGATGGGCGCGGCTGCGGCGATGCTGTTCCTTGGGGGCGTCGGGTTGTTCCGCTTCTCCCTGATGGTGGTGCTGGCGGTGGCGGCGGTGGTGTTGCTGATCCAGATGCAGCCGTACCGGATGGCGCGCCTGACCAACTTCGCCGACCCCTGGGCCGACCAGTTCGGCGCCGGCTACCAGCTGTCCCAGGCGCTGATCGCCTTTGGCCGCGGTGAGTGGCTGGGCGTTGGCCTGGGCAACAGCGTACAGAAGCAGTTCTACCTGCCAGAGGCCCATACCGACTTCGTGTTCTCGGTGCTGGCCGAGGAACTGGGGGCGGTGGGCTCGCTATGCACCGTGGCGCTGTTCGGCTTCGTCTGTATCCGTGGCATGTACATCGGCTTGTGGGCCGAGAAGGCCCGGCAGTTCTTTGCCGCCTACGTCGCCTATGGCCTGTCGTTCCTGTGGATCGGCCAGTTCCTGATCAACATCGGGGTGAACGTCGGCCTCTTGCCGACCAAGGGCCTGACCCTGCCGTTCCTCAGTTATGGCGGCAGTTCCCTGGTGATCTGCTGTGCCTGCCTGGGCTTGTTGCTGCGTATCGAATGGGAGAGCAGGACCCACCTGGGCAGCGAAGAGATGGAGTTCAATGAAAGTGACTTTGCCGAGGAGCCGACCCATGGGCGCTAACGTGCTGATCATGGCCGGCGGCACCGGTGGCCACGTGTTCCCGGCGCTGGCTTGTGCCAGGGAGTTCCAGGCGCGCGGCTACAGCGTGCACTGGCTGGGCACCCCGCGGGGAATCGAGAACGACCTGGTGCCGGCTGCGGGCCTGCCCCTGCACCTGATCAACGTCACCGGGTTGCGTGGCAAGAGCAAGCTGTCGTTGCTCAAGGCGCCTTTCGTGCTGCTCAAGGCAGTGCTCCAGGCGCGGCGGATCATGCGCCAGCTCAAGCCGGTCTGCGTGCTGGGTTTTGGTGGTTATGTGACCGGGCCGGGTGGAGTGGCTGCCAAATTGTCCTCGGTGCCGGTCATCGTTCATGAGCAGAACGCGGTCGCCGGTACCGCCAATCGGCTGCTGGTGCCGTTGGCCGCCCGAGTCTGCGAAGCTTTCCCGGACACCTTCGGGGCCTCCGGTAGCCGCCGCACCACGGGCAATCCGGTACGCACCGAGCTGTTCCTCGAGGCACCGCGCGAGGCCCTGGCCGGACGCAAGGCACGTTTGCTGGTCCTGGGTGGAAGTCTGGGCGCAGAGCCGTTGAACAAGCTGCTGCCGGAAGCCCTGGCACAGGTCGCCCCCGAGCTGCGCCCGGAGGTGTTCCACCAGGCTGGCAAAAATCACGATGAGGTCACTGCAGAGCGTTACCGCGCCGCTGGCGTCGAGGCGCAGGTGCAGCCCTTCATCAAAGACATGGCCCAAGCCTATGGCTGGGCCGACCTGGTGGTTTGTCGCGCAGGTGCGCTGACCGTCAGCGAACTGGCTGCCGCCGGTCTGCCCTCGATGCTGGTGCCTTTGCCCCATGCGATCGACGACCACCAGACTCGCAACGCCGAATATTTGGCTCGTGAAGGCGCCGCCTTCCTGATGCCGCAAAGAACGACTGGTGCTGCGGACCTTGCCGCGCGCCTGACAGAGGTTTTGATGCAACCAGAACGACTCGACAACATGGCCCGTGCCGCACGCCGCCTGGCCAAACCCGAAGCGACCCAGGACGTGGTGAATATCTGCCTGGAGGTGGCCCATGGTTGAAAGCCAGAAAGCCATGCCGCAACCGGAAATGCGCCGCATCCGCCGCATCCACTTCGTCGGTATCGGCGGCGTGGGCATGTGCGGGATCGCCGAGGTGCTGCTGAACCTGGGGTACCAGGTATCCGGTTCCGACCTCAAGGCCTCGGCCGTTACCGAGCGCCTGGAGTCGTTCGGGGCGCAGATCTTCATCGGCCACCGTGCCGAGAACGCCGCCCATGCCGACGTGCTGGTGGTATCCAGCGCCGTGAACACTTCCAACCCGGAGGTCGCCACTGCCCTGGAGCGGCGCGTGCCGGTGGTACCGCGCGCGGAAATGCTCGCCGAGCTGATGCGCTATCGCCACGGCGTGGCCGTGGCCGGTACCCATGGCAAGACCACCACCACCAGCCTGCTGGCCTCGGTGTTCGCCGCTGGCGGCCTGGACCCGACCTTCGTCATCGGTGGCCGGCTCAATGCCGCGGGCACCAATGCGCAACTGGGTACCAGCCGCTACCTCATCGCCGAAGCCGATGAAAGCGACGCCAGCTTCCTGCACCTGCAACCGCTGGTGGCCGTGGTGACCAACATCGACGCCGACCACATGGCGACCTATGACGGTGACTTCAACAAGCTGAAGAAGACCTTCGTCGACTTCCTGCACAACCTGCCTTTCTACGGGCTGGCGGTGATGTGCCTGGACGATCCTGTGGTGCGCGAGATCCTGCCGCAGGTCAAGCGGCCGACCGTGACCTACGGTTTCAGCGAAGAAGCCGACGTACGCGCGATCAATGTTCGCCAGCAAGGCATGCAGACCTTCTTCACCGTGCTGCGTCGCGACCGCGAGCCACTGGATGTGTCGGTGAACATGCCGGGCAACCATAACGTGCTCAACTCGCTGGCGACGATCGCGATCGCCACCGACGAAGGCATCAGCGACGAAGCCATTGTCCAGGGCCTGTCGGGCTTCCAGGGCGTGGGCCGGCGCTTCCAGGTCTACGGCGAACTGCCGGTGGAAGGTGGCAACGTGATGCTGGTGGACGACTACGGGCATCACCCGACCGAGGTCGCCGCGGTGATCAAGGCCGTGCGTGGTGGCTGGCCGGAACGCCGCCTGGTGATGGTCTACCAGCCGCATCGCTACAGCCGCACCCGCGACCTGTACGACGATTTCGTACAGGTGCTGACCGACGCCAACGTATTGCTGCTGATGGAAGTCTATCCGGCCGGTGAAGAGCCGATTCCCGGAGCCGACAGCCGCCAGCTGTGCCACAGCATCCGCCAGCGTGGCCAACTGGACCCGATCTACATCGAACGCGGTGTCGACCTGGCGCCGCTGGTCAAGCCGCTGCTGCGTGCCGGCGACATCCTGTTGTGCCAGGGGGCCGGCGACATCGGCGGTCTGGCGCCCAAGCTGCTCAACAGTCCACTGTTCGCCGGAGCCGTGGCTGCTGGCAAGGGAGCGTCGAAATGACCGCTGCCTACGCCAAGCTGTTCTCCACCGTGCCTCCGGCCGACTTCGGTCGCGTGGCCGTGCTGTATGGCGGCAAGAGTGCCGAGCGTGAAGTGTCGCTGAAGTCCGGCAAGGCCGTGCTCGAAGCCCTGCAGGGCGGCGGTGTGGATGCCTTCGGCATCGACGTCGGCGATGACCTGCTGCAGCGCCTGTTGAGCGAGAAGATCGATCGCGCCTTCATCATCCTCCACGGTCGTGGCGGTGAAGACGGCAGCATGCAGGGCCTGCTGGAATGCCTGGGGATTCCCTACACCGGCAGCGGCATCCTCGCCTCGGCGCTGGCCATGGACAAGCTGCGGACCAAGCAGGTCTGGCACAGCCTGGGCATTCCGACGCCACGCCATGCGGTACTGAGCTCCGAAAGCGACTGTATTTGCGCGGCGGCGGAACTGGGCATGCCTTTGATCGTCAAACCGGCCCATGAAGGTTCCAGTATCGGTATGGCCAAGGTGACCACCAGCTCCGAGTTGATCGAGGCATGGAAGGCGGCCAGTGCCTATGATTCGCAAGTGTTGGTCGAGCAATGGATCCAGGGTCCCGAGTTCACCATCGCGACCCTGCGCGGCCAGGTGTTGCCACCTATCGCCCTGGGCACTCCCCACACGTTCTACGACTACGACGCCAAGTACCTGGCTTCCGATACCCAATACCGGATCCCGTGCGGCCTCGATAGCGACAAAGAGCAGGAACTCATGGAACTCACGGCCAAGGCCTGTGAGGCGCTCGGTATCGCCGGTTGGGCGCGTGCCGATGTGATGCAGGATGCCCAGGGGCAGTTCTGGTTCCTGGAAGTGAACACCGCTCCAGGCATGACCGACCACAGTCTGGTGCCGATGGCCGCTCGTGCGGCCGGTCTGGATTTCCAGCAACTGGTGTTGGCCATCCTGGCAGCCAGTCTTGAGGCGCGAGGTTAAGTCCATGCAAGGCGCATCGCTTCGTCATCAGCAACCCGCACCCGGCCGCAAGCCGGTGCCGCGGGGTGCCAGCCGGATGGTGGCCAAAGAGCCGATGTCGGTGCGCCTGCCGAAAGCCAACTTCGGCTTCCTGAAAAGCCTGTTCTGGCCTGTGCTGCTGGTGGCATTGGGGTTCGGCACCTACGAAGGCGCCCAGCGTCTTTTGCCGTATGCCGACCGCCCGATCACCAAGATCGCGGTGCAGGGGGACTTGAGCTACATCAGCCAGCAGGCGGTGCAGCAGCGAATCGCGCCTTACGTCGCGGCGAGCTTTTTCACCATCGACCTGGCGAGCATGCGCACCGAACTGGAGCAGATGCCCTGGATCGCCCATGCCGAGGTACGCCGGGTGTGGCCGGACCAGGTGGTGATTCGCCTGGAAGAACAACTACCCGTGGCCCGCTGGGGCGACGAGGCGCTGTTGAACAACCAGGGCCAGGCCTTCACCCCGCGTGAACTGGCGAACTATGAGCACTTGCCGCAATTGTTCGGGCCGCAGCGGGCCCAGCAGCAAGTGATGCAGCAGTATCAGGTGTTGAGCCAGATGCTGCGGCCGCTGGGCTTCTCGATTGCCCGTCTGGAACTGCGCGAGCGTGGCAGCTGGTTTCTGACCACCGGTGCCGGCAGTGCCGGGCCGGGAATCGAGTTGCTGCTGGGTCGCGATCATCTGGTGGAAAAGATGCGCCGCTTCATTGCCATTTATGAAAAAACGCTGAAAGAACAGATCACGAACATCGCGCGCATCGATTTGCGCTACGCCAACGGCCTGGCCGTTGGCTGGCGCGATCCGGCGGCACCCACGACGGCGCAGCCCGCCGTCGCGAAGAATTAAGAAGAGGCAGGACCATGGCAAATGTGCAAAGCGGCAAAATGATCGTCGGCCTGGATATCGGCACCTCCAAGGTGGTGGCGCTGGTGGGCGAAGTCGCGGCCGATGGCTCGCTGGAAATCGTCGGTATCGGTACCCATCCGTCCCGCGGCCTGAAGAAGGGCGTGGTGGTGAACATCGAGTCCACCGTGCAGTCGATCCAGCGGGCAGTGGAAGAAGCGCAACTGATGGCGGGCTGCCGCATCCACTCGGCGTTCGTCGGCGTGGCGGGCAATCACATCCGCAGCCTGAACTCCCACGGCATCGTGGCGATCCGCGACCGCGAGGTCAGCTCGGCGGACCTGGAACGAGTCCTGGACGCGGCCCAGGCGGTAGCGATCCCGGCGGACCAGCGGGTCCTGCACACCCTGCCGCAGGACTACGTGATCGATAACCAGGAAGGCGTGCGCGAGCCCCTGGGCATGTCCGGCGTGCGCCTGGAAGCCAAGGTCCACGTGGTGACCTGCGCGGTCAACGCGGCGCAGAACATCGAGAAGTGCGTACGTCGCTGTGGCCTGGAAATCGACGACATCATCCTCGAGCAGTTGGCCTCTGCCTATGCGGTGCTCACCGACGACGAGAAGGAACTGGGCGTGTGCCTGGTGGATATCGGTGGCGGTACCACCGACATGGCGATCTTCACCGAAGGCGCGATTCGCCACACCGCGGTGATCCCGATCGCCGGCGACCAGGTGACCAACGACATCGCCATGGCCCTGCGGACTCCGACCCAGTACGCCGAAGAGATCAAGATCCGCTACGCCTGCGCCCTGGCCAAGCTGGCCGGTGCCGGCGAAACCATCAAGGTGCCGAGCGTCGGCGACCGTCCGCCGCGCGAGCTGTCGCGCCAGGCCCTGGCCGAGGTGGTCGAGCCGCGCTACGACGAGCTGTTCACCCTGATCCAGGCCGAGCTGCGCCGCAGCGGCTACGAAGACCTGATCCCGGCGGGCATCGTGCTCACCGGCGGCACCTCGAAGATGGAAGGCGCGGTGGAGCTGGCCGAGGAAATTTTCCACATGCCGGTCCGCCTGGGCGTGCCCCACAGTGTCAAGGGCCTGACCGACGTCGTGCGCAACCCGATCTATTCCACCGGTGTCGGCCTATTGCAGTACGGATTGCAGAAGCAGTCCGACGGCATCCAGTTCTCCGGCATCGGCAACCGCGACAGCTACAGCAGCGACGAGCCCAAGGCCGCCTTGCTCGATCGCATCAAGAGCTGGGTCCAGGGCAACTTCTGATACGCGGCTACAAGAACAGGTTTCAAGCGGTACGCAGTAAAGCAGCAGGCAACAAAGCAGTAGGCAGTAGGCGAAAAATTAGAGAATGAAAGGAGAGGGAAAATGTTCGAACTCGTAGACAACATCCCGCAAAGTCCGGTAATCAAGGTTATCGGCGTAGGCGGTGGCGGCGGCAACGCGGTCAATCACATGGTCAAGAGCAACATCGAAGGCGTCGAGTTCATCTGCGCCAACACCGATGCTCAGGCGCTGAAGAACATCGGCGCGCGGACCATCCTGCAACTGGGTACCGGTGTGACCAAGGGCCTGGGCGCGGGTGCCAATCCGGAAGTCGGTCGTCAGGCCGCCCTGGAAGACCGCGAACGTATCGCCGAAGTTCTGGCGGGCACCAACATGGTGTTCATCACCACTGGCATGGGCGGCGGTACCGGTACCGGTGCGGCGCCGATCATCGCCGAAGTGGCCAAGGAAATGGGCATCCTCACCGTTGCGGTGGTGACTCGTCCGTTCCCGTTCGAAGGCCGCAAGCGCATGCAGATCGCCGATGAAGGCATCCGCGCACTGAGCGAAAGTGTCGACTCGTTGATCACCATCCCCAACGAGAAGCTGCTGACCATCCTGGGCAAGGACGCCAGCCTGCTGTCCGCCTTCGCCAAGGCCGACGACGTGCTGGCCGGTGCCGTTCGCGGTATCTCCGACATCATCAAGCGTCCGGGCATGATCAACGTCGACTTCGCCGACGTTCGTACCGTGATGAGCGAAATGGGCATGGCGATGATGGGTACCGGCTGCGCCAGCGGTCCTAACCGTGCACGCGAAGCCACCGAGGCGGCGATCCGCAACCCGCTGCTCGAGGACGTCAACCTGGAAGGCGCTCGCGGCATCCTGGTGAATATCACCGCCGGTCCCGACTTGTCCCTGGGCGAGTACTCCGACGTGGGTAGCATCATCGAGGCCTTCGCTTCCGAGCACGCCATGGTCAAGGTCGGTACCGTTATCGATCCGGACATGCGTGACGAGTTGCACGTGACCGTAGTGGCCACCGGCCTGGGCGCGAAGATCGAGAAGCCTGTGAAGGTCATCGACAACACCGTTCAGACCTCCATGTCGTCCGCGCAGTCGCAAGCGCCAGCCCCTGCTCGCCAGGAGCTGCCGTCGGTGAACTACCGCGACCTGGATCGTCCGACCGTCATGCGTAATCAGGCGCAATCGAACGCGGCGACCGCAGCGAAGTTGAATCCGCAAGATGATCTGGACTATCTGGACATCCCGGCATTCCTGCGTCGTCAGGCCGATTGATGGAATGCATCAGGGGTATTAGGGTGATTGGTGTTCAGCAAAGGCGTGGTCTGCTATTATCGCCAGCCTTTGTTGATACCAGTTCGCAATTTGCGCTGAAGCGGCCCAAGCCATGATTAAACAACGCACCCTGAAGAATATTATCCGTGCCACAGGTGTAGGCCTGCATTCCGGGGAGAAGGTATACCTGACCCTCAAGCCTGCGCCCGTCGACACCGGCATTGTGTTTTGTCGTGCCGACCTGGACCCTGTGGTGCAGATTCCTGCTCGCGCGGAAAACGTTGGCGAAACCACCATGTCGACCACTCTGGTCAATGGTGACGTCAAAGTGGACACGGTGGAGCACTTGCTCTCGGCCATGGCTGGCCTGGGCATCGATAACGCCTACGTCGAGCTCTCCGCGTCCGAAGTCCCGATCATGGACGGTAGCGCCGGACCCTTCGTATTCCTGATTCAATCTGCTGGCCTCGAAGAACAGGACGCAGCTAAAAAGTTCATCCGCATCCTTCGTGAAGTGACAGTGGAAGACGGCGACAAGCGCGCCACCTTCGTGCCTTTCGATGGTTTTAAAGTGAGCTTCGAGATCGATTTCGATCACCCGGTTTTCCGTGACCGCACCCAGAGTGCAAGTGTGGACTTCTCCAGTACTTCGTTCGTAAAAGAAGTCAGTCGCGCCCGTACCTTTGGTTTCATGAGTGACATCGAGTACCTGCGCAAGCACAACCTCGCACTCGGCGGCAGCGTGGAAAACGCCATTGTGGTCGATTCGGATGGCGTGCTGAATGAAGACGGTCTTCGTTACGAAGACGAATTCGTCAAGCACAAGATCCTGGATGCAATTGGTGACCTCTACCTGCTGGGCAACAGCCTGATAGGTGAGTTCAAAGGCTTCAAGTCGGGCCACGCCCTGAACAACCAGCTCCTGCGCAAGTTGATTGAGCAGAAGGATGCTTGGGAAGTGGTGACCTTCGAAGATGCCAGCACTGCACCGATCTCTTACATGCGTCCAGTCGCGGCCGTGTAAGTAATACTCTCTTTCCTTTTGTTTTGAAGGCCATCCCCCCGGATGGCCTTTTTTTATGCCCGCGATATTTCAGGCGCTGCGCCTGGAGTGGCCCTGGGACATATTGGAGACCACGCGGTTGCGGCCGCTGGACTTGGCCTGGTACAGGGCCTTGTCGGCGTTGCCTATCCAGTCTTCCTGATGGGTGTCGGCATCGCCTGACCAGGTATTGATGCCGATGCTCACAGTCAAGGGCACGGCGTGCTCGGCCACGGCCGGCAGCGCCTCGATGCTGGAACGGATCTTCTCGGCCATGAGCGACGCCCCGGCGCTATCGGTCCCGGGCAGGACCACCGTGAATTCCTCGCCGCCATAACGTGCCGCCAGGTCCGTCGGGCGGCCCATGCAGGCGGCGATGTTCTGGGCCACCAGGCGCAAGGCGTCATCCCCCAGCGGGTGGCCGAAACGGTCGTTGAAGGACTTGAAGTGATCGACATCGATCATCAGCAGCGACAATGGCTGGAGCGAGCGCTGAGCCCGGGCCCATTCGTTTTTCAGGGCCAGGTCCAGGCAGCGGCGATTGGCCAGGCCAGTGAGGGGATCGATGGTGGCCAGGCGCAACAGCTCCTGTTCGGCGCGGTGGCGCCCCCGCAGTTCGCGACACAGCAGGCAGGTCAGCCATAGCAGGGCAATGCACAGTACTCCCGTGGCACCGCTGACCAGCAGCGCGGTACGGCGCCAGGAGCTGAAGACCTCATCGATGGACAGCGCGACAATCACGATCAGCGGCAGGTCGCCCACTTGGGAAAAGGTATACAGCCGGTGTGTCTGATCCACGCTGGACACCCCGCTGAAGCTGCCATTGCCTTCGTGCAGGATGCGTACGAAGTTGGGACGATTGCTGAAACTCTTGCCGATCAGGTCGTCGGCCAGGGGCGGTTGCTGGGCGAGTAGAAAGCCATCGCGGCTGATCAGGTTGATCGTGCCGTTGCGGCCGATGTCCAGATTCTTGAACAGCTCATTGAAGTAGCTCAGGCGCATGGCCGCTTCGGCTACACCGATGAACTCGCCATTCTCGTTGCTCAGTCGACGACTGAAGCTGATCCGCCAGTCATGCTCGACGGTGCGGGCGCGGAACGGAGGGCTGATCTTCATCCCCAGGTCCGGATTGTCGATATGCGGACGAAAGTACTCGCGATCGGCGAAATTGCCTTTGCGAGGCACGACCGAAGCCGAGTCGGCAAGCACATCGCCGTGCTTGTCCAGCAACAGGATATCGCCCTTGTACGGCGCGGCGGTGGCCCGGTCGAAGAGCGCCAGATGACGAATGGGCGCCGAAACGTTCTTCAGATCATTGCGTTGCGCTGCACTGATCAGCCCCTTGAGGGACAGGTCGTAGAGTTCGACGTTGCGCAATACGTCGGCGTCGATCAGTTGCACGATATTGTTGGCGGCACGGGTGGCGGCCTGTTCGGCAGCACCGTGTTCACGGATCAAAAGGGAGGTGACGATACCGAGAATGGCCACAACGGTCAGTGAACTGATCAGGATCAGCAGACGTTCAGGATTTGACGCGATTTTCCCTGTGCGGGGTGTCGCACTGCTCACGCTCATGATTTTGACTTCTGCTACGTCGACGGATTTAAGTCTAGTGTGGACGTGGGCTAAAGAAATCGGTCACGTCTGCGCGCTATATAAATCCCGACTGAATAAAAGGCCAGCAAAACCTCCTGGCCTTCTATTTATAGCGTCTTAGAACACATTGATCGGGTAGTCGACGATCACGCGGTATTCGTCGGTGTCGTTATCCACGGCGCCGTAGCCATTGCCGCCCCGGTTGGTTGCCCATTGCAGGCGCACCGCCAGGTCCTTGGCCTTGCCACCTTGCACCACATACTTGAGATCCAGGTCACGTTCCCAGTGCTTGGCATTCTTGCCATCGGCGCTGTACCAGTTGGCATAACCACGGCTGTCCGGGTTGACCTTGGTCAGGTCCAGCTCGCCGCGCGAATAGGACAGCGCCGAGGTCAGGCCGGGCAGGCCGATGCCGGCGAAGTCATAGGCGTACTTGAGCTTCCACGAGCGCTCGTTGGGGCCGTTGAAGTCCGAGTACTGCTGGGAGTTGTCCAGGTAGATGCTGTCACCCTGGGTAATGTAGTCGAACGGTGTATTGCCGTTGACCCGCTGGTAGGCGGCGGTGACGCTGTGGCTGCCTACGCCGACGGTGAAGTGCAGGCTGTAGGTGTTGTTGTCGATGTTGCCCAGCAGCGCCTTGCCGGTGTCCTGGGTGTGGTAGTAGTGCAGGCCCGGGTTGAGGCTGACCAGGTCGTTGACCGCGTAGGTGTAGTCCAGGTCGTAGTAGTACTGGTTCCAGATGTCCTTGAGCTCGGAAGCATAGAGGCTGCTGGTCAGCCCCGGCACGCCGCTCCAGGCCACCCCGGCCCAGTTCAGGTGGCGGCTTTCATCATTGCTGGGCAAGGTGCCGTAGGCGGTGCCGATGCGCTTGTGACCGCTCTGGTTGTAGAGCTTGGTGAAGCTGGCCTGGCCGCCTTCGATCAACCAGCCGTCGAAGCTGTGGTTGGTCAGGCTCACGCCACGGAATGTCTGCGGCAGCATGCGGCTCATGCCACCGGCGATCACCGGGTTGTTGAGGAACAGGTCACCGGCTTTCAGTTCGGTGTCGAAGGCGCGCATCTTCAGGGCCGCGCCAGCGGTGGAGAAGGAGCCCGGGGCCTTGCCGCCGTCCTTGCCGCTACGGCTGATCGGCAGGATGCTCGAGCCATCGGTGCCGCCACCGCCATCGAGCTTGAGGCCGAGCATGGCATTGGCATCCACGCCGAAACCGACGGTGCCTTCGGTATAACCGGACTGGAAAACCCCAAGGAAGCCTTGGCCCCACTCGATATTGTCATCGTTGTGCTGCTGGCGGTTACGGTGCATGTAGTAGTTGCGAGCGTTGAGCTTGAGGCTCGAACCGGCGACGAAACCTTCGGTCGCGCTGTCCTCGGCGGCTTGTCCAAGGCTTGGGATAGTTGCAGCGATTGCAATGAATAGCGGGCTGACCTTCAGTGAAGTCCTAAACAACGTATTGCTCCTTTGGTGGGTGAAGATAGTTTTTTATTTTGAATTCGGTGCGTTCTTGTTCTGTAGATGACGAACGTGCCGCGGGTTTCTCCACGACAAAAAAAAGCCGCTGGATTCAGCGGCTTTAAGACAACTTACTCCGGTGTAGAGCGCAGAGAAGTTATCGAGGGAAACGAGTCGGTGGCTTGGATCAACTGTCCTTTCGGGCATCAGCCTTGCTGTGCTCGGCAGTGATCTTCTGGGCTTGCTGACTGTTCTGCTGCTGGGCCGCCTGGGCGATCTGTGCTTGTTCGAACGCGGCGGCGCGTGCGGCATTGCGTGCGACGAAAGCCTGGGATTCTTCGGCCATGGCGGCAGGCGCCACGAACAGGGAAGACAAGACGAACGCGCTGGCAATACCCATGCTGTTGGACATTTCTGAAGACCTTCTTGCAGTGCAAGTTCAATTCGGTACGACAAAAATATAACCACGGTGAGGCTGGAAAAAGAGCCGAACAGGATAAGGACTGTTACCAAAAAAACAACAGTCAAGAGCGCGATGGTTGCAGGATTTTACTGCCTCTTGTCCCAGGTCAGGGGTCGTGGTGGTTTCAGCGGGGCAGGTAGAGACCGAAGGTATTGATGCCCTGGTCGCTGTGCACGAAGACGTCGCCGCCATGCATAAGGGCGATGGCCTTGACGATGGCCAGGCCCAATCCATGGTTGGCGCCACTGTTGCTGCGCGAGGCATCCACTCGATAGAAACGCTCGAACAAGCGTGGCAGGTGCTCGCTGGCGATACCCTGTCCCGGGTTGCTGACGGCGATCGCCACTTGCCGTTCCTGAACCTCGATCCGGACCCGGATCACTTCGCCGGCGGCGGTGTGCTGCACGGCGTTGCTCAGCAGGTTGATCAGCGCCCGGCGCAGGTGGGCGATCTCGATGCTGACCTGGGCGTCGCCTTCCACCTCGACCCTGACCTGGGCGTCTTCGAGGATGAAGTCCAGGTAGTCCAGGGTGGTTGCCACCTCGGTGGCCAGGGAAGCGCTGGTGAGCTTGGTGGCCTTGCTACCCTGGTCGGCGCTGGCCAGGAACAGCATGTCGTTGACGATCGAGCGCAAGCGCTCCAGTTCTTCGAGGTTGGATTGCAGCACTTCGAAGTAGTGTTCCGCCGAGCGTCCCCGGGTCAGGGCCACCTGGGTCTGGCCGATCAGGTTGGTCAATGGCGAGCGCAGCTCATGGGCCACATCGGCGTTGAACGACTCCAGGCGCGAGTAGGCCACCTCGACCCGCTCCAGGGTGGAGTTGAACGAGTTGACGAACTGGCTCAGTTCCGGCGGCAGCGGTGACAGCTGCAAGCGCCCGCAGAGCCGTGGCGGCGCCAGGCGCTGGGCCTCCTGGGACAGCTTGATCAGTGGCTTGAGGCCGATCCGCGCCACCCAGTAGCCCAGGGCCGAGGCCAGCAGCACGCCGACGATGGCCAGGCCGATCAGGGCCATCAACAGGTGGTGCTGGGTCTGGTGGAAGGTATCGGTATCGATGGCGATCAAAAAGCGCAGGGGCGGGCGCTGTTCCTTGGCAGGCAGTTGGCTGACCAGCACCCGCAACGGATAGGGATGTTCCTCCAGGGTCAGGTCGCGCATGCCCAGCGGGCCTTGGGCGAAGGCGCGGATCCGTGCATCGGGGTTGCCGTATTCATAGCCCGGGTCGCCACTGATGGCCCAGAAGCGGATGCGCTTGTCTTCCTCGCTGAGCAGCTTGAGCTTGGCGCTGATCTTGGCCCAGTGCTCCGGGTTCCCGTAGCGCGTCAGGGCCGACTCCAGCACGCTGTAGCGCGCATCCAGCTCGGCTTCCGGCAGCAGGCCCAGGCCCTTGTCCACCTGTTGATAGAGCGCCCCGCCGATCAGCAGGAAGATCAGCAGCGCCACCAGGGTGAACAGCCCGCTCAGGCGCAGGGCGATGGAATTACTCGGCACTGCGGTTCTCCAGCACATAGCCCATGCCGCGGATGGTATGCAGCAGCTTGTGTTCGAAAGGCCCGTCGAGCTTGGCCCGCAGGCGCTTGATCGCGACCTCCACGACGTTGGCGTCGCTGTCGAAATTGATATCCCAGACCATCTCGGCAATCGCGGTCTTGGACAGGATCTCGCCCTGGCGCCGGGCCAGCACGCTGAGCAGCGAGAACTCCTTGGCGGTCAGGTCCAGGCGGGTGCCGGCGCGGCTGGCCTTGCGGCTGATGAGGTCGATCCACAGGTCGGCGATGCCGATCTGCACCGGTTCGTGGCCGCCGCTGCGTCGGGTCAGGGCCTGCAGCCGGGCCACCAGTTCGAGGAAGGAGAACGGCTTGCCCAGGTAGTCGTCGGCGCCATCGCGCAGGCCCCTGATCCGGTCTTCCACCCTTTCGCGGGCGGTGAGCATGATCACCGGGGTCTGCTTGCGCGCGCGCAGGGCCCGCAGCACGCCGAAGCCATCCAGGCCCGGCAGCATCACGTCGAGCACTATCACTGCGTAGTCGCTTTCCAGCGCCAGGTGCAGGCCCTCGATGCCATCGCGGGCCAGGTCCACGGTGTAGCCTTGCTCGGTCAACCCGCGATGCAGGTAGTCCGCGGTTTTTTCTTCGTCTTCGATGATCAGGACGCGCATGACCCGCCTCAGGAATTGGTTGCTGGCGCCAGGGCCGGTCGTGGCCGGTGGAACAGCCGCTCGAGCCACAAGTATATGACCGGGGTAGTGAACAGCGTCAGCGCCTGGCTCACCAGCAGGCCGCCGACCACGGCGATGCCCAGGGGCTGGCGCAACTCCGCGCCGGTGCCGTAGCCGAGCATCAGTGGCAGGGCGCCGAGCAGGGCGGCCAGGGTGGTCATGATGATCGGCCGGAAGCGCGTGACGCAGGCCTGGTGGATCGCCTCATGCGCAGGCAAGCCGCCATGGCGCTGGGCTTCCAGGGCGAAGTCGATCATCAGGATGCCGTTCTTCTTGACGATGCCGATCAGCAGCACCAGGCCGATCAGCGCCATGATCGAGAAGTCCTGGCCACACAGCCAGAGCATCAGCAGGGCGCCCAGGCCCGCCGAGGGCAGGGTGGAGATGATGGTCAAAGGATGCACGAAGCTCTCGTACAACACCCCGAGGATGATGTAGACCGCCACCAGCGCCGCCAGGATCAGGTACGGCTGGCTGGCCAGGGAGCTCTGGAACGCCTGGGCCGCACCCTGGAAGTTGCCGCTGATGGCTGCCGGCATGCCGATCTCGCGCTTGGCCTGGTCGAGCAGGATCACCGCATCGCCCAAGGCCACGCCGGGAGCAAGGTTGAACGACAGGTTGGCCGCCGGGAACATACCGTCGTGGGCGATCGACAGCGGGCCTACGGTGGGCGCATCGAAGCGCGCCAGGGCGGAAAGCGGGACCATCTGCCCGGTCAGGGGCGAGCGCAGGTAGAAGTAGTCGAGGCTCTCGGCCTTGCCGCGTTGTTGGGTATCGAGCTCCAGGATCACGTTGTACTGGTTGACCTGGGTCTGGAACTCATTGATCTGGCGCTGGCCGAAGGCGTCGTACAACGCCTCGTCGACATCGCTGGCGGTCAGGCCGAAGCGAGCGGCGGCGACCCGGTCGATATTGATGTGGGTAATGCTGCCGCCCAGCTGCAGGTCGTTGGAGATATCGCGGAACGCCGGGTTGCCGCGCAGTTTCTCGGTCAGGCGCTGGGTCCAGGTGGCCAGGGTCGCACCGTCGTTGCTCTTGAGCACGTACTGGTATTGGGCACGGCTGGGGCCCGAGCTGGGGTTGATGTCCTGGCCGGCCCGCAGGTAGAGGGTGATGCCCGGCACCTTCATCAATTGCGGGCGGATGCGATCGATGAAGGCGCTGGCGGAGACGTCCCGCTCGCCGCGTTTTTTCAGCGAGATCCAGAAGCGGCCGTTGGCGATGGTCTGGTTGCTGCCGGACACCCCCACCGAATGGGAGAACGCCTGCACCGCCGAGTCGGCGGCGACGATCTCGGCCAGGGCCTGGTGCTTCTTCACCATGTCCGGATAGGAGATATCCGCCGCGGCCTCGGTGGTGCCGAGGACGAAACCGGTGTCCTGCACCGGGAGGAAGCCCTTGGGAATCAGGATGTAGCCGGCGATGGCCATGCCCAGGGTCAGGGCGAAGATGCCCAGCATCAGCTTCTGGTGCGCCAGGGCTCGGCGCAGGCCGCGCTCGTACAGGGCCAGCAGGCGCTCGCCGAAACCCGGCTTGCCATGGGGCGGATGCACCGGGGCCCGCATGAACAGCGCGGCCAGGGTCGGCGCCAGGGTCAGCGAGACCACCACCGAGATCATGATGGTCGAGGTGGCGGTCAGGGCGAACTCCTTGAACAGCCGGCCTACCACGCCGCCCATGAACAGCAGCGGAATGAACGCCGCCACCAGGGAGAAGCTGATGGACACCACGGTGAAGCCGATTTCCCCGGCGCCCTTGATCGCCGCTTCGCGCATGCCATCGCCGGCTTCCAGGTGCCGGTGGATGTTCTCCACCACCACGATGGCATCGTCCACCACGAACCCCACGGCGATGACGATGGCCACCAGGGTCAGGTTGTTCAGGCTGAAGCCCATCACGTACATCAGCGCGCAACTGGCGGTCAGCGACACCCCCAGCACCGCCGAGACGATCAGGGTCGCCGACCACTGGCGCAGGAACAGCGCCATCACCGCCACCACCAGCAGCACCGCGATCAGCAGGGTGATCTCCACTTCATGCAGCGAAGCGCGGATGGTCTGGGTGCGGTCCACCAGCACCTTGACCTGCACCGAGGCCGGCAGCATCGCCTCCAGGCCCGGCAGGGCGGCCTGGATCCGGTCCACGGTCTCGACGATGTTGGCGCCCGGCTGGCGCGAGATCACCAGGTTGACCCCGGGCTGGTCGCCGGACCAGGCCTGGACATAGGCGTCTTCCGGGCCATCCACCACCCGGGCCACGTCCTGCAGGCGCACTGGCGCGCCGTTCTTGTAGGACACGATCAACTGGCCGTACTCCTCGGGATGGAACAGCTGGTCGTTGGTGGACAGGGTGGAGATGCTCGAGGCGCCGTACAGTGCGCCCTTGGCCAGGTTGAGGCTGGTCTGCTGGATTGCCAGGCGGATGTCGGCCAGGGTCAGGCCGATGGCCGCCAGCTTGTCCGCCGAGGCCTGGACCCGGATGGCCGGGCGCTGCTGGCCGGTGATGTTGATCTGGCCGACCCCGTCGATCTGGCTGAGTTGCCGGGCCAGCAGGGTCTCGGCGTAGTCGCTCAGTTCGGTCCCGGGCATCTGCGTGGAGCTGATGCTGAGGATCAGCACCGGGCTGTCCGCCGGGTTGACCTTCTTCCAGGTAGGTAGCGTGGGCATGTCCTTGGGCAGCTTGCCGGCAGCGGTGTTGATCGCCGCCTGCACTTCCTGGGCGGCGGTGTCGATGCTCTTGTCCAGGGTGAATTGCAAGGTCAGCAGGCTGGTACCCAGGGCGCTGCTGGAGGTCATCTGGGTCATGCCGGGGATGGCGCTGAATTGCACTTCCAGGGGCGTGGCCACCGAGGAGGCCATGGTGTCCGGGCTGGCCCCGGGCAAGGCCGCCGAGACCTGGATGGTGGGGAACTCGGCCTCCGGCAGTGGTGCCACCGGCAGGCGCGGGAAGGCGATCAGCCCCAGCAGCACCAGGGCGAAGGTCAACAGGACGGTGGCCACTGGATGGTCGACGCACCAGGCGGAAATCGAGCCATGGCCTTTCATGGCCTGGACTCCTGGGCCTGGGCCACCTGCGGCGGATCGCCCACCACCTGGACCAGCGCGCCGGGCTTGAGCCGCGACTGGCCGTCGCTGACCAGCACATCGCCGGCCTGGACCCCGGAAATGATATTCAGGGTGCTGTCCTGATACAGCACCTGCACCGGCACCGCTTCCACCTTGTCGCCCTTGAGCCGGTACACGAAGCGCTGGTCCAGGCCGCGCTGGACCACGGTCGGCGGTACGGTCAGCGCGCCCTGGTCCAGGGCGGTCTGGATCTTCACCGTCACCAGTTGCCCGGGCCAGAGCGCCTGGCGAGCATTGGCGAACTCGGCCTTGGCGCGCAGGGTGCCGGTATCGCTGTTGATCTGGTTGTCGATCAGGGTCATGTGGCCGTTGCCCAGCAGCGCCCCGGGGTGGTCGCCGTCGGCCCCCAGGTAGGCCTCGACCGCCGCTGGATCCTGGGCCTGGATCAGGCCTTGTAGGGTGGGCAGCATCTGCTGGGGCAGGGAAAACTCCACGGCGATGGGGTCGATCTGGGTCACCGAGAACAGGCCCTGGCTGTCGGTCATGCGCAGGAAGTTGCCTTCATCCACGGTACGAATACCCACTCGCCCAGTAACTGGAGAGCGGATCTGGGTGTAGGAGAGCTGTACCAGGGCGGCATCGATGGCCGCCTGGTTGCCCTGGACCGTGGCGTTGAGTTGGTTGACCAGGGCCAGTTGCTGGTCGTAGGTCTGCTTGGAAACCCCGTCATCCACCGACAGCAGCTTGTAGCGCTTGAGGTTGACCTGGGCCACCTGGAGCTGCGCCTGGTTCTGCGCCAGTTGGGCCCGGGCCTGGTCCAGGGCGGCACGGATCGCCCGGTCGTCGATGGTGGCCAGCAGGTCGCCGGCCTTGACCAGTTGCCCCTCCTTGACCAGCAACCGGGTGAGGATGCCATCCACCTGGGGCCGGATGACCACGCTGTGCAGCGACAGCACCGTGCCGATGCCGCTGGTATAGCCCGGCAGGTCCTGGCGGAGCACTTCCACCACCCGCACCGGAATCGCCGTGGGGGTGGCCGACCTGGCGCTCGTCGGCCGGTACAGGAGCCACGCCCCAATGGCGACGAGGACCACGAGCAGGGCGGCGGTGACGGCGGTTTTCTTGGCGATGGACATGGAGAGAGGCGCCGGGGGGGTAGTGATGTCGGAAGGATGGCCAGGATCTGTGGACAGTTATATTCCGGCGAGCGGGTCAGCAGCGTGACGGCCAGCTGTCAGCGCTGTCAGAAAAGTCCTCGATGGGCGCTGTCGCCACGCTCAAAGTCCTGGGCCCTGCAGGTATACTGCCGCTCCCCGTGGTCCGTTCCTGGTCCCGGGTGTCCTATCTCCCCGGAGTTTCCATGACATCCCCCGTACAGCCCGATATCAATGCGGTTTCGCACACCGAGCCTGTGGCTGAGTCGGTCGCCAGCGACAGCGACGGCAAGGCCGCGATCCCGGCGTTCAAGTTTCCTTTCAAGCCTGCGCAATTCCTGGCGGCCAAAAACGCGAGCCAGCCCAGCTATCGCAACGGTGCCGGCGACTACCACGCCAAGACCCCCGGTGTAGCGCCTCCGGGCACTCGACGCTCCATGGGCAAACGCTGAGATCGCCGACATTCGCGGATAAAGCAGCCATTTACGCTTTTCAAGCACGATGATGGCTAATTGCTTTAAAACTGAGCTGGATCAGTGTTTGTGCTTTCAGTGCGCTTAGAGTCAGCAGCCCTGCTGACTCCACCCAACAATTACGAGCGCGCTATCCATGAAGATCAACCTTCCGGTTACTGGGCGAAACGTGGACTTTGCCCCTGATGCGAACATCCTCTCGACCACCGATCTGACCAGCGCGATCACCTACGCCAACCCTGATTTCATCAATATCAGTGGTTACAGCCGTGAGGAATTGTTGGGCTCTCCCCATAACCTGTTGCGTCATCCGGACATGCCGAAGGCGGCGTTCGCCCATATGTGGGGGACCCTCAAGCGCGGCCGTTCGTGGATGGGCATGGTGAAGAACCGCTGCAAGAACGGCGATCACTATTGGGTCAGCGCCTACGTCACCCCCGTGACCCGCGACGGCCAGGCGGTGGAATACCAATCGGTGCGGACCAAGCCCAGCCCGCAACAGGTGCAGGCCGCCGAGCGAGCCTATGGCCGCCTGAACGACCCGGGGCCGTCCTGGTGGAACCTGCTGCCGGTAATGAGCCTGCGCTTGCGCCTCTGGGCCTGGATCAGCGCCAGTTTCATCGGCACCTTCGGCATCTCGGTGTGGCTGTTGCCCCAGTCATGGATGTACCAGGGCGCGGCGGTGGCCCTGGGATGCTGCCTGGGTTCGTTGGGTGTCGGCTGGCAGTTGCGGCCACTGGGGCGCCTGAACCAACGGGCCCGGCAGATCGGCGACAACCCTTTGAGCCAGGGCATCTATACCGGGCGGATGGACGAGTTCGGGCGTATCGAGTTCGCCCTGCAGATGCTCGAGGCCCAGGTCGGCGCGGTGGTGGGGCGTATCGGCGACGCTTCCCAGCGCCTGGCCGGGCATGCGTCCGAGCTGGTGGAACACTTGCATTGCAGCCACAACAGCACCCTGGAGCAGCAGGCGGAAACCGATCAGGTAGCGGCGGCCATCAACCAGATGGCGGCCAGCGTGGCCGAGGTGGCCACCCATGCCCAGCAGGCTTCGGTGGCGGCCGACCAGGCGGAGAGCGAAACCCGCGAGGGCCACCTGTTGGTGGGGGAAAGCCGCAGCGCGGTGCTGCGCCTGGCCAACGAGCTGGAGCGGGCCACTGAAGTCATCCATCAGTTGGAAAGCCACAGCATCGACATTTCCGGGGTGCTGGAGGTGATCCGCAGCATCGCCGAGCAGACCAACTTGCTGGCCCTGAATGCAGCGATCGAGGCGGCGCGCGCCGGGGAGCAGGGCCGCGGTTTCGCCGTGGTGGCCGACGAGGTGCGCGGGTTGGCCCAGCGGACCCAGGATTCCACCAATGAGATCCAGCGCATGATCAGCACCCTGCAAAACGGTGCGCGCAACGCCGTCGAGGCCATGCAGCACAGCAGCCTGCATGTGGAAAGCAGCGTCGACCAGGCCCAGCGTGCGGCGGTGGCCCTGGACGGCATCAGCCAGCGGGTCAACCAGATCACCGAGATGAGCTTGCAGATCGCCGCGGCAGTGGAAGAGCAGAGCGCGGTGAGCGAGGACATCAACCGCAATATCATCGGCATTCGCAATGCCTGCGAGGCGACCGTCCATGCCGGCCAGCTCAGCCATGTGAACTCCGGCGACGTGGCCGGCCTGGCAGGGGATCTGCGCCAACTGGCCCTGGAGTTCTGGCACAAGCGCGCCTGAGCCGCGTCTCGATGCCGCCAGGCGCCGGGTTCAGGCGGCCCGCAGCGGGATGAAGGCGTAGTCCAAGGGCGTATCGCTGGCCACCTGGGCGCCACTGGCCGCGACCTCGGCGGCGACTTGTTCGTTGGACAGGTGGAAGCGCCAGGCTTGTTCCGGCGCTGTGAGCGGGTTGGCCTGGAGCTGGTCGATGGCCTGGGACAGGGCGCCCATGTCCGGCAGGTAGGCGGTAAAGCCGTCCCCCTTGAGCGCCGTGGTGCGGATGCCCAGTCGCGCGCAGATGGCTTGCTTGGCCTGGATGTCATCCCGGTCGGCCTGGCGCGAGTGCTGGATCAGTTCGGCCAGTTGCTCATCCACCAATTGTCCGCCGAGGATCAATTGCGGGCCCTGTTCCCAGGATTCCGGCGGGCACTCCTTGGCCGTGGGAACCAGAGGAATGTGCGGATTGATCTCCATGGGGTAGATGCGGCACACCAACGGCCTGCGCTCATAGATGCGGCACAGCTGGTCTTCGTCAAGATTCCGGCAGGGGCCGACGTTATAGGCGGCGAAGGTGATCGCCACATAGGCATCGGTACTACCGCTGGGCACCCGGCAGGAACGGCGCTGGGCATGGTCGCGCTGCTGTGCCGGCAGACCCAGGCCATTGCCGAGGAAGGCTTCCACCAGCACGATCACCTGGCCGCCATCGGCCGCCCAGGCCCGGGCTTCGGCGAGAGTCAGGGGAACATGGTGGTCGTGGCAGCACTTGCCACAGCCTACGCAGGAAAACCGAGTGTTCATGGTGTGAGCAACCAAAGCGGATCGAAAGGGCGCGTCGGCTTTCTGTTGTTCGACGCTGCGAATGGCCCTGGCGAAGCAAGTTATGCGCCAGTCAACGGCTCTTGAGCGCTGGGCCAATGCTGTCCCATTCGCTGACCACCGCCTTGCGGCTTGGCCGGTGGTACAGGCACAGCTCGATGCCGTTGCGGCCCCGCATGTGCTTCTGTGGATACTGGCCCTGGAGCAACAGGGCGCTATAGCCGACCCGGTCGTCGAACTGGGTTCCGGGGCCCAGCGGTTTGGCGTCTTTCAGGCCGCTGGCCTGGACGCAGGCGCGCTGCATGGCCTGCTCCAGTTCGGCCCAGGCCTGGTCGCTGGAAGCGTGGGCCGAGCCAGAGACGGCGACGAGACAGAGCAGGGCCAGGGTCTTGTGGTTCATGGAGCGCGATCTCAAGGCGTGGTACCCAGATGGACCCCGGCGACGGCCTGTGGTTCGCTGCTGTCGCAGGCGACAGGAGGGGAGGGCGAAGGTCTTGCGGGTCTGGTCGCGGCCTCGCAGGCTCAGCAGTGGCTACAGGCCGTGCGTGTCGGCGTAAGTTTGCCTATGGCACCAGCTCGCGGCGGACCACTTGCATGCCGGCGCTGTCGTACAGGCGGCGGGCGCGCAGGTTGTCTTCCAGCACCTTGAGGTCGAGCCGCTCTTCCCGGCGTTCGGCGAACATCACGAACACCTGTTGCAAAAGGGCCCGGCCCAGGCCTCGGCCGCGTGCGTCGGCATGCACCACCAGGTCCTTGAGGTAGGCGCTGGTCCAGCACTGGGCCACGCCTATGACCCGGCCGGCCTCCTGGAGCACCAGGCAGAGTTCAGGATCGTATTCGGCATCGGTCTCGAAGGCCTTGCGCCAGGTATCGAGGTCCGGGACGCGGCCGCCGCCGTCCAGGTAACCCAGCTGCATCAAATGATGCACCTCTGGTGCGAGATCCGGGCTGTAGTGGCTCAGGCTGACCCCGGCCGGCCATCGAGGGGCGAGCTGCGGGCCGCTCAGGTCGCGGCGCATCAACAGGCAATAGCGTTCTTCCACGGTTCAGGCTCCGTGGGCGGCGATGGCCTTGGCCGCATCGATCAGGCAGCGAGTCAGCTCCGGCGAGGAGAACTTGGTCAGCACCGCATTGGCCCCGGCCTGGCGCGCCTTCTCGCTGTTCATCGCGCTGTCCAGGGAGGTATGCAGAAGCACATACAGGTGGGCGAAGTCCGGGGTCTCGCGCAGGGTCCGAGTCAGGGCATAGCCGTCCATCTCGGACATTTCGATGTCCGAGACGATCAGGTTGATTTCGTTGGCCGTGCCTTGCAGCTCCAGCAGGCAGTCGATGGCTTCCTTGGCGCTGCGGGCGGTGTGGCATTGCAGGCCGAGGTTGCGCAGGGTGTGCACCGATTGCTGCAGCGCCACCTGGCTGTCGTCCACCACCAGGATGCGCGCGTTGCCCAGGGCATCGGCGTCTTCCATGCTCAATTCGGTGGGGGCCATCTCGATCTGGGCCGGGGCGATGCCATGGATCACCTTCTCGATGTCCAGCACCTGCACCAGGGTCCCGTCCACCTGGGTCACCCCGGTGATGTAGGACTTGATGCCGCCCGAGCCGTAGGGCGGCGGACGGATATCGGTGGTCAGGCAGTGCACGATCTTGCTCACGGCCTGTACGTGCAGGCCCTGCTTGGAGCGGCTGACGTCGGTGACGATCAGGCAGCCGGCGTCCGGATCGGCCAGGGGACGCTCGCCGATGGCCCGGCTGAGATCGATCACCGACAGCGAGTTGCCGCGCAAAGTGGCGATGCCTTTCACATGGGGATGGGATTCAGGCAGCTTGGTCAGGGGCGGGCAGGGAATGATTTCGCTGACCTTGAGCAGGTTGATGGCCATCAGCTTGCCGCTGCGCAAGGTAAACAGCAGAAGCGAAAGCGAATCTGCGCGGGCTTTGTTGGAGGACATAAAAACCTTCTTCTTGAAGAATTGGCGCGTGGATCGAGCCACGGACAACCATGGATAACGGGTTATCGACGTTTTCAGGACGGGCTTTAGCCGGATTGGCCGATCCGGCTCGTCGCAAGCGCCGCCCCGGGTGCGCTCATTTGAGCCCCAGGCGCCTGGCCAGGCGACTCAGGTTGGCCCTGTCCAAGCCTAGCTCACGGGCGGCGGCGGCCCAGTTGTGCTGGTGCCGTTGCAGGCAGGCGTCGATCAACTGGCGCTGGTAGTGCTCGGTGGCCTGGCGCAGGTCCCCGGAAGCCGCCAGTGGCATGGCCGGCGGCGTTGCTTGGGCGGCCACGCCGGGTTTTTCGCCTGCATGGGGCAGGTCCAGGTCCGCGGCGTCGAGGCTGAGGATCTTCGGCCGCTGCCGGTGGTTGCCCAAGGCCTTGAGGGCGCTGCGGCCGATCAGGTGCTCCAGCTCGCGGACGTTGCCCGGCCAGTGGTAGGCCAGCAATGCGGCCTGGGCATCGGCGCTCAGGCGCAGGCTGCCCAGGCCCATGCGCGAACGGTTCTGCTCCAGGAAGTAGCCGCTGAGCAGCAGCACGTCGCGGCCACGGTCGCGCAACGCCGGGACGCGCAGTGGATAAACGCTCAGGCGATGGTAGAAGTCGGCACGATAGCGGCCGTTGCGCACCTCTTGGGCCAGGTCGCGATTGGTCGCGGCGATCAGGCGCACGTCCACCCGATGCTCCTTGTCCGAGCCCAGGCGCTGCAACTGGCCGCTTTGCAGCACGCGCAACAGCTTGGCCTGGACGAGCAACGGCAATTCGCCCACTTCGTCGAGGAACAGGGTGCCGCCGTTGGCCAGCTCGAACTTGCCCTGGCGGTCCTGGGTGGCGCCGGTGAAGGCGCCCCGGACATGGCCGAACAGTTCGCTTTCCACCAGGGTATCCGGCAGGGCCGCGCAGTTGAGGCTGACCAGCGGCTGGTCGGCGCGTAGCGAGGCGGCGTGGATGGCCTGGGCCACCAGTTCCTTGCCGACCCCGGTTTCTCCGGTGATCAGGACCGTCAGGTCGCTGCTGCCCACCAGGGCGATTTCTTCCATCAGGTGCTTGTGGGCCTTGCTCTGGCCGATCATTTCCCGATGCTGGCCGCTGGCCTGGCGATACACCTCGGCGCGCTGGTGCTCGTTCTCCGCTCGCTGGGCCAGGCGTTCGATGCGTTCGGCGGCGCTGACGGTGGCCGCGGCCAGGCTGGCGAATGCCTGCAGGGCATCCAGCTCGATGGGTTCGAACCGTTGCGGATCCAGCGCGTCGAGGGTCAGCAGGCCCCATGGGCGTTCGTCGACGAACAGTGGGCAGCCCATGCAATCGTGGATCTCCAGGTGTTCGTCGAGCCCTTCCACCAAACCGTCGTAGGGGTCGGGTAGCTGGCTGTCGCTGGCGAAGCGGGTTGGCCCCGGGCTGGCCAGCAACGCGGCGAAACGCGGGTGTTCGCTGACCTTGAAGCGACGGCCCAGGGTGTCGGTGCTCAGGCCATCGACGGCTAGCGGCACCAGCCACTCGCCATCCAGGCGCAACAGCGCGGCGGCGTCGCAAGGCAGGAGCACGCGCAGGGCCTCCAGCAGGCGTCGATAGCGCTCGCCTTCCGGCAATTCCCGGGACAGGTCGGTGACCAGGGGCAGCAGCGTGGTGAGCAGGGCTTTTGCAGTCATAAAGACTCCTAGTAGTCGTTACGACTATAAATTCATTGGGGTCTTTATGACTACGATGTTTTTAACTTGTTGAATTTAAATGATTTTTATCTTGGCACGAATACTGATTGGACAAGGGAAACCTGCAAGCAGTCATAAGTCCAGGAGTTGTCCCATGCTAAGCGTCCAAGATCGCGCCATCATCAAATCCACCGTGCCCCTGCTGGAAAGCGGTGGTGAGGCCCTGATCACCCACTTCTACCGGATGATGCTCTCGGAGTATCCAGAAGTCCGCCCACTGTTCAACCAGGCCCACCAGGCCAGCGGCGACCAGCCCCGGGCCCTGGCCAATGGCGTGCTGATGTACGCCCGGCACATCGACCAGCTCGACCAGCTGGGAGACCTGGTCGCCAAGATCATCAACAAGCACGTCGCCCTGCAGATCCTGCCGGAGCACTACCCCATCGTCGGCAGTTGCCTGTTGCGGGCCATTGCGCAAGTGCTGGGCAGCGAGATCGCCACCCAGCAGGTCATCGATGCCTGGGCCGCGGCCTACAACCAGCTGGCGAACATCCTGATCGGCGCCGAGGCGGCCATCTACGACGAGAAGGCCCAGGCCCCGGGCGGCTGGCGTGGTGCCCGGGAGTTCAAGTTGGTGCGCAAGGTGCAGGAAAGCGCGGAAATCACTTCCTTGTATTTCGAGCCGGCCGACCAGGGGCCGATCCTCGCCGCCGAACCGGGCCAGTACATCGGCCTGCAACTGTTCATCGATGGCCAGGAAATTCGCCGCAATTACTCGCTGTCGGCCTTGTCCGACCAGGGCCAGTACCGCATCAGCGTCAAGCGCGAGGCCGGTGGCGTGGCCTCCAACTACCTGCATGACCAATGCCCGGTGGGCAGCAGCATCATGTTGTTCCCGCCTGCCGGGGAATTCACCCTGCAGGCCAGCGACAAGCCGCTGGTGCTGATCAGTGGGGGCGTCGGCATTACCCCGACCTTGCCGATGCTGGAGGCAGCGTTGGCTACCGAGCGTCCGGTGCACTTCATTCATTGTGCGCGCAACGGCCAGGTGCATGCCTTCCGCCAGTGGGTCGACGCCCTGGCTGAACGTTATCCACAGCTCAAGCGTTTCTACTGCTATGCCGAGGATGATGGCGTCAGCCCGGCGGCCGACAACCTGGGCCTGTTGACCCAGGACCAGCTGGCGCAGTGGCTGCCCGAGCAGCGCGACCTGGATGCCTACTTCCTCGGGCCCAAGGGCTTCATGGCCGCGATCAAGCGCCACCTGAAGGCCCTGGGCATTCCTGAGCAGCAGAGCCGCTACGAGTTCTTCGGCCCGGCCGCGGCCCTGGAATAACCCTCCCGCCTGCCGGCTCCTGTCCTCCAGGGGCCGCTTGCCGGCGCCCGCCATGTGCATTCCAGCCACCATGTGGCGCCGGCAATCTCCAGACCTATTGGCCGACCTTGGAAGGGCGGCTGCCGGGTTAATCCCGACTTAACCTGCCTGTCGTTAATTGCCTGCGATATCGTCCGGGGCGCGATTGCCCGGGCGAGCCGTTCGATTGCGTCGCTCGCCCGGCAGGCCTTGGCTTGCAGCCTGCAAGCCGTGCATTCAAAGGTCATGTTCAGCGTGTAGACTTCCGAGCACTGCGACGGCGAACCGGCCATTTGGCAATTTCACAGCGCGCCGCCGCGATAGAGGCGGGCGGGCCGCTGCAACACACAGAAAAAGGAATAGGGATGAGTGACGACAGACTGCGTTTGGGGCGTGAACGACGCTTCCTGGTACTGCTGGGGGTGATCTGCCTGGCACTGATCGGTGGTGCCTTGTACATGCAGGTGGTGCTGGGCGAGGCGCCTTGTCCGCTGTGCATCCTGCAACGCTACGCCTTGTTGCTGATCGCGCTCTTCGCCTTCATCGGTGCGGCCCTGGGCTCGCGCCGCGGCGTCACCATCATGGAGACCCTGGTGGTCATCTGCGCCATCGCCGGCGCGGGGGTGGCCGGGCACCATGTGTACACCCAGTTCTATCCGGCGGTGAGCTGTGGCATCGATGTACTGCAGCCGATCGTCGACAGCCTGCCGCTGGCGAGCATCTTTCCCCTGGGTTTCCAGGTCGATGGTTTCTGCTCCACGCCGTACCCACCGATCCTTGGCCTGTCCCTGGCCCAGTGGGCGTTGCTGGCGTTCGTGCTGACAGTGATCCTGGTACCGCTGGGCGTGGTGCGCAATCGCAAGAAAACCTATTGATCGTCTTGCAAAAGCCCCGGTTCCTGTGGAGGAGCCGGGGCTTTTTCATGTCGCGCATGAGGTGCCTGAAAAGTCCGTGATTTGCGGCAAGCCAGGGGGCAACAAAAGTGCGACATGTTGTCACACTGTCGCAGCCGCAGAGAGGCAAGGGAATGGTTTCAAGAGACTGCAATTTCCCCAACTGGTTCAATTCGAGCCTGTCAGTTTGTGTATGCCGGCAATGTCGAAAAAAACCATAGCCTGCTATCTATACAATTCTTCACAGACCCCGTTTTACAAGGGCTGAGCCATACGGATGGCGGCTTTCAGCGACTTTTTCAGGCGCTTGCCGATACTGGCATGAGGGGCTTTTCTGGGGTTTTTGTTGCGAATGAAAATCGATATGATTGCGGGTCTTCGTAACAATCATGTGGGATTGTTGCGGTCAGCGATAAAAATTATTTCGGGATAAGACATGGTTTATAAAACGCGACATATCTACAATCGCCCGCACTGAATTTCCGACGCTGCTCACCCCTGAGCACACGAGGATGGTCGAGGAGTGGATTGAGCGCTCCATGCGACTGCAGGTGTCGGCGCCTTCCTAACTTCCGCACCAAATGGAATTGGTCTGTAACAAGGCCTTTGACCACGAGATCGAATAAGAACCACTGCTAGCCCGGGATGTGTCGTTGAGCGTTTCACCGCAACGGGCAGGCCCTTATTCAATTGAAGAAAAATGCCAACCCTTGGCAGGGTGAAGTGTTGGCGATCAAAACCCAACTGCATTGCGCAAGCTGCTTTAGAGGTCGTGAGATGAGTAAAAACAGGTACCCCAGATTACTAGGCTTATTGCCGCTGCTCAGCATGTTGATGCTGGGGGGCTGCAAATGGACCTTGCTTGATCCCAAGGGTCAGGTCGGTCTGGACGAACGAAACCTGATCATCACTGCAACCATCCTGATGCTGCTGGTGGTGGTGCCGGTCATTCTCATGACCTTCGCTTTCGCCTGGAAGTATCGTGCTTCCAACCAGAACGCGACCTACGCGCCGAAGTGGTCCCACTCCACCAAGATCGAAGTGGCCGTATGGGCCGTGCCGATCATGATCATCCTGGCCCTGGGCTATGTGACCTACAAGTCGACCCACGCCCTGGACCCTTATCGTCCGCTGGAGTCCGACGTCAAGCCGGTGACCATCGAAGTGGTCGCGATGGACTGGAAATGGCTGTTCATCTATCCGGAGCAGGGCATTGCCACGGTCAACAAGATCGTGTTCCCGGCCCATACCCCGGTCAACTTCCGCGTGACCTCCGACACCGTGATGAACTCGTTCTTCATCCCGGGCCTGGGCGGCCAGATCTACGCAATGGCGGGCATGACCACCAAGCTGCACCTGATTGCCAACCAGAACACCGAACTTGAAGGTATCTCCGCCAACTACAGCGGCGCGGGTTTCACCGGCATGAAGTTCAAAGCGATCGCAACCAGCCAGGAAGAGTTCGACGCCTGGGTAAACGAAGCCAAGAAGGCACCTAAACAGCTGGACACAGCTGAATACGCGGCCCTTTCCAAGCCAAGCCAGAACAACCCTGTGGAGCTCTACTCCTCGTACGCGCCAAACCTGTTTCAGACCATCGTCGACAAGTATGAAGGTATGACTCCAGGCAAGCCGCTCAAGCACGAGAAGAAAGAGAAAGAAGTGGCCACTTCGCAGGGAATGGACATGAGCTCGCATTCAGCTGCCGGGGCAGAGGAGTAAACGATGTTTGGTAAATTAAGTCTGGACGCGATACCGTTCCACGAGCCGATTGTCATGGTGACCATTGCCATGATCGCGCTGGGTGGTCTGGCGGTCGTCGCGGGTATCACCTATTTCAAGAAATGGACCTACCTGTGGTCCGAGTGGCTGACTTCGGTCGACCACAAGAAAATCGGCGTGATGTACATCATCGTTGCCATGGTCATGCTGCTGCGTGGCTTTGCCGACGCCATCATGATGCGTTCCCAGCTGGCCCTGGCCACCGAGGGTTCGCCTGGTTACCTGCCACCTGAACACTATGACCAGATCTTCACCGCCCACGGTGTGATCATGATCATCTTCATGGCGATGCCATTCTTCACCGGCCTGATGAACCTCGTCGTGCCGCTGCAGATCGGCGCTCGCGACGTGGCCTATCCATTCCTCAACTCCCTGAGCTTCTGGCTGCTGGTTTCCGGCGTCGTGCTGATCAACCTGTCCCTGGGCGTTGGCGAATTCGCCAAGACCGGCTGGGTTGCCTATCCGCCGCTGTCGGGCCTGCAATACAGTCCTGGCGTGGGTATGGACTACTACATCTGGGCGCTACAGCTTTCAGGTCTAGGGACGACGCTGACGGGGGTCAACTTCCTGGCCACCGTACTGAAGATGCGTACCCCGGGCATGAAGATCATGGACATGCCGATCTTCACCTGGACCTGCACCTGGGCCAACGTGCTGATCGTGGCTTCGTTCCCGATCCTGACCGCTACCCTGGCGCTGCTGACGCTTGACCGCTACATGGATTTCCACATTTTCACCAATGAACTTGGTGGCAATCCGATGATGTACGTGAACCTGTTCTGGGCCTGGGGTCACCCCGAGGTGTACATCCTGATCCTGCCGGCGTTCGGTATCTTCTCCGAAGTCATCTCGACCTTCTCCGGCAAGCGCCTGTTCGGCCACCATTCGATGATCTACGCTTCCGGCGCGATCTCGATCCTGGGCTTCATGGTCTGGCTGCACCACTTCTTCACCATGGGTTCGGGTGCCAGCGTCAACGCCTTCTTCGGCCTGGCGACCATGCTGATCTCCATCCCGACCGGGGTGAAGCTGTTCAACTGGCTGTTCACCATCTACCACGGCCGCTTGCGCATCACCAGCCAGGTTCTGTGGACCCTGGGCTTCATGGTGACCTTCGCCATCGGCGGCATGACCGGCGTACTGCTGGCCATCCCGGGTGCCGACTTCGTTCTGCACAACAGCCTGTTCGTGATCGCGCACTTCCACAACGTGATCATCGGCGGTGCGGTATTCGGTTACATCGCCGGCTTCGGCTTCTACTTCCCGAAAGCCTTCGGCTTCAAGCTGCATGAAGGCTGGGGCAAGGCTGCCTTCTGGTTCTGGATCTCGGGCTTCTTCGTCGCGTTCATGCCGCTCTATGCACTGGGCTTCATGGGCATGACCCGTCGCCTGAACGCCACCACCAACCCAGAGTGGGTGCCGTACCTGTACGTCGCCATGGTGGGTGCAGTCTTGATCGCCGTGGGTATCGCCTGCCAGTTGATCCAGCTGTACGTCAGCGTGCGTGATCGCAAGCAGAACATGTGTGTATCGGGCGACCCGTGGAATGCCCACACCCTGGAATGGTCGACCTCGTCGCCACCTCCGTTCTACAACTTCGCGGTACTGCCGAAAGCCGAAGGTATCGATCCGTTCACCGAAGCCAAGGAAAACGGCACTGCCTACGAGCAGCCTGGCCGCTACCAGCCGATCCACATGCCCAACAACACCGCTACCGGTTTGGTCATGGGGGCTCTGCTGACCGTGTTCGGTTTCGCCATGATCTGGCACATCTGGTGGATGGCCATCGCAAGCCTGGCCGGCACCGTGATCTATTTCGCGATCCACGCTGCCCGTGATGATCAAGGCTACATGGTGCCGGTCGAGACGATCGAGCGCATCGAAGCCGAGCAGCACAAGCGTCTGGTATCGGAGAAGAAGATCCCGGCTACCCGTGTTGAAACCTCGTTGGAACAGGCTTAATCCATGTCGAACTTAGTGACCAATGCTGGACACGCCCATGGTCATGACCATGGGCACGATGACCATCACCACGACTCGGGCGAGATGACCGTATTCGGTTTCTGGCTCTACTTGATGACCGACTGCATTCTGTTTGCGTCGATCTTCGCGGTATACGCGGTACTGGTTAACAACGTAGCGGGTGGCCCGTCGGGCCACGACATCTTCGAACTGCCTTATGTACTGGGCGAAACCGCTCTGCTGCTGTTCAGTTCGATCACCTACGGCTTCGCCATGCTGGCGTTCTTCCGGGGCAACAAGAAGCAGGTTCTGGGCTGGCTGGCCATGACGTTCCTGTTCGGCCTGGGCTTCATCGGCATGGAGATCTACGAGTTCCACCTGCTGATCTCCGAAGGCTACGGCCCTAGCCGTTCCGGCTTCCTGTCCGGGTTCTTCACCCTGGTCGGTACCCACGGTCTGCACGTGACCAGCGGTCTGATCTGGATGGCAATCATGATGTACCAGGTGCAGAAAAAAGGCCTGACGGCGACCAACAAGACCCGTCTGAGCTGCCTGAGCCTGTTCTGGCACTTCCTGGACGTTGTGTGGATCTGCGTATTCACCGTTGTTTACCTGATGGGGACTATGTAAATGGCTAACGCATCACATTCCCACAATGGCCACGACGAAGCCGGCCACGGCAGCGTCAAGTCCTACGCCATCGGCTTCATCCTGTCGGTCATCCTGACCCTGATCCCGTTCGGCCTGGTGATGTACCCATCGCTGCCTAAAGACGTGACCCTGTGGATCGTCCTGGCGTTCGCGGTGATCCAGGTGCTGGTGCACCTGGTGTACTTCCTGCACCTGGACCGTTCCGCGGCACAGCGCAACAACGTGGTGGCGTTCATCTTCGCCGCGTTGGTCATTGTCCTGCTGGTTGGTCTGTCGTTGTGGATCATGTTCAGCATCCACACCGTCATGATGGCGAAGTGAGGTAGACCCGATGTCGCTCAAGCACTTTATCCAAATCACCAAACCGGGGATCATTTTCGGTAACGTGCTTTCGGTGGCAGGCGGGTTCTTCCTGGCCTCGAAGGGGCATGTCGATCTGGCCATTTTCCTGGCCGCCATGATCGGCACCTCGCTGGTGGTAGCGTCCGGTTGCGTGTTCAACAACTGCATCGACCGTGACATCGACCTGAAGATGGAGCGCACCAAGAACCGCGTGCTGGTCCAGGGCCTGATCTCCCTGGAAGTGGCCCTGGTCTATGCCTCCCTCCTCGGTGTCGCCGGCGTCGCCCTGCTGTACTACGTGGCCAACCCGTTGGCCGCATTGTTCGCGGTAATCGGCTTTGTCATCTACGTTGGCCTCTACAGCCTGTACCTCAAGCGCAAGTCGGTTCACGGCACGCTGGTGGGCAGCCTGTCCGGGGCCATGCCGCCGGTGATCGGTTACGTGGCCGTGAGCAACAGCTTCGACATGGCCGCGTTGACCCTGCTGGTGATGTTCAGCCTGTGGCAGATGCCGCATTCCTACGCCATCGCGATCTTCCGCTTCAACGACTACCTGGCCGCATCGATCCCGGTGCTGCCGGTCAAGCGCGGTATTCGCGTGGCCAAGAAGCACATCCTGCTCTACATCCTGGCGTTCCTGGTGGCGACCCTGATGCTGACTTTCAGCGGGTATGCCGGCATGGGCTACATGGCGGTAGCGGCGGCGATGGGCATGTACTGGCTGTACATGGCCTGGACCGGCTACAAGGCGGTGGATGACACCGTATGGGCCCGCAAGCTCTTCGTGTTCTCGATCTTCACCATCACCGCGCTGAGCGTGATGATGTCGGTGGATTTCAAGGCCCCGACCGAGTTGCTGCTGACCTACGCCCACTAAGCCCGGGCCACGAAAAAGCCCCGCCTTCGCAAGAAGCGCGGGGCTTTTTCATTTCATGGCGGTCACATCATTTAAAGCTTTAGGCCCGAAGCTTTTGCCTGGGCGGGTAAAATGCGCCGCTCGTGATGAACCTGAGTGGATGGAATGGAACGCGGTATCGAACTATACGACTCGAAGCAGCGCTACGGCGCCGTCAGTCGCGGATTGCACTGGGCCATGGCATTGGCCTTCGCCTGGATCTACAGCACTGCCGGTGCGCATTACCTGCTGGCTGATTCGGCCCTGGACGAGTTCCTCTGGCCGACCCACAAGCAGGTGGGCCTGCTGCTGATGGCCCTGTTGCTGGCGAGGGTGCTGTGGAGCCTGTTGAATCGCCGTCGGCGGCCACCGAGCCTCAACCTCGCGGCAACGCTGGGGCATGGGCTGCTATATGTGGGAATGTTCGCCATTCCGTTTCTCGGCCTGCTGCGCCAGTACGGTTCGGGGCGCGCTTTCTCCGCCTTCGGCCTGCCGGTAATGAGTGGCTTCGAAGGGCCGAAGATCCAGTGGATGACCGACCTGGGCAACAACTTCCACAGCCTCCTGGGCTGGATCTTGCTGGTGTTGATCCTTGGCCATGTCGCGGCGTTGATCTTGCACTGTGCCAAGGGCCAGGGGCATATCCTGCGTCGTATGCTGGGCAATGCCTCTGCGGTTTGAGTATTTTAACCTGCAGCAGGAAAACCCCGCCTTCGAGAGAAGTGCGGGGTTTTTTACTGGCCGTCATTGTTGGGCATTCAGGGCACTGTTCAAGCGTTCTTATCTTGCCTGGCTGCTGGTCATGTACTTACTGAGCAATGACCTTGCGCCATAAGCGGGCAAGATATTGAAGAGTGCAAAAAACACCTTGATCGCGATCTGCAAGAGAACCATGTTGAGGATGTCAGCGTTGCGCATCAGCCCATAAAAGACGATGTAGCAGAATAGAAAACTATCGATGATCACTGCAAAGAAGGTACTCAAGAATATTCGCAGGAACAGGAATCTGGAGTTCGTCAGTTCTTTTATTTTGCACAGTAAATAGGAGTTTATGTTTTCCGAAACAAGGAATGAGATGGATGACGCCACCAGTACGGACGATACCTGGGTGATCACATCATTATAAGGCGAGTCGAATTTCCAGCCGGGCAGACCAGGGAGGAAGGTCGAGCCATAGAGGAGAATGAATACGGTGGAGGTACTGGCGAACGCGAAGAAAATGGCTTTTCTTGCCAGGCGGAGCCCAAAGTTTTCGTTTAGCAGGTCAACGATCAAAAAGGTCAGGGAGTAAAGAAAGGTTCCTGGAGTGATGACGATGCCCAGCGATTCCAGGTAGATCGGCTTGGTTGCGGCGATGCTGGTGAAGATATAGAAGGTAACGAGCAGCAGATTCAGGGTTATATAGATCATCCATGAGGTTTCATGGCGGTCATTCAAGTCATAGGCAGTGAGACTATCTCCTTGGGAGTAGAATTTTCGATAAAGATTCTTGATTTCTATCTTGTTCAGGTTGTCTATTATTTCGCTGTTCAAGACTTCGCTTAGTTTGATTTTGATAACCTTGCCGGTTGCGATGATCATGATTATCGCAAGCTTCTTGTTGTTATCGAATCCCAGGAGCTTGTATTTGCTGTTGTCAATTTCAAAGGCCGACATGGAACCGCTCCTCGATGACATCGCCGACTACGATCATGCGGTCCGAGTCGGAGCGAGCATCATTCGATATCAGAAGCTTTGTTGTCAGTTTGTCGTAGATCAGCTTTTCCTTGTCGTCACTCGATGAACCTTTTTGCACGATCAACAGGTCGCCGGCTTCATTCACGCCTGGAATTTCATTCTCCAGCAACACGGCTATCAGGTTAGCGGAAGTGCCGAAGTAGTAGGTCAATGGGTAAAGCGTGACCAGCTCGCCAATTCGCTTTCCCATGCTGGCCATCAGCAGCCTCTCCTTGATGATCGGAACGGCTGCCGGGTTCATGTTTCCTTGAGGGGAGATACTGCTCTCGATGATCTCCTTTTCCTCGAAGTCGACAGTTTCTATCTCTTCATAGGAAACGCCGAAGAAGTCGGAGATTTTCCGGATGGTGGACTGCTGTACGTTGCTGACCTTGCCTTCCAGGATGTTGTAGATGGTCGTTCTGGTCAGGCCGCTGGCGTTGCACAAGGACAGTTGTGTCTCACCACGACTTTTTATCAGGTACTTGATGTTGCTCTTTAAATGCTCTGTTCTTTCTCTTTTGTGCATCAGTTGCTCACCACTTCCTTTTGGTCCTGATCCCTCGAGTCCTGCATAGCGATCGTGCAGTGCCTGGGGACAACTGCCTGACGCTGGCACGAGTCCTGCCAGGGCAATTTTGGCAATTTCTGTCAGCTCGCTAGTGCTCCCTTGCGTGCCGCGTTCCTCCTGGAATCCTTGATGGTCGATATCCAGGGCGATCAAATCCCTTGGAAACGGCCGGATTGCTGGTTCAGGGGAGAAAGGCGGCGTGGGAGCCGGCCGTGACCATACAGCTCTCGAGGCGCGGCGTCATGACCCTGATGACAAACCTGAACACAAGGCAAGGTCGATGTCATTTCGACCTCTCAAGAAAAGCCTCATTTAATTTAGCTTATGTTCATTTTTTTGATTAATTTTGTTACATCTCGTACAGTCATCGTCAGGGATGGATAGCCCGTTGTGCCCAAACGAACGTAAAACCCAGGAAGCGTGCCTTCGTTCGTGGCATGCGACACACAAGGAAGGGACAGAGAACCATGGCAGCCGATACTGAACCACTCAGGACCCAGGCAGACCTGTTGCGACGTGGCCTGGCCGAATTACGAACTGAAGACGCCGAGTTGGCAAGCATCCTGGATGCGGAAATCACACGCCAACACCGCACGTTGTCCTTGGTTTCATCCTCTTGCGCGGCGGGCCCCCGGACCTTGGCGGCATCTGCCTCGGCCTTGCTCAACGTCACCGTCGAGGGCACTCCCGGTCGACGCCATCATGCCGGTTGCGAAAACGCCGACCTGGTGGAATCCCTGGCGATCCGCCGAGCCAAGGAACTGTTCGCTGCCCAGTATGCCGGCGTGCAATCGCACTCGGCCTCCAATGCCAATTACCAGGTCCTTTCGGCCCTGGCCGAGCCCGGCGACACCATCCTCGGCATGGCCCTGGACCATGGTGGCGACCTGACCCATGGCAGTTCCCTGGCGTTCAGCGGCGTCCACTACAAGGCGATCCGCTATGGCACCACGGCCCAGGGCGCCATCGACTACCAGCAAGTACGGCAACTGGCCCTGGCCCATCGTCCGCGCATCATCATCTGTGGGGCGACGGCCTATTCACGGATCGTCGACTTCCAGCGCTTTCGTGCCATCGCCGATGAGGCCGGAGCCATTCTCCTGGCCGACATTTCCCATATCGCCGGGCTGGTAGCCACCGGGCGTCATCCGAGCCCGATCGATGCGGCTCACGTCACTACTTGCTGTACCCACAGGCAGCTCGGCGGGCCTCGCGGCGGGTTGATTCTCTCGGGACGCGATGCCGACACCAAGGTGCCGGGCCTCAGGTCGAGCTTTCGTCGAGTGCTCGACCAGGCCGTGTTTCCCGGGATGCAGGGGGCGCCGGCGGTCAACATGATCGCCGCCAAGGCGGCCGCGCTGGGTTATGCCAAGTCGGTGCAGTTCGATGCCTACATGGGGCGGGTACGCACCATCGCCGATGAAATGGCCGATGCATTCATGGAGCGGGACTATGAAGTCGTGGGCGGCGGCACGGAGAATCACACCATCCTGCTGCGCTTGCATGGAGGCATCAGCGGCTCCATCGCCGAATCGGCGCTCGAGAAGTGCGCAATCATCGTCAGCAAGAAACGTGGGCCGGGAGAGATCCGTTCGGCATTCGCCGCCAATGGCCTGTGCATTGGCACCGGCTCCATTGCCCAGCGCTACCTGGACTCCCAGGGATGTCGCGAGCTCGTCGACCTGATGTGTCGGATACTGGATCAGGTCAAGCCCCACGGTGGGCAGCAATACATCCTGGAGCCTGCCTTGCAGCAGCAGTTCCGGCGGCAGACCGAGGCGCTGTGCGCGATGTACCCGATTGTCGAGTATGGGGATCGTTGAGAGGGACAAGCCCCGCCTTCGTCGTGAATACGGGGCTGCCAGCCGGCCGGTCGGCCGGGCATCGGTTTACTGCTGGATGGCGCTGTAGCCGGCGAACGCGGTCTGCTGCTGGATCGCGGTGACGATGTTCTTGCGGGTGGCCGGTTGTTCGTTGCCCAGGTTGTCGACGAACACCTCGCTTTCCAGCTCGGCCTCTTCGCCTTCGCCGATGAAGCTGAAGCCCAGGAACTCGAAGGCTTCGCGGTCGGCATTGGCCTTGGAGCGCGGGCGCATCGGCAGGGTGACGCTGATGCCGTCCTTGCTGATGGCGAACACTTCCATTTCCTTCTTGGGCCGCGATGCCTTGCTTTTGCCGCTCGGGTTGCTGATGGCCTGGTGGGTCTGGTTCAGCACCTTGAGCGCCAGGCCATAGACCAGTTCCTGGAAGTCCGGGTCGTCCTTGTAGCTGGAGAGAATCCGGCTGATGGGGAATTTCTTGCTCAGGTCCTCCAGGGCGGCCAGGTCCGCCGCTTCGGCATCCTTGAGTTGCTTGAGCTGGCCCATGAGTTCATAGGCGGTATCGTCGTCAAAGCTGTCGTGTGCCTGGCGAATGGCGGCGCGCAGTTCGCGAATCTGGTCACTTTCTTTCGAGCTCTGGAAGGCGTCGAGCACCATCTCGCTGATGGTCTTGGCCTGGGAGACATGCTGGGAAAGATGCATGGCGTTTTCGTACTCGGTCTTGTTCGACAAGGCGATTACGGATTCTTCGGTGTTGGAATCAGGCATTGAACATCCACTACTTGGTTTGACAGGTTTGAGGCGCGAAAACCCCGGGGGGATTTTCGGGGGCGCCTAATCTATTGGAGCGCACGGCCATTGTCACGGACCAAGCGCCCGGAGGTGCTGGCCGTCCCTACAGACCGGTCTGGCCGGGGAAGATTCCCCGGCCCCTGTCTCCCGCTGGATTCAGTGCCTGGCCTGCAGGATTCGCAAGTGGCGGTACAACTTGAGTGCCCGGCCCCAGAACAGCCCTACGGTGAAGCCTGCAGCCGCGCGGCCCGAATCCAGTACCGCGCCGAACGTGGAGAACAGCAGCATGGCCACCAGGCTGCCCAGCACCGCACCAGCGGTCCAGGCTCCCAGGGCCAACAGGGGATGCCCACCCAGGCTCATCGACCACAACGACCATACCAGCAGGATCAAGGGCGCAATCAATAGCGAGCCCAGGCTTTCACGGCTGCCGAAGCGAGCGCGCAAGCCGTAGTAGAGGATCATGGCGAAGACCGCATACACCCAGAGAGGCGTGCCCTGGAGAATGTTGATCATTTTCAGCGTCCTTGCTTCTTGGCGGGGAGGTGCGGCCAAATTGCGCCTTGCCGACCAGGCCGTGAAGCCACCCAGGATCAGGCCACCTGGGTGGCGCTGATCCCGGATTCCAGCTCCTGGCGCAGGTCGCTGCCGCGGCGGGCGATGAACACCAGTTGCGCGGCATGTTCGCTGGGTTGCCCGGTGGCCAGGGTGAACTGGCTGCGGCTGCCCACATGCTGCAACCAGTAGGGCTGCTCGCTGCCGTCCAGGCGTACCAGCCCCTTGAGGCGCAGCAAATCGGCCGGTAACTGCGCCAGCCAGTCACGCAAGGCCTTGGCCTGCAAGGGCCGGGGGCTGTTCCATACCCAGCTTTCGAACAACTGGTCGTGGGCCTGGGGCAAAGCCTTGAACAGCACCTCGCTGGAGCGTACCGGCGGGGCCAGCAACAGTTCGTCCGGCAGTTCGGCCTGTACGGTTTCGAACACCGGGGCGCGGCAGGTGAGGCTGCTACGGATCGCCTGCAACTGCTCGGGCGTGACCAGGTCGACCTTGTTCAGCAGCACCCAGTCGGCGCAGGCCACCTGGGCCCGGGACAGGCGCGCCATGTCGCCCTCCAGGGCCTGGAAACCGCTGGCATCCACCAGGGTCACCACCGCATCCAGGTGCAGGCGGTCGCGCAGTTGCGGGTAGCCGATGGTCTGCACGATGCGTTGCGGGTCGGAGACGCCGCTGCACTCGATGACGATCCGCTCCAGGGCCGGGCGCAGCTTGGACAGGCTCACCAGTTGCGCCAGCAGGTCTTCCTGCACGGTGCAGCAGATACAGCCGTTCTGCAGGCTGTACACCGCGTCGGTGACCTCGGCGATGATCGCCGCATCGATGTTCAGTTCGCCGAAATCGTTGACGATCACCGCCAGCCGGCCGCTGTCGGCGCGTTGCACCAGGCGGTTGAGCAGGGTGGTCTTGCCGGCCCCGAGAAAACCCGAGACCACCGTGACCGGAATGCTCGGCAGCTTGTTCATGGCTCCTGGCCCTCGATCAACGGTGGCAGGCCTTCCCATACCGCCTGCAGCGGCGTGTCGCTGAAGGTGCCCAGTCGGTCGTAGACCAACTGGCCCTCGACGAAGGTCAGCTGCACCTGGGTGTGGTGGATGTAGTTGCGGGCCGGTTGGGCGAACAGGTCGCGGTCGAGCACGATCAGGTCCGCCGACTTGCCGGCCTGCAGGCTGCCGGTCAGGTGTTCCAGGCCCATGGCATGGGCGCCGTTGAGGGTCGCCACTTGCAGCGCCTGCTCCAGGCTGATGGGGTCGCCGAAGGTGTCGGGTTCCTGGTTCCAGGGGTTTTGCCGGGTGACCATGGTTTCCAGCGCCAGCCACGGGTCGATGGATGCCACCGGCCAGTCGGTGCCGAACACCGCGATGCCGCCGGCGGCCAGCACGCCCTTGAAGTCGTAGATGCGCTTGAGGCGTTCCTGGCCATAGCCTGAGCGCGCGCCGCTGGCGAACGGGGTCGGGTACCAGGCCGCCGGGGAGAACTCGGCGATCACGTCCAGGCTCTGGAAGCGCTTGAGATTGCCCGGGTGCAGCAAGGTGCTGTGGGCACACTGGTGGCGTACGCCGCTGTGGCCGTTGCGGCGCCGGGCCTCGGCCACGGCATCGAGGAACACGTCGGAGGCGCCGTCGCCGGTGCAGTGAGCGATCACCCGCAAGCCACGGCGGTCCATGTCCACCACCATGTCGGTGATGTGTTCCGGGGTCAGGTTGAGCTTGCCGCGCCAGCTCGATTCCTCGGGCCAGGGGGTCAGCAGGTACGAGGACTTGGGCTCCACGGTGCCGTCGAAATGGAACTTCACCGCATTGGCGCTCAACCGCGAGCTGCGATAGAAGTGCCGCTCGCCGCTGAGCAGCTCCCAGCGCCGGCGTACCGGGAAGATATCGTCCTGCCAGCTGATGGCGGCTTCCACCCGCAGGGTCAGCTCGCCAGCGTCGTCCAGTTCCTTGAGTGCCTGCAAGCGGTTCTCGCAGACGTGCACGTACTTGGTGGCGGTGACCCCGCGAGAGGTCTGGAAGTGCACGCCATCGCGATAGGCCCGGCGCAGTACCGAGACCGGCGTCGCCGGCATGGCCGCGTGGATCAGCGCGTAGGCGCCGTCGATCAAAAGCCCGTTGGGCTCGCCGGTGAGCGAGTCGCGCTCCAGGTAGCCGTTGCGCGGGTCGCTGGTATGGCGATCGATACCGGCCAGTTCCAGGGCCTTGGAGTTGACCATCATGGTGCCCCACATGCGGTCCAGCAGGGCCACCGGGCGGTCCGGCATGATGCTGTCCAGCCACTCGCGGCCCGGCGTCAGGCCGGCCTCGCGAAAGGTGTAGCGCACCCAGTATTGGCCGTAGATCCAGCCGTCGCCCGGATGGCTGTCGGCATAGGCGTGGATCGCCGCCGCCAGTTGCTCCGGGGTCGGGTCCTCGATGCCCACGTCCAGGTCGTCGGCGTAGCGGGGTGCCAGGGCCAGGTCGGGGTGGGTGTGCATGTCGTGCAGGCCGGGCATGCAGAACGCCCCGTCCAGGTCGTGCTGGCGGGTATTGGGGCCGACCAGCGAGCTCAAGGAGGCGAGGCTGCCCACCGCGATCAGCTTGCCTTGGCGAATGGCCACGGCATCGGCCCAGGGCTGCGCCGGGTCGAGGGTGTAGATCCGGCCGTTGTGCAGCACCAGTTCGGCGTACTGGTCGACGGCGCTATGGGTGGAGTTGAATTGGTCGGAAGCGGTCACGGGTCAACCTCTCAAGCAGGGCCCTTCAACAATGGGCAAAAAAATGGGCGACAGGCGCAGTGGCAAAGCAGTGGTTCATGGGCGCTGCTATGGCGAGGGAGCAAGCCGCCTCGCCAGCGTCGATCCCTGGGTCAGCGTTGTGCGCCCAGGGCCTCGACGAACCCGGCGATGCGTTGGCATGCGTCCTTGAGCACCTCGTCGGCCACGGTGAAGGAAATGCGCACGAAACCCTCGGCGCTGGCGCCAAAGGCCTGGGCATCGAGGACCGAGACCCCGGTGGCGCGAAACAGCTGCCAGGCGAAGTCCATGCTCGACAGGCCGGTACGGCGCACGTCCACCAGCATGAACATCCCGGCCTCTGGCTCGCGGCAGTCCAGCAGGGGCACCTGGCACAGGCCTGCCATCACCAGGTCGCGACGGCGGCGGTAGACCTCGCGAGCGCTATCGACCACCTCGTCATCCAGCTCCAGGGCCTTGAGCGCAGCTTCCTGGATGAACCCCGGCAGGCCGTAGAGCATGCACAGCAGCAGGTTGTCCAGGTGCCCCACCAGCTCCTCGGGGCCCACCACCCAGCCCACGCGCCAGCCGGTCATGGCGTGGGTCTTGGACAGGCTGTTGAGGATCACCGTGCGCCCGGCCATGCCCGGCAGGGCTGCGATGCTCAGGTGCTGGCGGTCGTAGGTCAATTGCCCGTAGACCTCATCGGAAATCACCCACAGGTCGTGCTTGCGCGCGACCTCGGCCACCGCTTCCAGCTCTTCGCGGCTGTAGACGTTGCCGGTGGGGTTGCACGGCGTGGCCAGGGCGATGCCCCGGGTCTTGTCGGTCAGGGCCGCCTCCAGGGCCGCGGCGGTCAGGCGAAAACCGTTGGCCGCCGGTTGCTCCACCGCCACCAGGCTGGCGCCCGAGGCATGGATGCAAGCCTCGTAGGTCAGGTACATGGGTTCGGGCACCAGCACTTCATCGCCACTGCCGAACAGGCACAGCGAAGCGGCGAACAGGCCATTCTGCGCCCCGGCCACCAGGGCCACGTTGGCCGCCTCGACCTCGATGCCCAGCAGGCGCCGCTGCTTGGCGGCAATCGCCTCGCGCAGGGCCGGGCGCCCAAGCACATGGGTGTAGTGGGTATCGCCTTGCTCCAGCGCGGCGCCGGCGGCGGCGCCGATGCGCGGGTCGGTGGCGAAGTCCGGATCACCGACGCTGAGCACGATCACGTCCTCGCCACGGCCACGGGCCTCGATGGCGGCGTAGTGGATGTCCCAGGCACTGACGGATTCGCCGCTGATGCGCTGGACGAAAGGGGAATAACGCATGTGGTGCTCCTCACGGGCGCGTTGCCCGCGTAATGAATGGGTTCAGGCCTGGCGCTGGGGCGCCTGTTTGTTGGGGGTGGCGCCCAGGCGGCCGCACAGGTGTTCGATGACGAAGGCCAGCACGATGTAGATCAGCGCCACCGCCAGCAGCGGCTCGTAGACCTTCAGGGTCTGGGCCCGCACCAGGTTGGCGGCGCCCAGCAGGTCGGTGACCGCCACCGTGGAAGCCAGGGCCGTGGCCTTGAGCAGCAGCACGCATTCGCCCACCAGGGTCGGGCGTACCAGCTCCAGGGCCCGGGGCAGCCAGACCCGGCGCAAGGTCAGCCAGTAGCCCATGCCATAGGCACGGGCCGCTTCCAGTTCGCCCCGGGGCACTGCCCGCAGGCCGCCGCGCAGGACCTCGCCGACATAGGCGCCGACACTCAGGGTCAGCGCCAGGGCCACGTACCAGAAGCCTTCGCGCAGGTAGGGCCAGAGGAAGCTGCCGCGGATCGGCGGATAGGCGGCGAACAGGCTGCCGACGCCGTAGTAGAGGATGTAGATCTGCACCAGCAGCGGCGTACCGCGGAATACGCTGATGTAGAAGCGCATGGGCGCGCTGACCAGGGGGTTGCGCGACACTCGGCCCAGGCCCACCAGCACCGCCAGGACGAAACCGCAAGCTGCGCTCAGGGCCAGCAGCTTGAGGGTGATGCCCAGGCCGCGTACCAGCTCGGTGGAAAAACCATTGATCCAGGAAAAATCCATCACAGCCTCCTAGTGCTGGGGCAGCCAGCGGTGGGTGCGTCGTTCGAGCACGCGGAACACGCTGCCGGACACCAGGGTGATGACGAAGTAGAACGCCGCGACGGCGAGGTAGAACACCAGGTAGTGCTTGGTGGAACCGGCGGCCTGCTTGCCCACCGAGAGCAGTTCGCTGTAGCCGACGATGCTGATCAGCGCGCTGTCCTTGACCAGCACCAGCCACAGGTTCGACAACCCGGCCATGGCGAAGGGCAGCATGCTCGGCAGCAGGATGCGCCGCACCAGCAGCCAGCGTTCGATGCCGTAGGCCCGCGCCGCCTCGATCTGGCCATGGGGAATGGCCAGGATCGCGCCGCGGATGATCTCCGCCGAATAAGCGCCCTGGACGATGCCCAGCACCAGTACGGCGGCGATGAAACCGTTGACCGTGACGCTTGGGCGGTCCATGGCCGCCATGGCCATGTTCAGCAGGTCGGTGCCGGCGTAGTACAGCAGCAGGATCAGCAGCAGCTCGGGCATGGCCCGGTACAGGGTGGTGTAGAGGTTGGCCAGCTTCACCAGCCAGCGCGGCCCGCGCAGCTTGATCATCGCCACCAGCAGGCCGATGCCCAGGCCGAGGACGAAGGCCCCGGCGGAAATCTGCAGGGACACCAGCGCGCCCTGGGCCAGGGCGCCGAGCCAGCCGTCGGCGACGAACAGTTGGGAAAGGTCGGACAGAGAAATCATGGCGTATCCAGTCAACGCCGGCGGCCTGCCGCAGCAGGTCGCCGGGCGGCTTAGTTGGCAGAGATGTCGACGCTGAAGTAGCGGCTGCGGATCTTGTCGTAGGTGCCGTCGGCCTTGAGTGCCGCCAGGGCCTTGTCGATCCGCTGTTGCAAGGCGCTGTCGCCCTTGCGCAGGCCGACGCCGATGCCGGAGCCGAACAGCGGGTCCCGGGGCGCCAGGCCCTTGTTGGCCAGGCCCGCGCCAGCCGCCGCTTGCAGGACCGGCTCGATGGTCAGGGCGTCGGCCAGCATCACGTCGATGCGCCCGCTCTGCAGGTCGGAGAGCATGTCGTCCTGGGTGGTGTAGTAGCGCAGGGTCGAGGCCTTGCCGTAGTAGGCCTTGGCGAAGGTGGCGTTGGAGGTCGAGCCCTGCACACCGATCAGCTTGCCCTTGAGCCCTTCGGGGGTGGGGGTGAGTTCCAGGGACTGGTCGGCGACCCACATGGCCGGGGTCTGGTAGTAGGGCGCGGAGAAATCGATGACCTGCTGGCGTTCCTCGGTGATGCTCAGGGAGTTGAGGATGGCGTCGATCTGGCTCGATTGCAGGGCCGGGATCAGTCCGTCCCAGGCCACTTCCTTGAGCGGGCACTGGGCCTGCATGCGTTCGCACAGGGCCTTGATCAGCTCCGGTTCGAAACCGCTCCAGTCGCCGGCGCCGCTTTTCATCGAGAACGGCGGGTAGGGTTCCAGGGCGATGCCGAAGACGATCTTGTCGGCGGCCAGGGCATGGCTGGACAGGGCACTGAACAGGCAACCGGTGGCGAGCACCTTGAGCAGGTTTTTCATGGCTTGACCCTTTATCTAAGTTGTTGTTTTCAAGGATTGCAGCGGGACGTCAGACGCGGTTTTCCTGGGCCATGACGAATTGCCGGCAGCGCTCGCTGGCCGGGTTGAAGAATATTTGCTGCGGCGCACCTTCCTCCTCCACCAGGCCCTGGTGGAGGAACATCACCTTGCTCGACACATCGCGGGCGAAGGCCATCTCGTGGGTCACCAGGATCATCGTCCGGCCTTCCTCGGCGATGCCCTGGATGACCTTGAGCACCTCGCCCACCAGTTCCGGGTCCAGGGCCGAGGTCGGCTCGTCCATCAGCAGTACCTTGGGGCGCATGGCCAGGGCCCGGGCGATGGCCACCCGTTGTTGCTGGCCACCGGAGAGAAAGGACGGGAAGGTGTCGCGCTTGTGGGCCAGGCCGACTTTCTCCAGCAGGTGCTCGGCGTGGGCGATGGCCTCCTTGCGGTCTTCGCCCAGGACATACACCGGTGCCTCGATGACGTTCTCCAGCACGGTGCGGTGGGGCCACAGGTTGAAGCCCTGGAACACCATGCTCAGCTGGGTGCGCAGGCGTGCCACCTGGGCCGGGTCGGCGACCTGGGGATTGCCGGCGCGGTCGGTCTTCAGGCGCACCTGTTCGCCATTGATGCGCAGGCTGCCGCTGCAGGGAATCTCCAGCAGGTTGATGCAGCGCAGCAGGGTGCTTTTGCCCGAACCGCTGGAGCCGATCAGCGATACCACTTCGCCTTCGTTGGCGCGCAGGGCGATGCCCTTGAGAACGTGGTGATCGGCGTAGCTCTTGTGCAGATCGTCGATCGCCACCACGGGCTGGGTGGAGTTGGGCTGCGATTGCAAGGGTCGACCCTCTTGTTATTGTGCGATGGCCGGGCATTCCCCGGCACAGGGTAGGACCTGAGAATTAGCCATCGGCGGCATAGGGTCAATCGAGCTTTTTTAGCCGGACACGGAAATTTTTTTCAGTAATTGGTGATTTTCTTGGCGACGGACAAGGCTATTGCCGCACGCCGATTATCGCTATGGTGCAGCCACTCGTTTTCTTGCAGTCGAGGCACGATCGGTATGCGTTATCCCTCCATGACGGCGCTGCGGGCCCTGGATGCGGTGGCCCGCCTGGGCAGTGTCGCCGAAGCCGCCAGCGAGCTGAACCTGACCCCCAGCGCCATCAGCCACCAGATCAAGAGCCTGGAGCAGACCCTGGGGTTCGCCCTGACCGAGCGCCAGGGCCGCAGCATCCGCATCACCTACCAGGGCGAGCGCTACGCCCGGGACATCCACCTGCTGCTGGCCAATATCCTCGAGGCCGGGCAGCGTTCGGACGGCCAGCAAGTCAGCGGGCGCCTGTGCATCAGCAGCCCGCCAGGGTTCGCCACCTACTGGCTGTGCACCCATATCGCCGAGTTCCAGGCGCTGTATCCCCAGATCGAGCTGCACCTGGTATCGCCGCGTACCCCGGGCGATACCAGCGACAGCAACGTCGACCTGTTCGTCGCCTACGGCATGGGCGACTGGCCCAACCAGCATGTGCAGAAGATCGTCTCTTTGCGCTATTTCCCGGTGTGCAGCCCGAGCCTGGTGAACGCCATGGGCGGGCTCAAGAGCCTGGATGCGCTGGACCACGCCCTGTTGCTGCACATGATCGACTACTCCGACTGGCGGATCTGGCTGGCGGCGGCCGGGGCGCCGAACGTCGACGTGCGCCGGGGCATAGTGTTCGCCGATGCGCACTTCGTGCAGTCGGCCTGCATCGCCGGCCAGGGCATCGCCATGGGCGACAACCTGCTCAGCGGCGAGGCCCTGGCCAAGGGCCTGCTGGTGCAGCCGTTCGACACCGAGATCGAATCCAACCGCGGCTACTACCTGGTGGCCGACCAGCTCAAGGCCGAGCGCCCGGTGGTGCTGGCCTTCAGTGAGTGGGTCAAGTCGCAGTTGCACGGCATCACCCGCCTGCATCCGGAACCGCGACGCGCTGGCAAAGCGTGAATTTTATTGATCAATAGCGAGGATTTTTTTCGATTGTTGCGCCTCGGTGGCTGCGACTAATGTCCCTCGACATCAGCCGGGCGCAGGGTGTCGCCCGCCATAAGAACAAGAGGAGTAGTCGATGACCACCTGTGCGCAGTCGCTGGTTCGTTTGCTGGAAGGTTATGGCGTGGACACGGTGTTCGGGATTCCCGGGGTGCACACGGTGGAGCTGTATCGCGGCCTGCACGGCAGCCGCCTGCGCCACGTCAGCCCGCGCCACGAACAGGGCGCGGGGTTCATGGCCGACGGCTACGCCCGGGCCAGCGGCAAGCCCGGGGTGTGCTTCATCATCACCGGCCCGGGCATGACCAACATCCTCACCGCCATGGGCCAGGCCTACGCCGACTCGGTGCCGATGCTGGTGATCTCCACGGTCAACCGGCGCGAGCACCTGCGCCTGGGCCATGGCCACCTGCATGAGTTGCCGGACCAGCGGGCGATGGTGGCCGGGGTCTGCGCCTTCAGCCATACCTTGCAGTCGCCGGCGGAGTTGCCGGAGATCCTGGCCCGGGCCTTTGCCCTGTTCAAATGCGCGCGCCCACGGCCGGTGCATATCGAGATTCCCCTGGACGTGCTGGAGATGCCGGCCGTCGACCTCAACCTGATGCCGCGCAGCCTGCCCGGCGCACCGGCTCCGGCCGGGGATTCGCTGGCCGCGGCGCTGGCCCTGCTCGATGCCGCCCACCGGCCGCTGATCCTCGCCGGTGGCGGGGCCCGGGGTTGCGCCCAGGTGCTGCAGCAACTGGCCGAGCGCCTGCAAGCCCCGGTGGCGCTGACCACCAACGCCCGGGGCCTGCTGCCCCAGGCCCACCCGTTGTTGCTCGATGGGGTGCAGTCGGCGGCCCATGGCCGGGCGTTGATCGACGAAGCCGACGTGGTGCTGGCGGTGGGTACCGAACTGGGCGAGACCGACTACGACTTCTTTGGCCTGGGGCCGTTGCGCTTCAAGGGTTCGCTGATCCGCCTGGACATCGATCCGCTGCAGGTCATGGGCGTGCAACGGGCCCATGTCGGCCTGTTGGGCGATGCCCGGCAAGGCTTGCAGGCGCTGTTGGACCAGGTCGCCCCGCAGGGCGCTCGCGGGCGCTGGGCGGTGGACAGCGTGCAACGGGTGAACCAGGCCGAACGCGCCAGCTGGACGCCCCGGCAGCGAGGGCTGCAAGGCTTGCTGGACCTGTTGCGCGACAACCTCGACGCACCGATCCTGGTGGGCGACTCGACCCAGCCGGTGTACCAGGGCGCGTGCGGCTACCAGGCCCCGGCCCCGGCCAGCTGGTTCAACGCTGGCAGTGGCTACGGCACCCTGGGCTACGGCTTGCCGGCGGCCATGGGCGCCAAGCTGGCGCAGCCCGGGCGGACGGTGGTGGCGCTGGTGGGCGACGGCGGCCTGCAGTTCACCAGCGGCGAGCTGATCGCGGCCTGTGAAGCGCAGATCGGCGTGATCCTGCTGGTGTGGAACAACCAGTGTTATGGCGAGATCCGCGACTACATGCATGCCCGGGACATCCAGCCGCTGGGGGTGGACATCCTCACTCCGGATTTCCAGGCCCTGGCCGCCAGTTGCCATGTGGCCTACCACCAGGCGGCCAGCCCGGCGCAGTTGCAGGAACTGCTGGCGAATCTTGCGAGCACTCGCCAACCGGTGATGATCGAGGTCGATGCCGGCGCCTACCTGGCCCTGGACTGATTTTCCGGCGCCCCGGCAAGGCGCCGCAAGAAACGCGCAGGCAGGGGGCAAGCTGGGTTACATTCAGGTTTTCGCCGGGACGCACCTTGTCACTCGAGGACTCATGGATGAACTGCATTTTCTGCCAGATTATCGCTGGCGCCTTGCCTGCGGCCGTGATCTACCGCGATGAACATTGCATGGCCTTCATGGACGTGCACCCCCTGGGGCAGGGGCATGTGCTGCTGATTCCCCAGTCCCATGTGGAAAAGCTCGACCAGTTGCCCGGTTTCGTCCGCCAGCACCTGTACCAGGTGTTCGATGGCCTGGTGGCCGCGCAGCGTCGTGCCGGCTTCGGCGTGGAGGGCACGCACCTCTTGGTCAACGATGGCCGGGCCACCAACCAGCATATTCCCCATGCCCACATGCACCTGATCCCCCGGCGCAGCGGCGATGGCCTGGGTTTCGCCGCTCGCCTGCTGCTGCACTTCACCGGGCTGTTCGGCCCCAAGGCGAAGGTCGACACCCTGCAACGCCAGGCCGCGCTCATCGCTGGCGAGGTACGGGTGCCCTGGGTCAGCGAGACGCCGGCCGGGGGAGGCCGCTGATATGGATCGCTCACAGGCGTTGGCCGTTGAACATGCGGAAAACCAATACTTGCGCACCCGGGTCGAGGGCCTGGCGAGCATCTCGGGCAACCCCTATCGGGCAAGCGTGCAGGGCGATTCGAGCTGCGGTGCGTTCCTTGTGGCCGACCATCCCAGCCCGATGCTGAATCGGGTGCACGGTGACCAGGAGCGAGACGCCGGGAAGCTGGCCAGCCTGCTGCAGGCTTGCAACGCCTGCAACCCGGCGATCGCACTGATCGCCGCATCGGCCAGGATCGCACCCACCCTGGAGCTGCAAGGGCAACTGCTGCAACGCCTGAAGGGCTGGACCCATGGGCAATTCCTTGCGCCCGTGGAGGCGATCCCGTCCCCGCCGGCGTGTTCGGATATCGAGTCAGTGGATCTGTCGACCCTGGAAAGCTTCTGTGTGCTGCATCGCGAGGCATTCAACACACCCGCGGCTGCCCGGCCGGTTACCCAAGCGGCTTTCGGCGCCTTGCTCGACGATGCTCGCGGGCACTTGTACCTGATACGCGAACAGGGTGTCGCGGTGGCCGGTGCGGCGTTGTTCATCGCCGACAACGGCGTGGCCTACCTGGGCACCGCCTTTACCACCAAGGCTGCGCGCGGCCAGGGTCATCACCGGGCCCTGATCGCCCACAGGTTGCACCAGGCCGTCGCCCTCGGCGCTCGGAGTGTGGCGGCCACGGCGTTGGTGAACTCGCAAAGCCGGCGCAACCTGGAACACTGCGGCTTGCGCCTTTCCCACCTGCAAACCCTGTATCGGGCCGCGCCTTAGCAGCGCTGAAGCCCTGGCCCTGAACGGGTGGCGAGCCCTTGGGCAAGACGGGCAGCCCGGCTGCTTTGCGACAGGCAGGCAGCGGGCGAGGCTTGGCCTTGTGCAACCGGTCGAAGCGATGAGTTTCGGAGTCAGCACTATTGGCTTGTCCGCGATTGCCTGGCCCACTCCTCGGCCGTTTTCGCCTCCACCGGTAGCGCAAAGCAGAAGGTCGCACCGCGCCCGGGTTCGTCCACCAGGCGGATGCTCACCCCGTGCAATTGCAGGATGCGATGGACGATGCGCAAGCCCAGGCCGCCGTCACGGCGGGCGCCACCGATGGTGAAGGGGCGCAGGAACAGGCCTTCGCGCAGGTGCTCGGCAATGCCGGGACCACTGTCGCTGACTCGTACCTGCACCTGTGGCCCCTCGGCCTGCAGGCTGATTTCGATCTCGCCGCCGGCCGGGGTATGGCGCAGGGCGTTGTCGAACAGGTTGGTCAGTACCCGCTCGATCAGCCCGAGGTCGGCGCAGACCACCCAGGTGTCCGGCTTGAAACGTGCTTCGAAGCGCACCTGGCGCGCCTCGGCGGTGAGTTCGAATTTCTGGAACAGGTCCTGCAACAGGTCGGTCAGGGAGAAGGGTTCGAGAATCGGCTGGACGAAACCATGTTCCAGCCGCACCAGTTCCAGCAGTGCCTGGGCCAGGCCGCCGACCTTACGGCTCTGATCCAGGGCGATGCCCAGGTAGCGCCGACGTTCCTCGGGGCTCAGGCTGGCGTCCTTGAGCGACAGGGTTTCCAGGTAGCCATGCAGGGACGACAGTGGCGTGCGCAGGTCGTGGGAAATGTTCGCCACCAGCTCGCGGCGCTCCTGATCCTGGCGGGTCAGGGTGCGCCACTGCTCATTGAGCCGGGCCTGCATCTGGCGGAACGTGGCGTCGAGCACGGCGATTTCATCCAGGCTACCGTTCTTGGGTTGAGCTGGTGGCGTGGGCCCCAGTGGCGGCGAAGCACCCTCGATGTCGAAGTGGCCGACCCGTTCGGTCAGCGTGCGCAATGGCCGGGTGATCAGGGCGAAGGCCGTGAGGCCGGCGATCAGGCACAACAGCGCCACCAGGGCGATCGACCACAAGGCGATGTTCAAGGCCGCACCCGTGGCGCCGCGTTCGGCGATGCGGTCGTGTTCCTCGCTGAGCAGCACCACGTACAGATAACCCGCCTGCTTGCCGGCAACCATCAATGGCGCTGCGCTGAACACCTTGCGCCCATCCTGGCTGCGCGGGTCGTCGCCAAGGATCGGCAGCGGGTCGCCAGCCAGCAGGCGACGGATTGGCGCCAGGTCCACCTGTTCGCGGCGCAGGCGACCGGCGGGAGCGGCATTGCCGACTATCCGTCCCTGGCTGTCCAGCAGGTACAGCTCGACACTGGGGTTGACCAGCATCAGCTGGCCGAACAGCGCACGCAGGGCGTTGGGCATCAGACCGTTGGCATCCATCAACTGGGTGTCCCGGGCGATATGCCCGGCCAGATCCCGGGACAACCCCTGCACCACTTCCAGCTCATGCATGCGATTGGAGCGCACCTGCAGCCAGGCCGAGGTGGAGCAGCACACTAGCAGCAACAGGGCGAACACCACGGACAGGCGTTGGCTCAGGGTCAGCTTCATGTCGGCTCCTGGGCGGCGAACTTGTAGCCGCGGCCCCAGACCGTGAGGATCCGCGCGGGCTGTGCCGGGTCGCTTTCGATCTTGGCCCGCAAGCGATTGATATGGGTGTTGACGGTGTGCTCGTAGCCTTCGTGGTTGTAGCCCCAGACGGCATTGAGCAGGTCCATGCGCGAGAACACCTTGCCCGGCTGGCGGGCGAAGAAATACAGGAGGTCGAACTCCCGCGGCGTGAGGTCCAGGCGCCGCCCGTCCAGGCTGGCGTCGCGGGTCAGCGGATCGATGGCCAGGCCGTCGAGGGCGAGGCTGCCGCTGTCCAGCTTGAGGTTGCGTGCCAGCGCATCGACCCGGCGCAGCAGCGCCTTGACCCGGGCCACCAGCTCGAGCACCGAGAACGGCTTGGCCAGGTAGTCGTCGGCGCCCAGTTCCAGGCCAAGGATGCGGTGCATCTCGCTGGAGCGGGCACTGGTGATGATGATCGGGGTGTAGCGGGTCATGGCCCGGGCCTGGCGACAGATCTCCAGGCCATCGACCCCGGGCAGCATCAGGTCCAGGATCAGCGCGTCCCAGCCGCCCTGTTGCAGCAGGCGCAGGCCCTCGGTGCCGTCGGCGCTGTGCACCACCTCCAGCTGCTCGTCGCGCAAGTGCAGCGCAATCAGCTCGGCAATGTGCTGGTCGTCCTCGACCACCAGCACGCGTTTGGCTTGTTCCATCGACACAGGGTCCTTTAGGCAATGGGCGCATTGTGCGGTGTTTCGCCGAGGCCAGTTATCACGAATTGTTTAACTGTGCGTGAGGATTTGGCGATCAGCCCAAGCTTAGGCTCAACCCACTACCAGAGCGGATGATTGTGGGAGGCAGCCATGTTTTCACGGCGACAGTTCTTATTGGCCAGTGGCGGCCTGGGTGTGGCGGCCCTGGCCTTGGAGGTCCTGCCACGCTTGGGCGGCGTTGACGCGCTGGTCGCACCGGCGCTGGCCGACGAGGTTTTCGAGGTCAGTCACAGCGACGCTGAATGGCGCACCTTGCTCAGCCCCGAGCAGTACCGGGTATTGCGCCAGGAGGGCACCGAGCGCGCCTACAGCAGCCCGCTGAACGAGGAGCACCGCGCCGGCACCTTTGCCTGCGCCGGTTGTGCGCTGGCGCTGTTTTCCTCGGCCACCAAGTTCGACAGCCACACCGGCTGGCCAAGCTTCTGGGCCCCGCTGGAACAGGCAGTGGCGCAGCGCAGCGATCGTTCTTTGGGCATGCAGCGCACCGAAGTGCACTGCCGGCGCTGCGGCGGCCACCTGGGGCATGTATTCGATGATGGCCCGGCGCCTACCGGCCTGCGCTACTGCATGAACGGGCTGGCCATGAACTTCACCGTACAAGCGGCCTGATGCTGTTTCTCACCGATAGAAGGATGACCTCATGTGGCTACTGCTTCTCGCTTATCTCGGTGGTGTGCTGACCATTGTCAGCCCCTGCATTCTGCCGGTATTGCCCTTTGTCTTCGCTCGCACCGGCCAGCCGTTCTTGCGCAGTGGCTTGCCGCTGTTGCTGGGCATGGCCCTGACCTTCGCCGTGGTCGCGAGCCTGGCGGCGGTGGGCGGCGCCTGGGTGGTGCAAGCCAATCAGTACGGTCGCTGGCTCGCGTTGCTGTGCGTAGCACTGTTCGGGCTGACGCTGCTGCTGCCGCGGTTGGCCGAGCGCCTGACCCGGCCGCTGGTGGCGGTGGGCGGGCGGCTCTCGGAGGCTGCCGGCCACGACCCACGGCCGCGGCCCGGCGCTTCATTGTTGATCGGCGTTGCCACCGGCCTGCTCTGGGCGCCGTGCGCCGGGCCGATTCTCGGGCTGTTGCTGACCGGAGCGGCATTGCAGGGCGCCAACCTCGCGACCAGCCTGCTGTTGCTGGCCTACGCGGGCGGCGCTGCGACCTCGCTGGCCGTGGCGCTGTTGCTCGGTGGCAAGGTGTTCGCCGCCATGAAGCGCTCCCTGGGCGCCGGTGAATGGCTGCGCAAGGGCCTGGGGGCAGCGATGCTCGCCGGGGTCGCGGCCATTGCCATGGGCTGGGACACCGGGATTCTCGCGCGTCTTTCCACGGCCTCCACCGCCGGCCTGGAGCAGGCCCTGGTGGGACGGTTGGCGGGTGGGGCGGCTGCACCGGAGGGGGCGATGCAGGCGCAAGATCACCTCGGCGGCGCAATGATGGCTGCCGCTGGCGCCATGTCCGCGCCGGCCCTGCCGGTGCAGGGCCAGTTGCCGCCGCTGAGTGGCGCCGTGCAGTGGCTCAACTCGCCCCCCCTGAGTGCCGAGGCGCTGAAGGGCAAGGTGGTACTGGTGGATTTCTGGACCTACTCCTGCATCAACTGCCTGCGCAGCCTGCCCTATGTCAAAGCCTGGGCCGAGAAGTACCGCGACCAGGGGCTGGTGGTGATCGGTGTACACGCCCCGGAGTTCGCCTTCGAACGGGACGTGGGCAATGTCACCAAGGCCGTGAAGGACTTGGGCATCGACTACCCCGTGGCCATCGACAACGACTACCGGATCTGGCGTGCCTTCGACAACCAGTACTGGCCGGCGCACTACTTCGCCGATGCCCAGGGGCGCATTCGCTACCAGCACTTCGGCGAGGGTGAGTACGCCGAGTCGGAGCGAGTGATCCAGCAACTGCTGCGCGAGGCCGGCAATGCCCAGGTCGCCGGTGGCTTGATCCAGGCCGAGGCCAAGGGGGTGCAGCAAGCGGCGGACATGAACGAGGTGCGCTCGCCGGAAACCTACGTCGGCTACCAGCGCTCGGAGAATTTCGTGCCCCAGGCCAGCCTGGCACCGGACACCATCGCGGCCTATGAGGTGCCAGCGCAGTTGGCGCTGAACGACTGGGGCCTGCGCGGGCAGTGGAAGGTCGGGGCCGAAAGTGCTCGATCCACTGCGCCAGGCGGGGCGCTGGTGTACCGCTTTCACGCCCGTGACCTGCACCTGGTACTGGGTCCGGGTGTGGATGGCAAGCCGGTGCGCTTCAAGGTGCTGATCGACGGCCAGGCACCGGGGGCGGACCACGGCGTGGATGTGGCGCCCGACGGCAGCGGCCAGGTGACCGAGCAGCGCCTGTACCAGTTGGTGCGTCAGGCCGGCGATGTGGCGGAGCACACCTTCAGCATCGAGTTTCTCGAACCAGGGGTGCAGGCCTATGCCTTCACTTTTGGTTGAAAGGTGGGGACACGACAGTCGGTTGGCCTGGACCGTGGAAAGGCCGGGCGCGGCCCTGCAGGTTCACTCATGGCAAGAGAGGCAGGTATGAAGAACATTCTGGGTGCAGTGCTGGCAATGACCGTGCTGGGGCTGGCGGGGCAGTGCTCGGCCTTTTCCCTTGGTGGTACCGGTGACGCGGTGGTGATCGCACCGCCAGCGCTGGATGAACGCAATCCGGCCCCTAGCGAGACGGCGGTATTTGCCGGTGGTTGCTTCTGGGGTGTGCAGGGCGTGTTCGCCCATGTCAAAGGCGTGCAGCGCGCGGTGTCCGGTTATGCCGGGGGCGCGGCGCAGACGGCGGACTACCAGCGGGTCAGCGAAGGTGACACCGGGCATGCCGAGTCGGTGCAGGTGACCTTCGACCCGGCCCAGGTCAGCTATGGCAGCTTGCTGCAGATCTACTTCTCGGTGGCCCACGACCCTACCGAACTCAATCGCCAGGGGCCGGACAGCGGTCCCCAGTACCGCTCGGCGCTGTTCCCGCAGACGCCCGAGCAACAACGGGTGGCCCAGGCCTACATCGCCCAGCTCGATGCAGGACGGGCGTTCGCCAAGCCCATTGCCACCCGCCTGGAACCGGACCAGACCTTCTACCCGGCGGAGGCCTATCACCAGGATTTTCTTGCCGAGCACCCTGGCTATCCCTACATCGTGATCAATGACCTGCCCAAGGTGGCGCACCTCAAGCAGCTGTTTCCCGAGCGTTACCAGGAACAGCCGATACGGGTGAAGACTGGCGGTTGATGACCGATCTTGAGGGCGGGGAGGTCAGTAGCGCCACTTGCGTAGCAGATCCTCGCCATAGCGCTGGCTGATCAGCGCTTCGACGCCGTCATCGTCGTCATGTACCTCGGCCAGGCACAGCAGCATCAGCGCGTCCAGGTAGTCCTGCGGCGAATCGAAGAAAGGCGTCAGGGCCATGCCGCTATCGTGGTCGAAGTAGTAGACCGCGCCGGTGTCGCGCTCGAAGCAGAACAGGTTGCCGTTGCCCAGGTAGTCGCCGAAGGCCACCAGCCTTTGCGCCAGTGCCAGGTCCAGGTATTGCTCGTCGATCTCGACGATGCCGGGGTAGGCCTCCAGCAGAGGCTGGATCGAGATGTCGCCGGGCTCGACGCTGCACAGGGTCTCGGCCAGGGACAGCACCCCCAGCTGGCGGTGGTAGTCGCGCAGCGCCGGTGGCAGCGGGCAGCCCAGGCGCTGTTCCAGGGCCTGCAAGGTGTCTTCGCTGACGGGTGTCAGCTCGGGTTCGTTGATGTGTCCTTCCCATAGCGCGCCGTAGGCGCCAATCGCCGCCCGGTACCAGGCCAGGCGCGTGGCCTGATCGGGCAGGTCCGGCCAGGCCAGGGGCGGGCAGCCGGCCGGTGGCCAGTCGGCGTTGGTGTCGTGTTGTTCTGACATGAGGGCTCCTTGGGTGAGCGGCAGGTGAAGGGCGATCAGGCGCTATGGCGCTTGCGCTCCATGGCGATGTCCGAGGGCTCGAAGCCCATCGAGCGGAAGAACTGCGCCGCTCCAGGACGACCGGCGCGCAGGACCCAGGTGATCTGCGGGTTGTCGCCCATCACCCAGTGCACCAGGGCCCGGCCTGTACCTTGCCGCCGATGTTGCTGGGCAACCACCACCATGGACAGGTAGCCGTTGGAGAGCCCATCGCTGAGGCCGCGGGCAAAACCGATGATGCTGTTGTCGTGCAGGGCCACTGCCGTGCGCTGGGAGTTGGCCAGCAACTGGCTGAAGTACTCGCGGGTGCCAATGCGATGGCCCCAGCCGTTGTCGCCGAGAAATTGCCGCAGGGCTTCGCAGTCCTCGGCCCGGGCGTCGCGGATCAGCATGGGCATGTCTCCAATGGGTAGCGATCGCGGATTGCATCCCGCCGGCGGGTTATTCGTCAAGCGCGGCTGAACGCTTCGGTCAAGCCGGGCGAGCATTGCGAACATTGTTGCCGGCTGGCGCCAGGCGTAGCGTGGTGCCTGGACTTGGATCTGCCTGGAGGGACGCAAGCATGACCGTGAAACTGGGAGCCATCGATGCCTGGGCGCAGCCGGCCAATGGCCGCGCGCGGGCGCTGTTGCCGGAAGTCGCCCGGCTGTTCGAGAAGTCCGGCTCGGCGCACCTGCTCGACCAGCCGGTGAGCATCGAGCAGACCGTGGCGCTGATGGATCAGGCCGGAGTGGAAAAGCTCATGCTCAGCGCCTGGTGCCGGCCCGAGGGCTGGGTGTTCAGCAACGATGAAGTGGCGGCCTATACCCGGGCCTTTCCCGAGCGTTTCGTCGGCGTGGCCACGGTGGACCTGAGCCGGCCCATGGCCGCCCTGGCCGAACTCGATCGGGCGGTGGGCGAGCTGGGTTGCAAGGCCCTGCGCATCGTGCCCTGGCTATGGAAGCTGCCGCCCAACCACCGCTTGTACTACCCGCTGTACGCCAAGTGCATCGAGCTGGGGATTCCCTTCTGTACCCAGGTCGGTCATACCGGCCCGCTGATGCCCTCGGAGACCGGGCGGCCGGTGCCCTACCTGGACGAGGTGGCCCTGGACTTTCCCGAGCTGGTGATCGTCGGCGGGCACATCGGCCATCCCTGGACCGACGAGATGATCGGCCTGGCCTGGAAGCACGACAATATCCACATCGATACCTCGGCCTACCTGCCGGCCTACTACCCGCCGCAGCTACTGCATTTCATCCGCACCTACGGCCAGGACAAGGTCTTGTTCGGCAGCAACTTCCCCCAGCTGTCGCTGAAAAAATGCCTGGAGCAGGTCCAGGCCCTGGAACTTCCGCCGCCAATCGCGGACAAATTCCTCCAGGGCAATGCCCGCCGGGTTTTCGGTTTGTAGTCGCCTCCCGCAGGCGCACATGGCCCTGACCCTGGGCGGCCCGGGTCCGCTGGCGAACGGTGCGCGCACCTTGGCAGCGGTTTTTCTGGCTCGAGGTTTCTTGTAATCTTGGCCTCCCCATTCACGGACGAATATCGAGACAGCCCATGGCTAACTCCACCCCGTCACGCCTCGGCAAGATCCTCCAGGGTCTGCTGTTCGCCCTGATCGGCATCGGCCTGCTGGTCATCGCCGGCAACCTTGCCCTCGACCGCCGCGAATTCCTCGCCAGCGCCCAGACCGCCGACGGCATCGTCAGCGACCTGAATGCCGGCGGCTCGCACCCCGAGATCGCCTTCACCACGGCCAGTGGGGAGAAGATCTCCTATCCCCAGGGCGGCTTCATCTTCGGCTACCAGAAAGACCAGCCGGTCCGGGTCTACTACCAGCCCGACCGCGCGGCCAACAGCGCGGTCATCGACGATCCGGCCGCTCTCTGGGCCACCCCGGGCGTGCTGGGCCTGATCGGCCTGGTGTTCGTCATTGCCGGCCTCATCGGCATCGCCAGCCAGCGCGGGCGTCGCGCCGCACAACCATTAAAAGGACTTTGAACCCATGAGCTATGACATCCCGATCCCGGTCAACGAGAGTCGCTGGCAGTACCAGACCGCCAGTGGCGGCGGCCTGACCGTGGCCCTGCTGGCTGGCAGCGGCGCTTCCCTGGTACTGCGCTCGCCCCAGGGCGAGGATGTGCACTACCACTATGGCGGCCTTGGGGTGGGGGTAGGGTTCGGCGCCCGCCTGCCGCGCTTCGGCAAGGTCAATATCCGGATCAAGGGCAAGACCGTCGGTGGCGCCGGTGCTGCCGAAGCCTTTCCCAGCACCGGCAAGGTGTTCGTTTCCGACGCCCTGGCCAGCCGCGACCTGACCAGCGACGACATCACCGGCCCTTGCCTGTACACCGAAGTCGGTGCCGGGCTGGGGGTGGGTGGTTCGGCCACGGCCTTGCTGTTCGGCCTGGACCCCAAGCTGCTGGCCCTGGCGGTAGCGGTGAATTCCACTGCGGCCTCGATTTTCGCGGCTACCACGGTCAACCGCCAACTGCTGCAGTCGGCCAAGGGTGCGGTAGTCATGGCCGGGATGAACGCCGGCCTGCAAGCCGGCGGCGGTGCGGCGATCTACATGGGCTACCTGTTCTAGCCCTTTCTGTCCGGGGCGCCTGGAGTCACAGGCGCGCCAGGCATTGCTGGAGAATATCCAGCCCCTCTTCGAAGACTTCCGCTTCCGTGGTCAGGGGCGCCAACAGGCGCACGATATGCCGTGACTTGCCGCTGGGCATCAGCAGCAGGCCGGCTTCCCGGGCGCTGGCCAGCAGATTGTTCAACGGCTCCGACGCTGGCGCGCCCTGCTCATCCAGCAGCTCGATTCCGCGCATGGCGCCGACCCCGGTCAAGCGCCCCAGGTAGCGGCACAGGCCGCTGGACTTCCAGTGCCGGTAACGCTCGACAATCGCTCGTTCCTGGACCTCGCCCCAGGCTTGCAGATGCTCGTCGGTCATTTCCTCCAGGGTCGCCAGGGCCGCGGCGCAAGCGATCGGGTTGCCCGAATAGGTGCCCCCCAGGCCGCCTCGGGGCAGGCTGTCCAGCAGCTCCTGGCGACCCACCACCGCGCCCAGGGGCAGCCCGCCGCCGATGCTCTTGCCCAAGAGGATCAGGTCCGGTTCGATACCCAGCCGGGAAAAGCCGAAACGCTGGCCGGTGCGGCCAAAGCCGGACTGGATCTCGTCGGCCACCAGGAGGATCCGCTGCTCGTCGCACAAGCGACGCAGGGCCTGGGCGAACCCCGGGTCCAGAGCCAGGAAGCCGCCTTCGCCCTGTACTGGCTCGAAGATGAAGCAGGCCACCTCGCCGACATCGATCTCCACGCTGAACAACCGTTGCATGGCCTTCAAGGCTTCTTCGGCACTCACGCCGTTGTCGGCGCTGGGGTAGGGCAGGTGGTACACGGGCCCCGGTAGCACGCCGACCTTCTGCTTGTAGGGGGCGACCTTGCCGTTGAGGTTGAGGGTGGCCAGGGTACGGCCATGGAAGCCACCATCGAAGGCGATCACGGCGCTGCGCCCGGTCGCGGCGCGGACGATCTTCAAGGCGTTTTCCGCTGCTTCGGCGCCACTGTTGGTGAGCATGCCGCTGACTGGATAGTTCACCGGGATGAAGCTGGCCAGGCGCTCCATGAACTCAAGGTAGGGCGCGTGGGCAGCGGCGTTGAAGGCGTAGTGGGTGAGGCGGCTGGCCTGGGCCTGGATGGCCGCGACGATACGCGGATGGCAGTGCCCGAGGTTGAGTACGCCAATGCCGCCGACGAAGTCGATGTAGCGCTTGCCCTGGGTGTCCCAGACTTCGGCGTTGCGCCCGTGGCTGAGCTGGATCGGATGGACGGTGGCGATCGAACGGCTGATGTTCTGGTGGCTCATGGGATGGGCTCTGGATGCCGGGAACGAGCCGTTATCTAAGCCGGCCTCGGCCGCCTGGGACAAACGAAATAAAGTCGCCGGGTCAGTATGAAATTTCCCGATCTGGTCTTTGCCTCCTGCTCAGGACCTTTGCGCCTTGTGGCGGTTGCGCAGGTGGCGCACCAGGGCGGCGAGCGCCAGCAGGGCCACCACGCCGAGGAAGATCGGCAGGCGATAGGGCTTCAGGTCGCCGAAAAAATGCTGCAAGGCCTCGCCGGCCCAATAGCCAGCCCCGACGAACAACATGGCCCAGACCGCGGCCCCGAGCACATTGAGCAAAGCAAAGCGCCAGGGTGCCAGGCCGCTGGCGCCGATGACCATCGGTCCTACCAGGCGCATGCCATAAAGAAAGCGCACGGCGAACACCGAGGTCAGGGGATAGCGCTCGATCAGGCCCTTGACCCGCTCGATGGCGGCCTGGTGGCGCTTGAGCCTGGGCAGTATCCGGGCACCGGAGTAGCGACCGGTCCAGAACAGCAGTTGGTCGCCGAGGATGCCGCCGAGGGTGGCCAGGCCGAGCACCTGGGGCCACTCCAGGTTGCCCTGGTGCGCCGCCATGCCACCGAGGATCAACACAGTCTCGCCCTCCAGCAGGCAACCGACGAAGATCACCCAGTAGCCGTAGGTGGCGATCAAGGCGTTGAGGTCCAGGTGTTCGAGCATGGCTATCCCTTGTGTACGTTCGAGGTGGGTCATGGCTTCGATCCGCCATCCTGCTTCGAGTGCTACCGGATTGAAGCGTTCGGTCGGCGATGGCTGAGCGTAAGGGATATACCTTTGACATATCCCTTTGCTTCACTAGACTTGAGGGCACCTTTGGCTCATGCAGCAGGTGATTCGATGGAAACCGGTTCCGTATTCAAAAGCAATCGCAGCCAGGCTATTCGCATGCCCAAGGCCGTGGCGTTGCCGGACGATGTCACACGGGTGGACATCGTCGCGATCGGCCGCACCCGCATCATCACTCCGGCGGGCGAGTCCTGGGAAAGCTGGTTTGATGAGCAGGACAGCGTGAGCGCTGACTTCATGACTGAACGGGAGCAGCCAGCCGAGCAGATACGTGAGGAGTTCTGATGTTCAAGTACATGCTCGATACCAATATCTGCATCTTTACCATCAAGAACAAACCCCAGCAGGTTCGCGAAGCGTTCAGCCGTAATCAGGGACGTTTGTGCATCAGTTCCATCACGTTGATGGAATTGATCTATGGTGCGGAAAAATCTGCCGTGCCGGAGAAAAACCTGGGGCGTGTCGAAAGCTTCGTGGCACGCCTGCAAGTGCTGGATTATGACGATAACGCTGCGATCCATAGTGGCCAGCTACAGGCCGAACTCGCCCAGAAGGGCAAACGGATAGGTCCCTACGATCAACTGATAGCGGGACATGCCAGGTCATTGGGGCTGACCCTGGTTACCAACAATCTTCGTGAGTTCGAGCGTGTGCCCGGGTTGCGCGTCGAGGATTGGGTCTAGGGTCTGTTGCCGTTTCGGCGCAAACCGCGTTGCCGCGTCAAATGGTGCCAGGCTAGGCGTAGGACGCAGGCAATGGTCGTTCCCTTGTCAAGTCCTGCAACGACGCATGGCGCCATTTGTGGACGGGCCGGTTTTAGCGCGGCGCGTCGTTACTCGACGGCTCATTTGGACGGCCAAACTTCGCGTCTCGTGCCTAGCTCCGCGCTAAAACTGGCTCCGGCGCGGTCGCGGCGAAATGGCAACAGACCCTAGATAAGTCCGACACCCCTTACTGTCCCATCACCCAGGCCCAGGCCATGGCCGAACCATACAGGCCCAGGCCGAACACCGAGTGGCCGACCAGGCTGCGCAGCCGGGCCACGTTCGGCTTGGGCGTCTTGCTGGCCGCGACTCCGGCACCCATGCACGGCTGCATCAGGAAGAACGGCGCGGCCACCGTCAGCACGCCGACGATCAGCGCCGGGGCCAGGGTCGGCTGCAACGGCCATTGCGGGTCCTGGGTCAGCAGCAACAGTACCGCGAAAGCGATCCCGATCAGGTAGTGGGCCAGCCAGCCCAGCGCTTGTTCTGCGGCTATTGGCGCCGCCTGGGCGATGTTCTGGTGCACGAACCGGCCCTTGGGGAAGTGGCCGACCCAGCGCCCGACCATGGCCCAGTTGGGGCCGGGCATGTTCAGGAACCGGGCCAGGAACAGGTTCCAGAGATCCAGGACCACGGTTGCGCCGACACCGATCGCCAGTGCCGGTAAGATCAACGCCATGAGTGCATGCATAAGGACTCCTTCGGATGCGGAAGCCTGGCAGTACAGTGCCAGGTATTCCCATGATAAGATTTCATTCAATTTAATGATTGAATGATCAATAAAGCAGCAGGAACTGTCAATGACCGATTCGTTTTCCCCACAGCAGCCCCTGGCCGACATGGCCGAGCTGGCGCGCATCCTCGGGCATCACCATCGCTTGATCCTGCTGGAGCACATCGCTCGCGGCGAGCAACCGGTGGAGCGCCTGGTGGAGGCCTCGGGCCTTTCGGTAGCCAACACTTCCCAGCATCTGCAGCAGTTGCGTCGCGGCGGTTTCGTGCAGTCCCGGCGCGATGGCAAGCGCGTGCTCTACAGCCTGGCCCAGGGGCCGGTGGTGAACCTGCTCGATGCCCTGCGCCAGTACGTCGACTACAACCATGGGCAGATTCGCGACCTGCTCAGCGACAGCGTGCAACAGCCGGCGCGGCTTGAGGGCATCTCCCGGGGCGAGTTGCAGCAGCGCTTGCAGGAAGGCGGCATGACCTTGCTGGATGTGCGTTCGCCGGAGGAATTTGCCCAGGGGCACCTGCCGGGGGCGATCAACATCCCGCTGGATGAGCTGGAACTGCGCCTGGCGGAGCTACCGTCGGAGCAGGAGTTGGTGGCCTACTGCCGCGGCCCTTACTGTGTGCTTTCGCACAACGCTGCGGCGTTGTTGCGGGCCAAGGGCTTCAAGGTGCGGCGCCTGGACGAGGGGTTCACCGACTGGCAGGCCGCAGGGCTGGGTGTCGAAGCTAGCGAGTGAAAACGCCGAGAAACAGGGCGAATAAGCCATTGCCTACAGGTGCATGATCCATATCAACAGGGTTTTCAGAGAAATCCGCTACAAGGGACCCAGGCTCGGACCCACAAGGTACCGGGCCCCGGGCCTACCTCCCAAGGGCCCGAGATAACCAATAAAAACCTTTGCGGATATCGGCCGAGGGGATCACCCCAGGCGGGTTTTAAAGGAATAACCTGATGGCTTTTTCTCTGTCACGTTTGTGCCTCCTGGGCGCTGCGTTGCTCTGCGTACATTCTGCCCACGGTAGCGAGCCTGCTCCGGCAGCTACCCCCACCCCCGATGCCGAAACGATCCAGCGTGGCCAGTATGTGGCCCAGCTTGGCGACTGCATCGCCTGCCATACCGCTCGTGGCGGCGCGGTCATGGCCGGCGGCCTGGAGCTGAAGACGCCCATGGGCACCATCTACTCCAGCAACATCACCCCGGACAAGACCACCGGCATCGGCAACTACAGCTTTGAAGAGTTCGACCGCGTGATGCGCGAAGGCGTGACCCCTGATGGCAGCCATTTGTACCCGGCCATGCCGTACCCGTCCTACGCGAAGATGACCGAAGAGGACATGCGAGCGCTCTTTGCCTACCTGATCAATGGCGTGGAGCCGGTGGCCCAGGGCAACCTGGAGGCCGACATGGGCTTCCCCTTCAACCAGCGCTGGGGCCTGTGGTTCTGGAACTTCGCCTTCGTCGACAAACAGCCCTTCAAGCCCGATCCCCAGCGTGACGAACAGCTCAACCGTGGCGCCTACCTGGTCCAGGGCCTGGGCCATTGCGGTTCCTGCCACACCCCACGGGGCATCGCCTTCCAGGAGAAGGCCATGAGCGACACCGAATCCGGTGGCCAGCATTACCTGGCCGGGGAGACGGTAGAAGAGTGGCGTGCCCTGAGCCTGCGCAACCTGTGGACCGTGGAAGACACCGTGCAACTGCTCAAGACCGGGCAGAACCGCTTCGCCACGGTCTCGGGCAACATGGCCGATGTGATCCACCACAGTACCCAGCACTTCACCGATGCCGACCTGACCGCCATCGCGGCCTATCTCAAGTCGTTGCCGGCAGGCAAGGACGACCTGCCGATGCCGTCCGAGGTCCAGGCCCCGGCAGCACCGCCGAGCAACCTGTTCACCTCTCGTGGTGGCCTGGGTTATGCGCAGTTCTGCTCCGACTGCCACCGCCAGGATGGTGCCGGCGTACCGCAGATGTTCCCGTCCCTGGCGGGCAACCCCAGCGTGGCGTCGAGCAACCCTACTTCCCTGCTGCACATCACCCTGACCGGCTGGAAGACCGCCCAGACCGCGGCCCATCCACGGGTCTACACCATGCCGGGTTTCGCCCAGCTGGCCGATGAGGAAATCGCCGAGATCCTGACCTTCGTCCGCAGCAGCTGGGGCAACCAGGGCTCGGCCATCGACGCCAACCAGGTCAAGAAAATGCGTGCCCAACTGAGCCCGCAAGTGGAGAGTACGCCGTTCGAAACCCCACGCCTGGCCAACTTGCTGGCCGCGCCGAACGCCGAGCAACTGGTGCGCGGCATGCGCCTGCACCTGGAGACCAAGGCCCTGCTGCCGGACAACGTCGGCAACTCGCTGAATTGCACCAGCTGCCACCTCAACGCCGGCACCGTGGCCGATGGTTCGCCTTTTGTCGGTGTCTCGGCATTCTTCCCCGGCTACGCGCCACGGGCAGGCAAGACCATTACCCTGGAAGAGCGCATCAACGGTTGCTTCCGCCGCTCCATGCACGGCAAGCCGCTGCCGGTGGCTGGCCCGGACATGCAAGCCATGGTGGCCTACTTCGAGTGGATGAAGATGAATACCCGTCCCGAGGACAAGGTGGCCGGGCGTGGCGTGGGCAAGATCGATCCCGCCCTCAAGCCCAACGCCGAGAACGGCAAGCAGGTATACGCCAAGCAGTGCGCGGTGTGCCATGGCGCTGATGGCGAAGGCCTGAAGCGTGCCGACGGCAGCCTGATCTTCCCGCCGCTGTGGGGCGACGAGTCGTTCAACATCGGCGCCGGCATGGCCCGTACCTACACCGCCGCGGCCTTCGTCAAGCGCAACATGCCGATCGGCTTCCACGAGAAATTCCCCCTGGGCCAGGGTGGCCTCTCGGATCAGGAAGCCCTGGACGTGGCCGAGTACTTCTCCCATCAACCGCGTCCGGACTTCCCGGACAAGGTCAAGGATTGGCCCAATGGTGGCCGGCCGGCGGACGCTCGCTACTGACCCTGACCATGGCGGCTGCTTCGGTAGCCGCCATGCTCGGTTTGAGCAGCCCGTAGCCGCTGTTTTCGAGCGGCGAAAAACCTGTGGCAGGCCAATCGCGCCGAGTTAAGATCGCCATCCTTTCGCGGCCACCGTTGGCTGCTCCTGCCAAGGATGAAGCATGCGGTTTCCTTCTGTGGTGTTGCTCGGCCTGACCCTGGGCCTGGGCGGTTGCACCTTCGTCTCGACCCTCAAGGCCACTACCGTCAGTTATCGCGTTCCGGCGGATGCCGGTGACACTGCATTGATCCGCATCGTTTCCCAGGGCTCGGTCCGTGGCGTGCCATACAGCGATTGCATCGACTGGCGCAAACCGGGCTCGGGCGTGATGGTCAAGCCGCATCGGGGCATTGCCCATCCCAAGTTCCGCAGCCTGGGCATTCCCATGAGCGCCGAGACCGACCGTATGCGGCGCCAGGAAGGGTTTGGCGCCAACGAGCTCAAGCTCCCGGCCAATCGTCCCTTCGCCCTGATGTTCTACAACAGCGAACCCGGGCAGCTGGAGAATTTCCGCGCCGTCTGTGAGCAGAGCGTGAGCTTCGTGCCTGAGGCTGGCGCGACCTACCAGCTGGTGTTCCTCCAGGACCAGCAATGCACCGCGCTGCTGCGCAAGATCGATGAGCACGGGCAGATGCAAGCCGAGCCTGTGGGGCTGCACTCCAGCGACTACTGCAGCCCCGATGCTCGGATCAGAGATCGCTGACAGGGGGGTTAGCCAGGGTAGTGCTGGCAGATTTCCTTCCAGATATAGCCACCGCTGTAGCGGATCCAGCGGATATACAGGTGGTCGACAAAGGCTTGCCAGCGGCTGTTGCGGCGTCGCTGCAGGCTTTCTTCGATATCCGCCAGCAGCGAGGTGCGCTCGAAACCCGTCCAGATTTCCGGGATCACCGCCATCAGGTTGACGTAGCACACCGGCGCCACCTCGCAGTAGAGGATGCGCTCGATCTCGGCCCGCTCGTAGGCCTGGGTCTGCCGGGCGATGTAGGCATAGTCCACCTGGTTGTCGACGAAGGCATCCGACAGCACATAGCGGATCTCGTCCAACTGTTCCTGGGTGATGGGGTTGCTAGGCATGGTCGAATGAACTCAGGAGCGCTGGTAGGGCAAGCCGAACGGTACCCCGTTCAGGGTGTGGGTACAGCAGGGGCAGTCGGGGCTCATGTGCGCTGCGCGCAGTTGCGGATCGACCATTTGCAACAACCCCTGGGCATCGACGTACAAGCCGCTGAAGAAACTGAAGTGGCCGATGCGCACGTAGTCCTCGCGTTCATGCTCATGCCGGGCTACCAGCCAGAACACCGGCTCCTCACGATCCAGGCGGCTCTTGGCCTCACTGAACACCGAATCCCAGGGTTCGCCCACCCGGCTGAGCAGGAAGCGGAACAGCGGCGTGTAGTCCAGTCCCAGGCGCAGCCCGGAATGCATGCTGCCGCGCTGCTGCTCTTCGTTGGCGGCCAGGGCCTTGCTGTGGCGCTGCCGGGCATAGGCCGGATGGATCTTGTGGTGCACGCCGTGGGTCCGCGTGTTGACCTTGCGATACAGCGGTTGTTTTTCCATCGGGCGGGTCCTTCCTGGTTGCCGGCGAATGGCGATTCTATCTTGGTGCGATCATCCGCGTCGGCTCGCGGCCGTTGGCATTGTGCTGGTAGATGGCCGCTGGCTGGCCCTGGTCGTCGAAGAACACCTGGCCCAGCCCGGAAGAGTTCCACAGCCGTTCACCGGCCTTGGCATGCTCGGGCACATGGGGGATGACCTTCATGCGCCGGCGCCTGGTGAACCAGTTCAACGGCGAGCGGGGCGAGTAGAGCCAGCGGTTGAGGCGGTCGAACCAGTCCAGCAGGGTTGCGGGAAATTCATTCTTGATGCCGCTGCTGGTGACCTGCCAGATTCGCGGGCCGCCCTGGCGGTGGCGGATCAGCACTTCGTAGACGAAGGAGTAGTGCACGTCCCCGGAGAGGATCACGTAGCTGCCCGGGGTGCGTGAGTGGCGGAAGATATTGAGGATCACCTGCGCCGAACCGCGATGGGCCATCCAGTTTTCCGCGTCCACCAGCAGCGGGTAGCCACACCAGCTGAAGACCTTCTGCACGGTTTCGATCAGCTTGACGCCGAAGATCGGCGCCGGCGAGACGATGATCGCCGAAGGGTGGTCCAGCAGTTCGTGCTGCAGTTCGCTCAAGGCTTCCCAGTCCAGCAGGCCCGAAGGCTGGCCCAGGCTGAACTCGCTGCGCCAGCGCCGGGTGCGCGTGTCCAGCACCACCAGGGCCGGGGTGCTGGGCAGTACGTATTGCCACTGGGCAAAGCGCAGCAGTTGCTCGAGCAACGAGTCGTGCAGTCGTCGGTCCAGTCGCCGGTTGCCTCGCGCGCTGGCGCTCAGGGCCTGGGTCTGCTCCAGCAATGCCGGGAAGGCGTCGGGGTCGTTGCCCCAGCCCTGGCACAGCATGTAGGCCAGCAGGGCATTGCCGATGATGCGTTTGGAGAAGGGATGGCCGTAGGCGGTTTCTTCCCATTGGGCGCTGAGGTTCCAGTCGTCGGTGATGTCGTGGTCGTCGAAGATCATCAGGCACGACAGGTGGGCGAAGACCCGCGCCGCGCCGTCCAGGCCAGCGACGAAGGCCTCGATATGCCGTTGCTCCCTGGCATAGCGCGCCTGGTGCTGCGGGCTCAGTTGCGGCATCTGGGGCGCGATCAGGCTCCAGGGCACCGGCGACCAGGCCAGCAGGTACATGGCCAGCACCTCGGCGAAGGTCACCAGGTGATTGTCGGCGCTGCTGCTGGTGAAGATCGGCTTCTTCACTCCGCCGAAGAACCGCTCGCGCAGGGTCTCGTTGCTCTTGAGCGCGGGGAGCAACTCGGCTCGCTGGTAGTAGCTGGCGTGGTGGCAGTAGAGCGCCTGGCTGTCGTCCACCACGGCGCCTTCGAGCTGTTCGTCGAACAGGCCCAGGCGCTCGATCAGGGCATGGATGGCCCGCAACATGGGGCCAGCCACATCGTCGGCGTAGATCTGGTCGCCGCTCATCAGCAGCAATGCGGGGCGGTCTTGGGTCGCCGGTTTTTGCGCCAGCAGGCGGTCGGCGCATAGCAGGCCGTCGGGGGCCGGGTGATGGGGTTTGCGGCAGGAACCGTGGAGCAGGTTGTCGATGCGGCTATGCAGTACGAATTCGGCCCGCTGCGCATCGCCATAGAGCAAGTGGGGCGCCCAAGCGGCCATGCCCTGGAGGCCGTGCTGTGCATCGCTGATCAGCAGGTCATAGGCGATCGGCAGATCCTCGGGCAGGGTCGCGTCCAGGCTTACGTCGATCAGGTGGATGTAGGCATCGCGGCCCACGGCGATGACCTGGCACTGGTGTTCATCCAGGGCCAGTTCCTGCATGGCCGCACCTTCGGCCTGCAGTTGCAGGGTCAGAGACAAAGGCTGAGAGCCCACCAGCCACAACACCAGCCGGCTCGGTTCCAGGCGGCGCAACAGCGGACCGGCGAGTACGGGAGGCAGGGTGTCGTGGGCGTGGGACAAGGGCATGCGCGCGGGTGCTCGGGGCCAGAAAAGGGGCGCCATGGTAGCGTAGCCAATGTCACAGAAACGTTGCCTGGCGGCGCCGTCCCCAGGCATTTGTATCCAGTTATTTACTGGCCGTGGCCATCATCACCCCGAAGCCCAGGAAGGTGATCCCCGACAGTCTGCCGGCGATCCGTGCCCCGCGCCGGCTGGACAGCCAGCCCCGGGCACTGTTGGCCAGCCCGGCGTAGGCGCTGTGCACCGCCACCACCAGCAGGCCGTAGCTGGTCACCAGCAACAGGAACTGGCCCAGATAGCTGCCCTCGGAGTGGATGAACTGTGGGAACACCGCGAGGAAGAAGAACCCGGCCTTGGGGTTGAGCAACTGGATCGACAGAGCCTCGACGAAGCGCCGCCACGGGCGCGAGGCGCTGGCCTGGAGTTGCGCAACGAAGCGCTGGGTGCGCCACATCTTGATACCCAGGTACAGCAAGTACAGGGCGCCTAGGTACTTGAACAGGGTGAACGCGGTAGTCGAGGCAGCCAGTACCAGGCCCAGGCTGCTGGCGCAGAGCCCGGCCACCACGAAGGCGCCCAGGGCAATGCCGAGGACGCCCGGCAAGGCGCCCGTCCAGCCATGGCGCAGGGCGTTGGACAGGGTCAGCACCACCCCGGGCCCGGGGCTGAGGATGGTCAGGGTAGCTAGCAGGAGGAACAGTCCGTAGCTCGCCATGGGCACTCCGGGTTTGGATGATGGAAGAGCGCCGTGGCAATGGCCGGCGCCGTGGTGCAGGGTGAGCGCGAAGGCAAGCGCTGACAAACGCTTTAATTGCACCGCTGCTGTGCCTGAATCAGACACATGGGCGATTTGCAGGGCCGGTTCACTGGTCGCCGTGGCGCGCCGGCAGCTGCGGCAGGTTGAGCATGGCGTCTTGCTGGATCTGGGCCTGCATCCAGTCGATGAACACCTGGGCCTCGGGTGCGGCGTCGCAGGCCAAGGCGTAGTAATAGTGGGTCAGGGGCTGGCGTAATTGTGGCAGCGGGCAGACCAGCCGGCCGCTGGCCAGGTCCTTGGCCAGCAGCGAGGCGGGGCACAGGCTCAAGCCGAGGCCGTCGACGCAGGCCTGGAGCACGAAGTGCATATGGTCAAAATGCAGGGTTGGCGGGTTGCGCAGCGGCTTGAGCCGGCAGTGCTCGAGCCATTTCGACCAATCGCTGAGCCGGGTGCGGCTGACCAGCAGGGTATGGCGTGCCAGGTCCTTGGGGCTGTGCAAGGGGGTGTCGTGCAAGAGCGCGGGGGCGGCCACCACCAGGATTTCGTCGTCCAGCAGGGGTTGCGGTTGCAGCGCTGCCGCCCACCCCGAGCGCCCACGGCGGATTACCAGGTCGAAGGTTTCCCGGGCCGGGTCGGGGGGCAGGGTGCTGGTCACCACTTCCGGATGGATCTGCGGGTACTGCGCCATGAACTGCGGCAGGCGCGGAATCAGCCAACGCACGGCGAAGGACGGTCGCACGTTGATGGTCACCTTGCGCAGCGCCGCACCCTGGCGCAGGGCGGTGGCGGCCTGGGCGATCTGGGTCAGGGCCACGCTGACCTGCTCATAGAAAGCCTGTCCGGCCGGGGTGAGGACCGACTGGCGGATGCGACGCTCGAACAGCAGCACGCCCAGGTGTTCCTCCAGCAATTTGATATGCCGGCTGATGGCGCTGTGGCTCACGTGCAACTCATCCGCCGCGCGGCTGAAGCTTTCGTGGCGGGCGGCCGCGGCAAAGGCGCGGACCGCGTTCAGAGGGGGCAGGTCGCTGATCATGTGTCTAATTTAGTTACCTATACGACGCAAATAAAGCGTTTGTCAGCGCGGGCCACGGGCGGCACGCTGCATCGGGTTCACGATCTGCCGGTTTGCCTGACATGCCCGATACTTCGCTTCGCCGTACCGATCAAGACTCTGCCCGTTGCGCCAGCATCCTCGGCCTGTGCTTGCCTGGTGATGTCCTGCTGTACCTGTTGCTGCCCATGCAGCACGAAGCCTTCGGCGTGACCCTGGCCGAGGCCGGCTTGCTGCTGGCTGCCAACCGCCTGGTGCGGATCTTCGGCTACGGCCAAGTGATGCGTTTCTATGCTCGGCACGGCGACCGCCCGGTGTGCGTGCTGGCCGCTGCGACCGCCGCGTTGTGCGCTCTGGGCTACGCCACGCTGTCGGGCTTCTGGTGGTTGTTGCTGCTGCGCCTGGGCTGGGGCCTGAGTTACGCCGCCCTCAACCTCTCGACCCAGGTCATGGCCACCGCCGAGCCCACGGGCGCCGCCCGCCGCACCGGCCGCTCCCGCGCGCTGATCGCCACCGGGCCGATGCTGGCCTTGCCCATCGGTGCACTGGTCAGCGTCGAATACGGCCCGCGGGTGATCTTCGGGCTCATGGTCCTGACCTCGCTGCTCGCCATGCTGCTGGCCTTCGGCCTGCCTGGCAGGCCTCACCCACTGGCGAATTCCGGCCGGCGCTTGCAACGTCCCGACAGCGTGGCGCTGTGGTCCTTCATCGAAGGCCTGGTGCTGGACGGGCTGTTCATCATTGGCTTGTCGTTGCAGGCTGAACAACTAATGGCCGGCAACGCGCTGCTGGTGGCGGGTGCGCTGTTGGCCCTGCGCTATGTCTCGGAAATGCTCCTCAGCCCGTTGGGCGGCATCGCCGCGCAACGCTTTGGCGCGACGCGGATGCTGATCGTCTTCTCGTTGCTGACCTGCGCGGCCCTGGTGGGGTTCGGTTGCCACTGGCTGATTGTCGGCGGCGCCCTGGTATTGATACTGCGGGCTCTGCAACTGCCGCTGGTAGTAACGGTGGTGGCCCAGCGGCATCCGGGCGCGGGACGAGTGCGAGCCCTGGCGGCCAATGCGGTATGGCGGGATATCGGCGCCGGGCTCGGACCGCTGATCGCCGGCATGCTGCTGCCGGTGGCCTCCACGGTGTGGGTGTATTCGCTGGCGGCAGTGTGCCTGGCGCTGAGTGCGTTGGCGTGCCGGAAGTCCGATGCAAACCTCTGAATCTAAGCCGCAAGCTGCAAGCTGCAAGCGACAAGCTTTAATCTTGAAGCTTGTCGCTTGCAGCTGTCTTTACGCCTGTTTGTCGTCGCCGCGTTCGACGCTCTGGGGCTGGCCCTGTTCGATGACCCAGCGCAGCAGGTCGGTGACCGAGACTCGATGCTTGCGCTCCACCCATTCCATGCCTTGTGGGCTGTAGTGTTCGCTGTAGCGGGTCAGTACCAGGTGGTTCTGATCCTCGGACAGGCGCAGGCTGACCTCGCGACAATGCAAGCTGGCGTCGTCGAGCTTGGTCACCCGCTGCAGCAACGTCAGGGCCGGTTGGGTGAGGCAGGGTTCGGGGAGTTCTTCGCGGATGGCTGGGGCGGGCGCCGAGGTGTTCTTGATCAGGTGCATGGTCGGCTGTTCTCCAGTAGGGGGAGGCCGATGCTGGCAGCCGAACCTTGCGCAAAGATGTCTGCTTTATTGCAGCGTTGCAGGTTTGTTACCGGGTTGAAATATATGACGCGATGCGGCGAATGGTTTTAGATAACGCTCCTTTCCACTTGAAGTGATCCCCGCCGGTGAGCCGTCTCTTGATCGTGGACGACGACGTCGAAGTCCTCGCCCTGCTGAAGAAATTCTTTGTCCAACAGGGCTACGAGGTCGGCGTGGCCACCGATGGCGCCGGGTTGTGGGCGGCCATGGAGCGGGACGTGCCGGATTTGATCATCCTCGACCTGATGCTCCCCGGCGACAACGGCCTGACCCTGTGCCAGCGCCTGCGGCTGCAACATGCCACGCCGGTGATCATGCTCACGGCCATGGGCGAGCTGAGCGACCGGGTAGTGGGCCTGGAGATGGGCGCCGACGATTACCTGGGCAAACCCTTCGATGCCCGCGAGCTGCTGGCGCGGGTGCGCGCGGTGTTGCGCCGCTCCGGCGAGAGCCGGCCGCTGGCCGGTGAGGTGCCACGGCCGTTGATCCGCTTCGCCGACTGGCAACTGGACCTGACCCGGCGCGAACTGCGTTCGCCGGACCAGGTGATGATCCCGCTGTCGGCGGGGGAGTTCGACTTGCTGCTGGTGTTCGTCGAGCATCCGCAGCGCATCCTCACCCGTGAGCAGTTGCTCGACCTGGCCCGGGGTCACGCCCATGATGCCTTCGACCGCAGCATCGATGTCCAGGTCAGCCGCCTGCGGCGCAAGCTGGAGTTCGATACCAAGCGCCCGGCGATGATCCGCACGGTGCGCAACGGCGGCTACCTGTTCACCCCCAGCGTGACCCGCCAGTGAAGGCGCTCAAGCCGCTATGGCGCTATCGGCTGCGCGATACGGTGGCGCGCTGGATCGCCCTGACCATCATCATGGCCATGCTCACGGCCCTGGCCTTCAATGCGTTGTTCGTGCAGTTGGCCGGCGTCTGGGCCTATCCGTCCCTGGAAGAGTCGGGAATCCTGGAGAGCTCTGCGTCTATCGTGCGCATGATCGAGGCCTCGGAACCGGGCCAGCGTGCGCGGCTGGCGGCAGCGGTCAGCCATGAGTATTCCAGCGTGGTCTGGCAGCCGACTCGCGAGGCTTTCAATCTGCCGGTCGTCGAGGACTCTGAGTACGTTGGAGAGGGCATTCGCCAGGCGCTGGAACCGCCTACGCGGCGCATGGAGGCCTACATGCCCAGCGACTGGCCGGGGCCCAATGGCCGCTACGCGTTACTGGTACAACTGACCGATCAATCCTGGCTGATGTTCTCCTCGACATCCCGCAGTTGGGGGCTGGATGAGAGCACCCGCAACTTGATCGTCATCGCCCTGGTGTTGGTGTCCACCGGCCTGGTGGCATGGATCGCCACCCGCCGCCTGGCCAGGCCGTTGCAGCAATTCGCCCAGGGCGCACGACGCTTTGCCCTGGATTTTCACGCGCCACCCATCGAGCCGGTGGGCCCCCACGAGATCCGCCAGGCGATCCTGGCGTTCAACGCCATGCAGGCGCAGTTGCAGCACTTCATCAAGGACCGTACGCAGATGCTCGCAGCCATTTCCCACGATCTGCGCACGCCCCTGACCCGCATGCGCCTGCGCGGCGAGTTCATCGAGGATGCCGACCAGCAGCAACGGCTGTTCCGCGACGTGGACGAGATGCAGGCCATGATCAACTCGGCGCTGGAATTCTTTCGCGACGATGCACGCCTGGAGCAGGCGACCCAGTTCGACCTGGCCGAGCTGCTGCAGACCCTGGTGGACGATTATCGCGACCAGGGCCTGGAGATCACCTTCAGCGGCCCATCGCGCCTGGTGTATGGCGGCAGGCCCCTGGGGCTCAAGCGGGTGATGACCAATCTGCTGGACAACGCCCTCAAGTACGGCGTCGAGCCGGCCATCGTGCTGGAGCAGGGGGTTGAGCAGGTGCGGGTGCGAGTTTTGGATCGTGGCCCGGGCATTGCGCCCGAGGCGTTGGAGCAGGTGTTCGAACCGTTCTTCCGCCTGGAGACGTCACGCAACAAGAGCACCGGCGGCGTTGGCCTGGGCCTGTCGGCGGCCCGGGCCATCGTGCGTGAGCATGGCGGCAGCTTGCGCCTGTTCAACCGCGATGGCGGCGGGCTCGAAGCTCGGGTGGAACTGCCGCTGTAACCCTTGTACCTGGGCGGTTCTTGTAGCCGCTGCCGAACCTGCGAGGCTGCTTACGGGCGCGTAGCGGCCGTTGTGGTTGAAGGCCCTGCGGGCCTTTTCGCAATCTCGCGTCGCTCGACAGCGGCGACAGGTGTCGCCGGTCAGGACCAGTCGAAGCAGAACAGCACCAGGCCTTCAACCGGCTCGTAGAACATCACGATCAGGTCGGCGCCGCGGATGCCGTAGTTGTAGGCCGGTACCCCCAGGACGTGCTGGAAGCGGCGGCCCGCGGGGCTCAGGGGCCAGACGTCGATGTCGCCGCTGTCATCCTCGGCTTCGACCACGTCCATGGGAAACTCCACGGTTTCCACCCAGTTGCCATAACCTTCGGCCACGCCACCGACTTCCTCGATGAAGTTGAGCTTCTGCCCGTTGTCCCGCGGCCAAGTCAGGTGCCCGAGTTCCTGGTAGCGCTGGCGGGCGGCCTGGTAGGCGGCGCGTTGCTCGGTGTAGTGCTGTTCCAGGTCGGCGCGGGCGTTGCGCTCGGGATCGGCCAGGTGGGCGTTGTCCGGGTGCAGGAAGAAGTAGCGCGGATCACCGCACAGGCGATAGCGGCCGTCCTCGATCTTGAAACCGATCCAGTTGGTCTTCAGCAAGTCGCTGCCAAAGCCTTGGCCTTCGGTGAACATGCCGACCAGGCCGCCACTGGGTTCGATGGGGTTGAGCAGGTGCAGGCGAGCGGACCATTCGGGGTTGATCAGGCTGGCATCGAAGGACAGCAGCGGCAGCAGGTGTTCAGCCAGCTCTTGCTGGTCGGCGACGAACAGGTCACGGGCTTCGGGGTAGGCCACGGCGCCAGCCGGCAGCTGGTTGAATTCCGGGGTCGGGATAGTGGGCATGGAACATCCTTGGTATCGGGCGATTAACGTGCGCAAGCCACTGCGCGATTCAGGAAGAACACATGGCAAGCGCTCGAGCAGGGCTGACGCTTGCCGGGTGAGCGGGTGCGACGCAGGTTCCGGGCGCTGGTGGCCGGAAACAGTCGGGTTGTCGCGAGTAGCCTGCCGCACACAAGGTTTGCGGGGCGGGCGAAACAGCGGGCGCCAGGGAGCGCGGGTATCGGAGGGCGTTGCTGGGCATCCATGTCCAAGTCCGGTCTGTGCAATACGCGGTCATTGCCGGGGCCGGCAATTTAACACCTGGCAAGGGCCCGGGCCAGGCGCACCGCGACACGGGTCCCGAGGCCCGTGTGCAGCGCGCGAGGATGACCTTAGAACGACAGTGCGGGGCCGGTGGTGTCGATGTCCGCCGCCAGCTGGCCGGGGCGCTCATCTTCTTCCAGCCCCCGCGAGGCGCGACCCACCAGCAGCGGATCGGGAGCGTGGGCGACCTTGGGGTCCTTGCCCGGGTAGTCCAGCTCGTGCAGGAAGTGGCGGATGCAGTTGATCCGGGCGCGTTTCTTGTCGTCGGACTTGATCACCGTCCACGGTGCGTCGGCGGTGTCGGTGTGGAAGAACATCGCCTGCTTGGCGCCGGTGTATTCGTCCCATTTGTCCAGGGACTTGATATCGATGGGCGAGAGTTTCCAGTGCTTGAGCGGGTCGTCGCGGCGCGAGATGAAGCGTCGCAGTTGCTCTTCGCGATTGACCGAGAACCAGAACTTGAACAGCAGGATGCCGCTGTTGCACAGCATGCGTTCCAGTTCTGGAGTCTGGCGCATGAACTCCAGGTATTGCAGGGGCGAGCAGAATTCCATGACCCGCTCGACGCCGGCGCGGTTGTACCAGGAGCGGTCGAAGAAGACCATTTCCCCTGCCGTCGGCAGGTGCTGGATGTAGCGCTGGAAGTACCACTGGCCCTTTTCCTGCTCGGAGGGTTTTTCCAGGGCGACGATCCGCGCGCCGCGAGGGTTCAGGTGCTCCATGAAGCGCTTGATGGTGCCGCCCTTGCCCGCGGCGTCGCGGCCTTCGAACAGCACCACGATGCGTTGCCCGGTTTCCTTGACCCAGTTTTGCACCTTGAGCAATTCGATCTGCAACTCGTGCTTGGCCTTCTCGTACTCGGCGCGGCGCATGCGGTTGCGATAGGGATAGTTGCCTGGCAGCTTGGCCGAGACGCTGTCTTCGTTGGAGCCACGAGGTGCGCTGGCGATCTGCAGGGTCATGGGGTTCTGTTCGAGATCGACCTCGATGGCCTTCACTGCCGCGGCCTTGGCGGGTGTGCTGCGCGGGCGGCGGGCGCGGGGTGTGGCGCTCTTGCGGGCCGGGGGCTTGGCGGGGCTGGTTGCGCTGGTCTTGGGCAGCACTTCAGGAAGGGGAAGTGCGCGGGAATCTTCACTCATGGCGGGGCCTGCGGATCTTGTTCAAAGGGGTAGCGACCAGTGTAGGGAGCGCAAAGCACCGCTCGTTGACTTCCATCAAGGTTGTGCTCGGGAGATGGCGCTAGGCGCTGGCGCAGCTGCGAAAGCAGTTCCTGCTGATACAGCGTTCGGGCGGGGAATCCAATGCAAGTACCGCCCCGTTCGGGGTGGTCTCTGGAATGTGCAAAAGATGCAGAATCATGGAGATCCGATCCCTTGTCTATTCATCCCGCCCCCGGCTGGCGTACCGGCTGTGGAGACTATTGCTGTTGTTGGGGCTGAGTACGGCGGCGCAATCGGCGCTGGCGTTCAACGTGGCCTTCGATGCCTGGTGTTCGACCCAGGCCGATCGCACCGCGGTGAGCAACGCGGTGGCGGTGGCCACTACCTGGTCCAATCATGCCTACAACCGGATCAACAACAACGAAGCGGTCTTTGGTCGTAACGGCGACCCGGTCTATCAGACATGGTCCGGCGTCTTCAGCCAGGATCGTTATCAGCGAGTGCGTGCGGTACTCGACGGAGTGCGCTTCAAGTTCAACAGTGGCAATACCCTGACGGCCCGTTGCCGGACCAACCCCGTCGATGCCTGCGACAGCGCAGATGTTATCGCGGCGACCTACGTCAATGCCCCGCGGGGACATCGAAGCCTGGTTCTGCACGGCGTTCTTCGCCTTGCCGCCACGGGGGGGCTTCGATACCCAGGCCGGTAGCGTGGTGCATGAGCTGACCCACTCGATCGGCCACACCGCCGATATCCCGGGTGGCTATGGACCGGTGGGCGCGCGTGATCTGGCGACCCATCACCCGGGCCGGGCAGTGGAAAACGCCGATAACTACGAATATTACGAGGAACAGATGCACGACTGACCTGGGCTGGTCGGGGAACGCGTCCACGCCTCGGGGCAAGCCCCGGGGCGTTTGGCGTTGGGAGGGGGTACAGCGAAGGTGTGCCTTGCCCGGGTGGGCAAGGCAGTTTGCAGCGTCAGACCTTGGCTGGGTTCTTCTTCTCCGGATCGATGCCGTACAGGGCGATGGCCTCGGCGACCTTTTCCCGTGGCAGGCTGCCTTCGTCGGCCAGGGCCTTGAGGGCGGCCACGGCGATGAAGTGACGGTCGACCTCGAAGAACCGACGCAGGGACTCACGGGTGTCCGACTGGCCGAAGCCGTCGGTGCCCAGGGCGACGAAACGGCGCTTGGGTACGAAGGGACGGATCTGGTCGGCGAAGATCTTCATGTAGTCGGTAGCGACCACCACCGGGCCTTCCTTGTCTTGCAGGCAGCTTTCCACATAGCTCACGCGAGGCTCTTGCTCGGGATGCAGCAGGTTCCAGCGCTCGGCTTCCTGGCCGTCGCGACGCAGCTCGGTCAGGCTGGTGACGCTCCAGACCTCGCTGCTGACGCCGAAGTCGGCTTCCAGCAGCTTCGCGGCGGCGTTGACTTCCTGCAGGATCGAGCCACAACCCATCAGCTGCACGTGCTTGCCCTTGTTCTGCTTGGCCGGGGCCGAGAAGCGGTACATGCCCTTGAGGATGCCTTGCTCGACGCCTTCGGGCATGTCCGGGTGGGCGTAGTTCTCGTTGAGCAGGGTGATGTAGTAGTAGATGTCCTCGTTCTCGACATACATGCGGCGCATGCCGTCCTGGATGATCACCGCCAGCTCGTAGGCATAGGTCGGATCATAGGATACGCAGCACGGGATGGTGGACGACATCACGTGGCTATGGCCGTCATCGTGCTGCAGGCCTTCGCCCATCAGCGTGGTGCGCCCGGAGGTGGCGCCGAGCAGGAAGCCACGGGCCCGGGCATCGCCGGCGGCCCAGGCCAGGTCGCCGACCCGCTGGAAGCCGAACATCGAGTAGAAGATGTAGAACGGGACGGTCATCACCCCGTGGTTGCTGTAGGAGGTACTGGCGGCGATCCACGACGAGATGGCCCCGGACTCGTTGAGTCCCTCCTGCATGATCTGGCCGTCCTTGCTCTCCTTGTAGTAGCTGAGCTGGCCGGCGTCCTGCGGGGTATACAACTGGCCCACGTGGGAGTGGATGCCGATCTGGCGGAACAGGCTTTCCATGCCGAAGGTACGGGACTCGTCCGGCACGATCGGTACTACCAGCTTGCCGATGTTCGGATCCTTGAGCAGGGTGCCGAGGATGCGCACGAAGGCCATGGTGGTGGAGATCGCCCGATCGCCGGTGCCCTTGAGCTGGGTCTCCAGGGCCGACAGCGGCGGGATCTGCAGGGACTGGGCATCGCTGAAGCGCGCCGGGATATGGCCGCCGAGCTTGCCGCGCACGGCCTTCAGGTAGTTGGCCTCGACGCTGTCCGGCGCCGGCTTGAGGTATGGCATGTCGCCCAGTTGCTCATCGCTGAGCTCCAGGCCGAAACGGTCGCGGAAGGCCTTGACCGCCTGGTCGCCCATCTTCTTGAGCTGGTGGTTGATGTTCTGGCCTTCGCCGGCCTCACCCATGCCGAAGCCCTTGACGGTCTTGGCCAGGATCACGGTCGGCCCGCCGGTGTGGCGCATGGCCGCGGCGTAGGCGTTGTAGACCTTCTCCGGATCGTGGCCGCCACGGGAGAGTTTCCAGATCTGCTCGTCGGTCATGTCGCTGACCAGTTCCAGCAGTTCGGGATACTTGCCGAAGAAGTGCTCGCGCACGTACGCGCCGTTCTGCGACTTGTAGTTCTGGTAGTCGCCGTCCACGCATTCCATCATGCGCCGGCGCAGCAGGCCACTCTTGTCCTTGTCCAGCAGGGCATCCCAGCCGCTGCCCCAGATCACCTTGATCACGTTCCAGCCAGCGGCGCGATACAGGCTTTCGAATTCCTGGACCACCTTGCTGTTGCCGCGTACCGGACCGTCTAGGCGCTGCAGGTTGCAGTTGACCACGAAGATGATGTTGTCGAGTTTTTCCCGACCGGCCAGGGAGATCGCCGCCAGGGATTCGGGCTGGTCCATCTCGCCATCGCCCAGGAACGCCCAGACCTTGCGGCCCTGGTGTTCCTTGAGGCCACGGTTCTCCAGGTAACGCATGAAGCGTGCCTGGTAGGCGGCGGTGATCGGACCCAGGCCCATGGAAACGGTGGGGAACTGCCAGAAGTCGGGCATCAGCCGTGGATGAGGGTAGGAGGACACGCCATCGCGGTCGGTTTCGCGGCGGAAGTTGTCCAGTTGCTCTTCGCTCAGGCGGCCCTCGAGGAAGGCGCGGCCGTAGATGCCTGGCGAGGAGTGGCCCTGGATGTAGACCATGTCACCGGCGAACTGCTCGGTGCGGCCACGGAAGAAGTGGTCGAAACCTACGTCGTAGAGCACTGCCGCCGAGGCATAGGAGGCAATGTGCCCGCCGACGTTGGAGTGCTTGCCGGCGCGTAGCACCATGGCCAGGGCGTTCCAGCGGATGTAGGCGTTGATCCGCTTCTCTACGGCGAGGTCGCCTGGGTAGGGCTGTTGGCGGCTGACCGGGATGGTGTTGACGTAGGGCGTGGTCACGCGCCCGTAGAAGTCGCCATGTTGGGCAACGTCGAAATCCAGCAGTTGGTCGATCAGGTAATGCGCCCGAGGGCGGCCTTCGACATTAAGAACCGATTCAATGGATTCGAGCCATTCACGAGTCTCTTGTGGATCCTCGTCGAGAAACACTGATTGTTGTGCCATCGTCGTCTCCTGGGCAGTACAGCGGGGAACACCGAGTCGTTCGGTGCCATAGCGAGGGGCATCGGCGGTTGCCGATATTGTTCAGAATCCAGATGATTGCAATTGCAATTATTCTCGGGAATTTATCGTGCACCGCGTTACAATTGCAACTAAATCGATTCTTGAAAAAAGGTGATGCATGTCTTCCAGCGAGCCGGATACCTGGTTCAGATTCGTCAGGGCCCACCGCTGCCTGATTCGCGAAATCGAACGCCGCCTGGCTGCCGCCGGGCTTCCGGCCTATGCCTGGTACGACGCCTTGTGGGGGCTGGAAAGCGGCCCTGGTGGTACCCGGCGAATGAACGAGCTGGCCGATGTCATGGCGATCGAACGCTACAACCTGACACGCTTGATCGACCGCCTGGAGGCCGAAGGCCTGGTCGAGCGCAGCCGGGCCAGCGAGGACGGCCGTGGTGCCTGCGCCTCGATCACCGAGGCCGGCAAGGTGTTGCGCAAAAAGATGTGGCGAATCTACGAAGATGCGGTCGCCGAGTTGTTCCTGGCGCAGTTCGATGAACAGCAACAGCGCTTTTTCAGTGATGCCCTGGAGCGTGCGGCCAGCGCCGCGCGCAGGAGTGGGCGAGAGGCCTAGGCCTTCATTGCAGCAGGTAGCGGCGCATGGCCTGCTTGACGTATTCCTGAGGAACCTTGCCGTCCTGGGCCAGTGCACGCAGGGCCAGGGTTGCGATCCAGCGTTTGTCCACGGTCTTGCTGGAGATCGGACGGGTCGGCAGTGAGCCGATGGAGTCGGCACCCAGGGCGACGAAGCGCGAATTCAGATGGGCACCGATCTGCTCGGCCACATGTTGGGCGTAACCGGTCACGGCGACCACCGGCGCATCCTCGACGTTCAGGCTGTCGCGCAGATGCGATGAACGCCGCGGCAGGTCCGGGTGCATGCGGTTCCAGCGCAGGGCGCTGTCGGCATCCCGGGCCAGTCGGGTATAGCTGGGGCAACTCCACAGTTCGCAACCCACGCCCCAATCCTCGTGCAGGATCTGCGCCGCAGCGATCACCGCGCGCAGGCTCAGGCCGGCTCCCAGCAGGCGGACCTTGGGGCGATCGGGCCCGGCCTCCAACTCGGCGATCTTGTACATGCCTTGCAGGGCCTGGCTGACGCTGTGCTTGTCCATCGGACCGACGAAGTCATTGGGCTCGTCGTGCAGGGCCATGTAGTAGAAGCCGTTGCTTCCATCCACATACAGGCTTTTCAGCGCCGCCAACGCAATGGCCCGGGCCTCGGCACCGCTGGCCGGGTCGAAGGGCAGGCAGCGAGGATTGGCCGCCAGCCACAACGGCACCCATGGATGTGCACCCTTGGGCCAGATCGAGGAAATGGTCTCGATGTCGTTGCACAGGATCCCGCGCTGGGAGGACTCGCTCGACAGGGCGCATAACTGGGCCGATGTGGAGGAACTGGTCAGGTACAGCAGCGGTTTTTCGCTGGCGCGGGCCTGGGAACTGAAGTGCAGGGGCCAGGCGCTGATACGGGTGTGCTCGGGCGCGGCACCGGGACGCGTGTTGGAACGCACCACCCAGATGTTCTTCGCCGTTCTCGGATCCCTCTCCAGACGATTGGCGATGTCGATCATGGTGTAGAGCGGTGAAGAGCATCCTTCGCTGGCCTGGACGGCCAACGTCTGGATCTTGTCGATGCAGGCTTGCGCGGCCTCGCCGGTCTCGCGCGTGGTCCTGAAACTGGAAAAACCCATCATAACTTCGAAGCTCTCCGTGCGTTCCGTCATTCTTGCACCATACTGTACGCCTCAATATGATTGCAAATGCAATAAGATTCAAACGCAGTGACATTCGCAGCAGTCAACGGAGGACTCATGAACACGCCAAAATCCCTCACTTTCTATACCGCAGACACCCCAAACGGACAGAAAATCAGCATTTTCCTCAAGGAAGCCGGCATCGATTGTGAACGGGTGAAATTCAATCTGTCCGAAGGGCGCCAGCACTCCCCGGAGTTCCTGCAGATCAACCCCAACGGCAAGATCCCGGCGATCGTCGATCATGAGGCCGGAGTCTCGGTATTCGAGTCGGCAGCGATCCTTGGCTATCTGTCGGAAAAATACGACTGCCTTCGAGCCCAGTCGCCGACCGAACAATTGGCGGTCCAGCAATGGCTGTTCTTCCAGGTCGGCGCCATCGGTCCGATGCTCGGCCAGCTCTGGTGGTTCCTCCATGGCAGCAAGACCGCCAACCAGGAAGCCATCATGCGCTACCGCAAGGAGTCGCTGCGTATCTATGGCGTAGTCGACAGCCAGCTGGCCAAGCATGCCTACCTGGCTTCGAACAACTATTCCATCGCCGACGTCGCGGCGTTTCCCTGGTTGCGCACCCATGAGGAACTGAACCTGGATATCACTCCGTTCCGCCATGTTCGCCGTTGGCTGGATGTGATCGAAGCGCGGCCGGCGGTAAAGGCTGGCTTGGCCGACTCCCGGGAAGCCTAGGCGAACCCGGGAATGTCAGCTGGTTCGAGGAACCGCTCTGGCCCTGTCGGGAAAGAGCGGTTTTCTGCATTCATAGTGGGTACGAGGTTGGATTTACTGCCGGTTCGGTCATTGAGTCACGGGCTTCGAGAAGGTCGATAACCCCTGTTGAACTCACGTTGTAGTTAATTTGTGTAGTGATTATTTGTCTTTACTACCTAAAAGCTTTTGAGTTGAGTGTCAGGGGTGGCGAAGTCAGAGCAACAAGATTCACGGACTGAACACTATAAAGAACATGGAGTTCTTATGAACACTCAATTAGTTAGTGGCAGACAAGTAACCGATGATGAAGCTGAACTGGATTATCTGCTGAAAAATTCCTTCGAGAAGCGTCTGCCGCCCCTCGATGGCTGTCAATATGCCTATTTCACCATGCATAAAGGGCGGCAAGTAAAGCCGCTGATCTTCTCCAGTTACCCAAGACGTTGGCTGGATATCTACAAGGCTTCCAATTACCACTTGATCGATCCGGTAATCAATCATGGATTGAAGTCCATTGCCCCGTTTTCCTGGCGCGAAGCGCTTGAATCCGGGAAGCCGGGGCAGGGCGATAAATTGTTCGCTCTATCCGAGAAATACCGGATATCCACTGGTTTCACCTTCAATCTCCATGACTCCAATGGCCTGTTCGCCGCGCTCAGCATTTGTAACACCGAATTGCGGGCCGACTTCGACCAGGTCATGACCCGGCATACCGCCGAGATCCAGATGGCGCTGATCCAGTTTCACAACAGCCTGATGGACAGGTTCACACCCAATGAGCTGTTTCCCGAGAAGGACGATGCCAGCTTGTCGAATCGGGAAATGGGAGTCCTCCAATGGGTGGTCAAGGGCAAGACCTATGGGGAAATCGCCGCGATCCATGCGATTTCCGTACGCACGGTGAAATTCCACATGTCCAACATCGTGCACAAGCTGCAGGTCTGCAATGCCAAGCAGGCGGTCTACAAGGCTGTGAGCATGGGCATGGTCTGAGGCGCTCGCCTGGCGCTGGCGGAGTGTTGGCGTGGGCCTGCAGTGTGTAGTTCGTACAGGTGGTTGCCGCCCTTGGTGGCGATCATCGCCTGCAGGCGCAGGGCATTGTCTGGCGATATCGGCATCTTGAGCAGCAATACCCGCTCTCCGGGTGAGGCCTGTCCGCTGTCGAGGATCTCGTAGTGCCATCCGGCCCGGTGCACGATGCGTGACATGGCTTGGCTCACCACGGTGACGATCGCCTCCAGGCCTGTGTGGGCTCCATGGCTGTGCATGGCCAGCAGGAGCATTTCGGTCAGTGGCAGGCGCTCCAGGCCGAGGGCGCGAGAACGGGTCTTGTCGACGAAGAAGCGACTGGATTCGGCGATCAGGCGGTGCTTGGGCGCGGGCTGGCTGAAAAAACTGCGGAATGGCCCTTCCACCATGTAGGGGTGCAGCGTGTTGATCAGGCGCAGGCTGGCCAGGGGGATTCCGGTGTGGACTCCAACCAGGTAAGTGGCGTGGGGATTGTCATATTCATCGACTTCCTGGTCACCGCAGACATTGACCTTCCAATTGAGCCGGTCGGCGAAGACTTCCTTGCGCAGCCCATACAAGTTTCCCAACAAGTCCTGGGACGCATTTGTGTAGTCGATATTATAAAAACTGACTTTATCCATACTTATTGTTATTTCCATCCGAGGAATAAAGACAGGCCACCTTCATCCATCGCGCCGGGTCGCGGAAAGGATGAATTGCCTGTTTCGAGAAAGCAACTGTACCTAAGGTCAGTCTTCGCGGAAAGAATTAAACGCTCGTTTTTATAAGTGTCGATCTGCACTTAGGTACAGTTGTCGGCCTGTCGCGGAGCGATAAACATGGAGAGGATTTACCCGTGGTTTGATAACTACACCTATCCCGCAGGCGATTATTTAGCTCTTACAGGAATAATAATATGAGTGTCGTAATTACGCGTCAGGAAGTTAAGCAGGATATCACTCAGCATGAAATCTCTGCCCTGAAGACCCGTTTCAATCTTGCAGATGCCCATACTCACCAGGATCAGAGCGTAACCCAGCGCCAGATCGTCGAACGACTTCCGGAGCTGTGGTACCGCGCCCAGGGCCAGACCCAGTACCAGAGCGAACAGGAGTTCATCAAGGCGTTCTTCACCTTCCACGGCCAGGAGCACGCCCTCAAGCGCCACGACGAGATCTACCTGGTCTACGCCGCGTCGATTGCCATGCATATCACCGCGACCTACCTGCGCAAGCGTGACATGAGCGTTGGTTTGATCGAGCCGTGCTTCGACAACCTGCATGACCTGCTCAAGCACATGGAAGTACCGCTGTCGCCGCTCAACGAGTCGCTGTTCCATTCCCCGGAGCATGTCTACGCCAACCTCGAGACCGCGGCGGCCAAGGTCGACGCGATCTTCCTGGTGGACCCGAACAACCCTACCGGTTCGAGCCTGTTCGCCGAGGGCCCGGAAACCTTCATCGAGGTCGCGCGCTACTGCAAGGATCACGGCAAGCTGCTGATCCTCGACTTCTGCTTCGCCGCATTCATCAAGGCCTCCGGCGGTAGCCGCTATGACGCCTACGCGATCCTCGACGAGATCGGCACCCAGTACATCATCATGGAAGACACTGGCAAGACCTGGCCGCTGCAGGACGCCAAGTGCGCCACCATCATGTCGAGCAAGGGTATCAATGCCGATATCTACAGCATCGTCACCAGCGTGCTGCTGAACGTCTCGCCGTTCATCCTCAACGTGGTCACCCAGTACATCCTCGACAGCAGCGAAGATGGCTTCGAGTCGGTGCGCTCGGTGCTGGACATCAACCGCCAAGTGGCGCGCAAGCGTCTGGACGGAAGCTTCCTCAACTATCTGACGCCGATGGTCGACACCAGCGTGGCCTGGTTCGAAATCACTCGTGAGGGGGTGAGCGCCGATGACCTGCAGGCCTACCTGATGGACTACGACGTCTACGTGCTGCCGGGCAAGTACTTCTACTGGAGCCAGCCTGAAGCCGGGCAGAAGTACATCCGCCTGGCGCTGGCGCGCAAGCCGGAAGAGTTCCAGCAGGCGGTCGAGACCATCGCCCGGGCACTGGAGAAGTACAATGGCTGAGGCACTCTTGCCGGTGATCGATGCCACCGTCTTCATGGGCATGCATCACGCCGATCCGCAGTTGCGGGCCAAGTCGCTGGGGTTCTTCAGCCACTTCTATCAGCAGCAGGTGCAGATGAACTACGGCCAGATCGGCATCTGCGATGCCATCATCTGGAAGAAGAGCCGGCACCTGCAGGATGTCTACTACCCGTTCATGGACGTGCTGCACACCGACATGGACATCCAGCGCCAGGGCTACTGCAACGCTGTGTTGCAACGCGCCACCCGGGAGCCGGCATGGTCGCACCTGAGCGTCGAGAAGAAGTTGCTCGCCGCCCAGGTGGTGGAGTACGGCCAGCCGCTGTACACCCACGACCCGGAGCTGCGTGACCTGGCAGCCTTGCAACCCTATCTGCAGCCATTCCCCCAGCCGGCCTCCGGGCCGGCTTTTCCGGAATTCCTGCAAGGGTTGTTCGAACAGTCGAAGGAAATGCTGATCGAGCAGGAGGATTTCCATGATGTCGGCTAAGAGCATTTTCGTGCCCCTGATCTCGCCACTGGACGAGCGGTCGCAGATCTGTGAAACCAGCGTGCGCCAGTTGCTGCATGGCTCGCAGCCCTATGTCGATGGCTACATCCCTTGCCTGACTTCAGGCGAGGGCTGGCGCCTGGGCCGGCGGGACTGGCAGCGCATGCTGGAACTGACCCTGGCCTACGCCCAGGACCGTACGGTGATCGCCGGCATCGAGCGTGGCACCACCGCCGAAGTCCTGGAATATGCCCGGCTGGCCCAGGAACTGGGGGCACACGGGGTGATGTTCACCTCGCCGTTCGCCAAGGGCACTACCCAGGAGGAGATCATCGAGCATTATCGTGCCGTCCATGACGCCACGTCGCTGGATATCTTCATCTACAACGAGTCCGCGCTGTCGGGGAACGAGAAGAGCTTCGAGACCCTGATGACCATCGCTCGCCTGCCGCGGGTGATCGGCATCAAGGATTCGCCGTCGCAGCCGCGAACCCAGCAGCAGATCCAGCAGTTGCGGGCCGAAGGCCTGGACTACTTCATCGGCTGGGAGATGTCCCTGGCGCGCGACCTGGAGTCCGATGGCAACGTGGTGTCCCTGGCCAACCTGGAACCGGCGTTGTGCCGCCTGGCCATAGGCGCGCGCCAGCAAGTAGTGGCGCAGTGGGTGGAGACACTCAATGGCTACTTCGATCTGGGTGCCGACGATTGGTACGCCCAGGTGAAAAAGGAACTCAAGGCCCGGGGTGTCATCACCACTGACCGGGTGCTGGCAGAAGAGGGAGCAGCGTGATGAACGATCTTCAGAAGGAACTGTTTCTGGCCAATCGTTCCTGCATCAAGCATCTCAAGCCGCTTGACCGCCGGATCGCCGAATTCGAGCACGATTGGATTTTCTCCACCATCGACAAGACCCTCACCGCCGAGGTGCCGCGCGACCTGGCCAGCCTGCGCCAGAAGCTGGCTGACCTGGTGGAGCAGGATCGCAGCGAAGTACCGCCCAGCGCGGTGTATGTTGCCGAGCAGATGACCCTCGATGAGTTCCGGATCCTGGTCCAGGAGTTCGCCCTCGATGGCCTGACCGAGGCCCAGGTGTTCTACCACCTGATGCCGCGATTGAGCCTGGAGGCGCAGATGCCGATGCTGCGGATGATGATCGACGAGTTCGGCTCGGGGAACATCAAGCGCTCCCATACCACCTTGTACATGGATTTGCTCAAGGAACTGGAGATGCCCACCGACCTGCCGTTCTACATCGAGGCCAACTCCTCGGCAGGTTACTCATTCCCCAACATGTTCTGCTGGCTGACCATGCGCGCCGACGATCCTTCGTATTTCGCCGGGGTGATCACCTACTTCGAGACCGTGGTGCCGTTTTTCTTCGAGTGCTACACCGCGATCTGCGATCGCCTGAAGATCAAGGCCCACACCTATTACTCGGAGCATGTGCACATCGACGTGTACCACGCCATCGAAGGCCAGCGCCTGCTCAAGGCCATGGACGTGGCGGGGGACCTGGATCCGGTCAAGGCCTGGCAGGGCATCTGCATGGGCCGCGACATCACCAACGCGGCGTTCGACGCCGCCGTGGAAAAGGCCCAGCGTCTCAAGCATTTCAATCGGGAGAAGGCCGTTGAGCGAGCTATCTGAGTTCCATCGCCCCGGCACCTTCACCGTTGAGATCGACAACCAGCAGTACGAGGTGCCCCATACCTGTCCACACCGCCAGGGTTGGCTGGTTCATGGCAACATCAATGAGCAGCGCAAAAGCATCACCTGCCCCTTGCACTTCTCGGTGTTCAGCCTGGAAACCGGTGAACAGCTCAGCGGTCCACCCTGCGGACGCCTGGAGGTCAAGCGCGTGACTTCCTGACGGAAGGCCGTTTCGCATCCGCTCATCCTGCCGCACGACTTTTGGGTCGTGCGGCATTTGCGTTTGTGGAGCCCGCAGTGGCGAGGACTTTTTTACAGGCGAAAAAAAAGACCTTGGAATCCAAGGTCTTTTTTGATTTTGGTGCCCCGAGGGAGACTCGAACTCCCACTCCTTTCGAAAACGGATTTTGAATCCGCCGCGTCTACCAATTCCGCCATCAGGGCTCAATGGCGGCGAAGTATAGAGAGGCGGATACCGTTGGTCAATCGGCTTTCATGGTCAATTTTTGCTGATTCCGCTAAACTTTCCGGCCCTGCTAGACGAACCCCATCATGCGCGTTGCTGACTTTACTTTCGAGCTTCCCGATTCGCTGATCGCCCGCCACCCATTGGCCGAGCGTCGCGGTAGTCGCCTGTTGACCCTGGATGGGCCAACCGGCGCCCTGGCCCACCGTCAATTCACCGATTTGCTCGAGCATCTGCGCCCGGGCGATCTGATGGTGTTCAACAATACCCGGGTGATCCCGGCACGCCTGTTTGGCCAGAAGGCTTCCGGCGGCAAGCTGGAGATCCTCGTCGAGCGGGTGCTGGACAGCCACCGTGTGCTGGCCCATGTGCGCTCCAGCAAGTCGCCCAAGCCGGGATCGACGATCCTGGTCGATGGTGGTGGCGAGGCGCGTATGCTGGCTCGCCACGACACTTTGTTCGAGCTGGAATTCACCGAGGAGGTGTTGCCGCTGCTGGACCGGGTCGGACATATGCCGCTGCCTCCTTATATAGACCGTCCGGATGAAGGCGCAGACCGCGAGCGTTATCAGACGGTCTATGCCCAGCGCCTGGGCGCGGTGGCGGCGCCGACCGCGGGGCTGCACTTCGACCAGCCGCTGCTGCAAGCCATTGCCGCCAAGGGCGTGGAGACCGCCTTCGTGACCCTGCATGTGGGGGCTGGGACCTTCCAGCCGGTGCGGGTGGAGCGCATCGAAGATCACCATATGCATCACGAATGGCTGGAAGTCGGCCAGGACGTGGTGGATGCCGTGGCCGCATGCCGGGCCCGTGGCGGTCGGGTGGTCGCGGTAGGCACCACCAGCGTGCGTTCCCTGGAAAGCGCTGCCCGTGATGGCGTGCTCAAGCCGTTCAGCGGCGACACCGATATCTTCATCTACCCGGGCCGGCCGTTCCATGTGGTCGATGCCCTGGTGACCAATTTCCACCTGCCGGAATCCACGCTGTTGATGCTGGTTTCGGCCTTCGCCGGTTATCCCGAGACCATGGCTGCCTATCGTGCGGCGGTCGAGCATGGATACCGCTTCTTCAGCTACGGTGATGCGATGTTCATCACCCGTAATCCTGCGCCAACCGCTCCCAAGGACCTGGCCCCCGAGGAAACTGTATGAGTCGCACCTGTCGTATGTCCTTCGAGCTCCTGGCCACTGATGGCAAGGCGCGTCGCGGTCGCCTGACCTTCCCCCGCGGTACGGTGGAAACCCCGGCCTTCATGCCGGTGGGCACCTATGGCACGGTCAAGGGCATGCTGCCGCGGGATATCGAGGCCATCGGCGCCGAGATCATCCTGGGCAACACCTTCCACCTGTGGCTGCGTCCGGGCACCGAAGTGATCAAGGCCCACGGCGACCTGCATGACTTCATGCAGTGGAAAGGGCCGATCCTTACCGACTCCGGTGGCTTCCAGGTGTTCAGCCTGGGTGCCATGCGCAAGATCAAGGAAGAGGGCGTGACCTTCGCCTCGCCGGTGGACGGCGCCAAGGTGTTCATGGGGCCGGAAGAGTCGATGCAGGTGCAGCGTGACCTGGGTTCGGACATCGTGATGATCTTCGACGAATGCACGCCGTACCCGGCTGACGAGGACGTGGCGCGGATCTCCATGGAGCTGTCCCTGCGTTGGGCGCAGCGCTCAAAGAACGCCCACGGCGACAACACTGCGGCGCTGTTCGGCATCGTCCAGGGCGGCATGCACCAGGACCTGCGCATGCGCTCCCTGGAAGGCCTGGACAAGATCGGCTTCGACGGCCTGGCCATCGGCGGCCTGTCGGTGGGCGAGCCCAAGCATGAAATGATCAAGGTTCTGGACTACCTGCCAGGCCAGATGCCAGCCGACAAACCTCGTTACCTTATGGGAGTTGGCAAGCCGGAAGATCTGGTTGAGGGTGTGCGCCGCGGTGTGGACATGTTCGATTGCGTGATGCCAACCCGCAATGCCCGCAATGGGCATCTGTTCATCGACACCGGCGTGCTGAAGATCCGTAACGCGTTCCATCGCCATGATGATTCGCCCCTGGATCCAACCTGTGATTGCTATACCTGCCAGAACTTCTCCCGTGCCTATCTGCACCACTTGGACAAGTGCGGGGAAATGCTCGGAAGTATGCTCAATACCATCCATAATTTGCGCCATTACCAGCGCCTTATGGCTGGTTTGCGCGAGGCTATTCAACAAGGTACATTGGCCGCCTTTGTCGATTCCTTCTATGCCAAGCGCGGATTGTCCGTGCCGCCTTTGGATTGATTTCCAGAAGCGTCAGATACTAATTTTGCAACTATCGGAGTGCTAAATGAGCTTTTTGATCCCTGCCGCGTATGCGGATGCCGCCGCACCTGCTGCTGCCGGCCCTGCTGGCACTGGTTTCGAGTGGATTTTTCTGGTGGGTTTCCTGGTCATCTTCTATCTGATGATCTGGCGTCCACAGGCCAAGCGCGCCAAAGAGCAGAAGAACCTGCTGGGCAGCTTGCAGAAAGGCGATGAAGTTGTGACCACCGGTGGTATCGCCGGCAAGATCAACAAAGTGACCGACGATTTCGTGGTTCTGGAAGTGTCGGACTCGGTTGAGCTGAAGTTCCAGAAGGGCGCGATCGCGGCCACGCTGCCAAAAGGCACGCTGAAAGCGATCTAAGTTTCATCTTTTACCAATCGACGGGGCGCGCAAGGCGCCCCGCGTCATAACGGGCGGCGTGATGCTGAACAAATATCCTCTATGGAAGTACCTACTGATCCTGGCGGTGCTGGCGATCGGTTTTATTTATTCCGCTCCCAATCTATACCCTGATGACCCGGCCATTCAGGTCAGCGGTGCGAGCACTGCGCTGCAGGTCACTCAGGCGGATCTGGATCGTGCGAGCAAGGCGCTCACCGACGCCGGCATCAACGTCAAGGCTTCTTCCGTTGCCGCCAACGGCAAGGGCGGCCTGCTGCGCTTGATCAACAAGGAAGACCAGCTCCCGGCCAAGGATGTAGTGCGCAAGGCGCTGGGCGATGATTTCGTGGTGGCGTTGAACCTGGCGCAAACCACTCCGCAGTGGCTGCGCAATCTGGGCGCGCACCCGATGAAACTGGGTCTGGACCTTTCTGGTGGTGTGCACTTCCTGTTGGAAGTGGATATGGAGAAAGCCCTCGACGCGCGCCTGAAAGTCTATGAAGGCGACGTCAAGAGCCTGCTGCGCAAAGAGCGCCTGCGCTATCGCAGCCTGCCGCAGCTCAATGGCGCCATCCAGCTGGGCTTCAGCGACGAAGACAGCCGTGAACAGGCTCGTGCGCTGATCCGCAAGAATTTCAATGATTTCGACATCGTGCCAGCCGACCTCAACGGTCAGGCGGTGCTGCGTCTGGCGATGACCCCGGCCAAGCTGGCGGAAATCCGCGAATACTCCATCAAGCAGAACTTGACCACTGTACGTAACCGGGTCAACGAACTGGGCGTGGCCGAGCCTCTGGTCCAGCGCCAGGGCGCGAACCGGATCGTGGTCGAGCTTCCAGGCGTGCAAGACACCGCCGAAGCCAAGCGGATCCTGGGCAAGACGGCCAACCTCGAGTTCCGCCTGGCCGCCGAGCCGGGTGCCACCAAGGCTACCTCCGAGTCCTTCGAGTTCCGTGAGGGCAACCGTCCTCCTGCACTGATCGAGCGGGGCCTGATCATCACTGGTGACCAGGTGACCGATGCCCAGGCCAGCTACGACGAACACGGTCGTCCGCAGGTGAACATCAAGCTCGATGGCCATGGCGGCGAGCTGATGAACCGTTCGACCCGCAACAACGTCGGTCGTGGCATGGCGGTGATCTTCATCGAGCAGAAGCCGATCACCACCTACACCAAGCAAGTGGTGGATGGCATCGAGAAAGACGTGCCGGTGCAGTCGTTCAAGGAAGAGAAGAAGATCATCAGCCTGGCGACCATCCAGTCGCCACTGGGCAGCCAGTTCCGCATCACTGGCCTGAACGGCCAGGGCGAGTCCTCGGAACTGGCGCTGTTGCTGCGTGCCGGTGGTCTGGCTGCGCCGATGTACTTCGCCGAAGAGCGCACAATCGGTCCTAGCCTGGGTGCCGACAACATCACCAAGGGTATCGATGCCTCGTTGTGGGGCATGCTGTTCGTGTCGCTGTTCATCATCGCCATCTATCGCTTCTTCGGCTTGATCGCCACTGTGGCGCTGGCGTTGAACATGGTGCTGCTGCTGGCCCTGATGTCCCTGCTGGGGGCGACGCTGACCCTGCCGGGTATCGCCGGTATCGTACTGACCATGGGTATGGCGGTGGACGCCAACGTGCTGATCTTCTCGCGGATACGTGAGGAAATCGCTGCTGGCATGACCGTGCAACGGGCGATCAACGAAGGCTTCGGCCGGGCATTCACGGCGATCCTGGACTCCAACCTGACCACATTGCTGGTGGGTGGCATCCTTTTCGCCATGGGTACCGGTCCGGTCAAGGGCTTTGCGGTGACCATGTCCCTCGGGATCTTTACCTCGATGTTCACGGCCATCTGGCTGACCCGTGCGATGGTCAACCTGATCTTCGGCGGTCGTGACTTCAAGAAGTTGTGGATTTAAGGGGCTGCCATGTTACGTACTATCAACTTCATGGGCGTGCGCAACGTTGCGTTCGGCCTGACCGTGCTCCTGACCGTTCTGGCGTTGTTCAGCTGGTTCCACAAGGGCTTGAACTATGGCCTGGACTTCACCGGCGGTACGCTCATCGAGCTGACCTACGAGCGTCCGGCAGATGTGATGAAGGTGCGTTCGCAGTTGAACGACGCCGGCTATCACGAGGCGATCGTGCAGAGCTTCGGTGCGACCACCGACCTGCTGGTGCGGATGCCGGGCGAAGACCCGCAACTGGGCCACCAGGTGGCAGCTGCGCTGCAGAAGGTTGGCGGTGATAACCCGGCGCAGGTCAAGCGCGTCGAGTTCGTCGGTCCCCAGGTGGGTGAAGAGCTGCGTGACCAGGGCGGCCTCGGCATGCTCATGGCTCTGGGTGGCATCCTCATCTACCTGGCTTTCCGCTTCCAGTGGAAGTTCGCGGTCGGTGCGATTGTCTCGCTGATCCACGATGTAGTGGTGACCGTGGGTATCCTGTCGTTCTTCCAGATCACCTTCGACCTGACGGTGCTGGCGGCGGTACTGGCGATCATCGGCTACTCGCTCAATGACACCATCGTGGTATTCGACCGGGTGCGCGAGAACTTCCGTGTGCTGCGCAAGGCCAGCCTGATCGAGAACATCAACATCTCGACCACCCAGACCCTGTTGCGGACCATGGCGACCTCGATCTCCACCTTGCTGGCGATCATTGCCCTGTTGTTCTTCGGCGGCGATAACCTGCACGGCTTCTCCATTGCCCTGTTCGTCGGCGTATTGGCGGGTACCTACTCCTCGATCTACATCGCCAACGTGGTGCTGATCTGGCTGAAACTGAGCAGCGAGGACCTGATTCCCGCAGCCAATACCGACAAGGAAGTGGACGACCGTCCGTGAGGGCCTGACCCCTTCCAATCGTCAGCTAAAAAGGCGCGAGTGTTGAACTCGCGCCTTTTTTTTTGCTCCAAGGCTGGGAGAAGCGCGGGTTATGACCCGTATGTATGGTCAGGAGGTTCACGTGAACAAGTCGTTGCTGGTTGGTGCGGTATTGGGTGCTGTCGGTGTCACTGCCGGGGGTGCTGTGGCCACCTACAGCTTGGTTAAAAGCGGCCCTGAGTATGCGCAAGTATTGGCGGTGCAGCCGGTCAAGCAACAGATCAAGACCCCTCGTGAAGTCTGCAAGGACGTTGCCGTGACCCGGCAGCGTCCGGTCAAGGACGAGCATCAGATCCTGGGTACCGTGGCCGGTGCGGTGGGTGGCGGCTTGCTGGGCAGCATGATTGGCGGCGGTAATGGTCGCAAGATCGCCACTGTAGCTGGTGCCGTGGGCGGTGGTTATGCGGGTAACAAGGTGCAGGAGGGCATGCAGGAGCGTGACACCTACACCACGACGCAAACTCGCTGCAATACGGTCAATGACATCAGCGAGAAGGTCGTGGGTTATGACGTAAAGTACGATCTGGGTGGCAAGCAGGGCCAGGTACGGATGGATCGCGATCCGGGCAACCAGATCCCTGTGGATAAAGACGGTCGGCTGATCCTGGGGCAGAATCAGCCCGGCCAATAATGCTTTGCGCATGAGTCGGCGGCTGCCGATGGCGCGAATCGCAGGTATAAAAAAGCACCCCGCGGGGTGCTTTTTCATGCCTGTTGCTTAGCGTTTCAACGAAGCTGGCAGGTGTGGTTGGATAGCGGTCAGCACGGCCTTGAAGCACTTGGTGTTACCAGCTACCACGTGGCCTTTTTCCAGGAAGTCATGGCCGCCGGTGAAGTCGCTCACCAAGCCACCGGCTTCCTGGATCAGCAGGGCGCCTGCCGCCATGTCCCATTCGGACAGGCCCGACTCCCAGAAGGCGTCGAAGCGACCGGCGGCAACATAGGCCAGGTCCAGGCTGGCGGAGCCGGCGCGGCGAATGCCGGCGGTTTGGCCGACCAGTGCGCGGAACATGCCCAGATAGTTGTCCAGGTTGTCCATCTGGTCGTCGCGAAATGGGAAGCCGGTGCCCAGCAGTGCGCCGTCGAGGCTGGTGCGGCCGCTGACCCGCAGGCGCCGACCGTTGAGCTGGGCGCCACGACCGCGGCTGGCGGTGAATTCTTCCTGGCGAACCGGATCCAGGACCACGGCATGTTCCAGGCGACCACGGTATTTGCAGGCGATGCTTACAGCGAAGTGGGGGATGCCACGCAGGAAGTTGGTGGTGCCATCCAGTGGATCGATGATCCACAGGTACTCTTCACCTTCGATCCCGGTGCCGGCATGCAGGCCGGTTTCTTCGCCCATGATCGAGTGATTCGGATAGGCCTTGCGCAGCGCGTCGATGATCTTCTGTTCAGCGGCGCGATCGACCTCGGACACGTAGTCCTTGGCGTCTTTTTCATCGACCTTGATGGTATCCAGGCGCTCGATGGAGCGGAAAATCAGTTCACTGGCGCTGCGGGCGGCGCGCAGCGCGATATTCAGCATTGGCTGCATGGATAGGTCACCTAAGGTTGTTAAAGAAAGCCGAGCATTCTAGCAGAAAACTTTTGCAGATGAAGTTCGGAGTTCGCTTTGATTGCATCTGCCCGCCGTATGGCGCTTATGGGGGGGGCTGGATTGCCGGTGAGTTGCCGGGAGTGACGGATGGTTATTTTTAAGGCAACAGCGCGGCCCGTTCTGTAAGATTTGTTCCCCTTTCCCGTCCGAGGGCGCTTCCCTTGCTGCAGAACATTCGTGTCGTCCTGGTCAATACCAGTCATCCCGGCAATATCGGTGGGGCTGCGCGCGCCATGAAGAACATGGGGTTGTCGCGCCTGGTGCTGGTGGAGCCCCGGGTATTTCCTTCTCCTGAGGCGGATGCGCGGGCATCCGGCGCCACCGACATCCTGGAGGGTGCCCAGGTGGTCGCCACGCTCGAAGAGGCCCTGATCGGTTGTACCCTGGTGTTCGGTACCAGCGCCCGTGAGCGGAGCATTCCCTGGCCATTGCTCGATCCTCGCGAGTCGGGGGTAAAAGTCGTGGAGCAGGCGGGGCAGGGGGCACAGATCGCCCTGGTGTTCGGTCGTGAAGATTCCGGCCTGACCAACGACGAGCTGCAGCGATGTCATTTTCACGTGCATATCCCGTCGGATCCGGCGTTCAGTTCGCTGAACCTGGCAACGGCGGTGCAGGTGCTGGCCTATGAAGTGCGCGTGTCCTGGTTGGCGGTGCAAGGACAGTCGGGCGCGGCGCGCAAGGATGAAGCGGTGTCGTCCAGTGATGAGCTGGCGACCATGGATGAGCTGGAGCGATTCTACGAGCACCTGCAGCAGGCGTTGGTGGAAATCGACTTCCTCGATCCGCAAAAGCCCCGGCACTTGATGGCGCGCCTGCGCCGGCTATACGGTCGTAGCTCGGTCACTCGAGCGGAAATGAACATATTGCGCGGCATCCTCACGGAAACCCAGAAAGCGGCCCGTGGGGAGCTGCAAAAGCGGAAGGATCAGTGATGTTCGAGCGTCTGCGTGAAGATATCCAGAGCGTATTCCATCGTGACCCGGCGGCGCGCAACGCCTTCGAGGTGCTGACCTGCTATCCGGGCATGCATGCGATCTGGATCCATCGTTTGTCCGGTGCCTTGTGGGGTATGGGCTGGAAGTGGTTGGCGCGCCTGGTGTCGAACTTCGGGCGTTGGCTGACCGGGATCGAGATTCATCCTGGGGCCAAGGTGGGTCGTCGTTTCTTCATCGATCACGGCATGGGTATCGTCATCGGCGAAACGGCCGAGATTGGCGATGATGTGACGCTCTATCAGGGGGTGACCCTGGGTGGCACTAGCTGGAACAAGGGCAAGCGCCATCCGACCCTGGAAGATGGCGTGGTGGTAGGGGCGGGCGCCAAGGTGCTCGGGCCGTTCACGGTCGGTGCGGGCGCCAAGGTCGGCTCCAATGCGGTGGTGACCAAGGAAGTGCCGGCAGGGGCGACGGTGGTGGGAATCCCGGGGCGGATCATCATGAAGTCCAGCGACGAGCAGCAAGCCAAGCGCAAGGCCATGGCGGAAAAGCTCGGGTTCGATGCTTATGGCGTCAGTGAGGACATGCCCGACCCGGTGGCGCGTGCCATTGGCCAGTTGCTCGATCACCTGCAGGCGGTCGATGGTCGTCTGGAAGGGATTTGCGGTGCGCTGAAGGACCTGGGTAGCGACTATTGCGCCAAGGACTTGCCTGCGCTGCGCGAGGAAGACTTCGCCGGCGTCAAGGACAAGAGCGACAGCCGGGTCGGCTGAATGCCGGCGTCTCGGTTCCTCAGGGGCCGAGGCGCTCGCAAATAAAGGGCGAGTTGGCCGGAAACGGACCCGTAGGTCGGTTGTTGCCATCCGCTGTGCCATTACGTCGCAGACTTTGCTATGATTCGCGCGCTCTTTTGCGGGTAAACCCGACTAAAGTAGTTGGTCTTATAGTTGACTCGATTACTCGGGTATTGCATACTCGCCTCCATTCCGAAACTCCGTGGTACTTGTCCATGCGACTGACTACTAAAGGCCGATATGCGGTGACCGCCATGCTTGACCTGGCGTTGCACGCGCAACATGGCCCGGTCTCCCTGGCCGATATCTCTGAGCGCCAAGGCATCTCCCTGTCCTATCTCGAACAGCTTTTCGCCAAGCTGCGCCGTAGCAACCTGGTATCCAGCGTCCGGGGTCCCGGTGGCGGCTATCAGCTGTCGCGCGATATGCAGGGGATCCAGGTAGCCCAGGTGATCGATGCGGTGAACGAATCGGTCGATGCGACCAAATGCCAGGGATTGGGTGATTGCCATGCCGGTGACACCTGTTTGACCCATCACCTGTGGTGCGATCTGAGCCTGCAGATTCACGAATTTCTGAGCGGTATCAGCTTGGCCGACCTTGTAACCCGCCGTGAGGTGCAAGAAGTGGCCCAGCGTCAGGATCAGCGCCGTTGTAATGGCAAGGCGCCGCGCCTGGACAAGATTGAAGCGTCCGCCGTCGAATGACAGCCGAAGAGCTAGCGGCACGCCAGCCAGCCTGATTTAGGAGAGAGTCCATGAAATTGCCGATTTACCTTGATTACTCAGCGACCACGCCGGTCGATCCGCGCGTCGCGCAAAAGATGAGTGAATGCCTGCTGGTCGACGGGAACTTCGGTAACCCGGCGTCCCGCTCCCACGTGTTCGGCTGGAAAGCCGAGGAATCGGTGGAAAACGCCCGTCGCCAAGTGGCTGACCTGGTCAACGCCGACCCGCGTGAAATCGTCTGGACTTCCGGTGCCACCGAGTCCGACAACCTGGCTATCAAGGGTGTCGCGCATTTCTACCACACCAAGGGCAAGCACCTGATCACCTCGAAGATCGAGCACAAGGCTGTCCTGGACACCATGCGCCAACTCGAGCGCGAAGGTTTCGAAGTGACCTACATCGAGCCGGGTGAAGACGGCCTGATCACTCCGGCCATGGTGGAAGCAGCTCTGCGTGACGACACCATCCTGGTTTCGATCATGCATGTGAACAACGAGATCGGCACCATCAATGACATCGCCGCCATCGGCGAGCTGACCCGTTCCAAGGGCATTCTGTTCCACGTCGACGGTGCCCAGTCCACCGGCAAGGTCGAGATCGACCTGCAGGCACTGAAGGTCGACCTGATGTCGTTCTCTGCCCACAAGACCTACGGCCCCAAGGGGATCGGCGCGCTGTACGTGAGCCGCAAGCCGCGTGTTCGCCTGGAAGCCACCATGCACGGTGGCGGTCATGAGCGCGGCATGCGTTCCGGGACCCTGGCTACCCACCAGATCGTCGGCATGGGTGAAGCCTTCCGCGTCGCGAAGGAAGACATGGCGGCCGAGAACGCTCGCATCCAGGCCCTGAGCGACCGTTTCTACAAGCAGGTCGAGCACCTGGAAGAGCTTTACGTCAACGGCAGCATGACTGCCCGTGTGCCGCACAACCTGAACCTGAGCTTCAACTACGTCGAAGGCGAGTCGCTGATCATGGCGCTCAAGGACCTGGCGGTGTCGTCCGGTTCGGCCTGTACTTCGGCTTCCCTGGAGCCTTCGTACGTGCTGCGTGCCCTGGGCCGTAACGACGAGCTGGCGCACAGCTCGATCCGCTTCACCTTCGGCCGCTTCACCACCGAAGAAGAGATCGACTACGCCGCACAGAAAGTCTGCGAGGCCGTTACCAAGCTGCGCGCCCTGTCGCCGCTGTGGGACATGTACAAAGATGGCGTCGATATCTCGAAGATCGAGTGGGCGGCACACTGAATTTAAGTCGCCGCACAGGGTTCTGCAGGACGTATCGACAAGGCGGTTTGTGGAACCCCAGAGCGACTCTCTGATGAGTGAGGATTAAGAATCATGGCTTACAGCGAAAAGGTCATCGACCACTACGAGAACCCGCGTAACGTCGGCAAGATGAACGCGGAAGATCCGGATGTCGGCACCGGCATGGTCGGTGCTCCTGCCTGTGGCGACGTGATGCGCCTGCAGATCAAGGTCAATGAGCAGGGCATCATCGAAGATGCCAAGTTCAAGACCTACGGCTGCGGTTCGGCTATCGCTTCCAGCTCCCTGGCCACTGAGTGGATGAAGGGCAAGACCCTGGACGAAGCCGAGACCATCAAGAACACCCAGCTGGCTGAAGAGCTGGCCCTGCCTCCAGTGAAGATCCACTGCTCGGTACTCGCCGAGGACGCCATCAAGGCTGCCGTTCGCGACTACAAGCAGAAGAAAGGCCTGATCTGACCGATCGGCTTTCACAGATTTGGCGACAAGTAAGGAGTCACGATGGCTATCAGCATGACAGAAGCGGCTGCTCAACACGTGCGACGCTCCCTCAATGGGCGCGGCAAGGGTGATGGGATTCGCCTGGGTGTTCGCACCACGGGCTGTTCCGGCCTTGCCTATGTGCTGGAGTTCGTCGACGAGATCGGCGAGGACGACCAGGTGTTCGAAAGTCACGGCGAGAAAGTGATCATTGACCCCAAGAGCCTGTCCTACCTGGATGGCACCGAACTTGATTTCGTCAAGGAAGGGTTGAACGAAGGCTTCAAGTTCAACAACCCCAACGTGCGCGGTGAGTGTGGCTGCGGCGAAAGCTTCAACGTCTGAGGCTGCTTGTGGGTACTCCTTGTCATTTCGCCTTATTTGAGTTGCAGCCGAGTTTTCGCCTGGATCTCGATCAGTTGGCCGCGCGCTATCGTGAGTTGGCGCGCGGAGTCCATCCCGATCGCTTTGCCGACGCCCCCGAGCGTGAGCAGCGCCTGGCCCTGGAACGATCCGCCAGCCTCAACGAGGCCTACCAGACCCTCAAGAGCCCTCCCAAGCGTGCCCGTTATCTCCTGGCTCTCAAGGGCGGCGAGCTGCCGCTTGAGGTTACGGTGCACGATCCCGAGTTTCTTCTACAGCAGATGCAGTGGCGTGAAGAGCTCGAGGACTTGCAGGACAGTGCCGATCTATCGGGGGTGGCGGCGTTCAAGCGCCGGCTCAAGACCGCCCAGGAACAGCTGAACGAAAGCTTCGCAGCTTGTTGGGACGATGCCGCGCAGCGCGAGCAGGCCGAACGCCTGATGCGGCGCATGCAGTTCCTCGACAAGCTCACCTACGAAGTGCGCCAGTTAGAAGAGCGCCTCGACGATTAACCTAGTGCCGCTCCGGTCGCACGCCTGATATACAGATAAGTCCAGATAGACATGGCCCTACTGCAGATCGCTGAACCCGGCCAAAGTCCTCAACCGCACCAGCGTCGCCTGGCTGTGGGGATCGACTTGGGTACTACCAATTCGCTGGTCGCTGCGTTGCGCAGCGGCCTTTCCGAGCCGCTGGCCGATGCGCAGGGCCAGGTCATCCTGCCCTCCGCCGTGCGCTACCACGCCGATCGCGTCGAGGTGGGTGAGTCCGCCCGGTTGGCGGCTCCCGCCGATCCCCTGAACACCGTGCTGTCGGTCAAGCGCCTGATGGGGCGTGGCCTGGCTGACGTCAAGCAACTGGGTGAGCAGCTTCCGTATCGTTTTGTCGGTGGTGAATCGCACATGCCGTTCATCGAGACGGTGCAGGGGCCGAAGAGCCCGGTGGAAGTCTCCGCCGAGGTGCTCAAGGTGCTGCGCCAGCGGGCCGAGGCGACTCTGGGCGGCGAGCTGGTCGGCGCGGTGATCACCGTTCCTGCCTATTTTGACGATGCCCAGCGGCAAGCGACCAAGGATGCGGCCAAGCTGGCCGGCCTGAATGTGCTGCGCCTGCTCAACGAACCAACGGCCGCCGCCGTGGCCTATGGCCTGGACCAGCAGGCCGAAGGGGTCGTGGCTATCTACGACCTGGGTGGCGGGACCTTCGATATCTCCATCCTGCGCCTGACCGGCGGTGTCTTCGAGGTGCTGGCCACGGGTGGTGATACCGCCCTGGGTGGCGACGATTTCGATCATGCCATCGCCAGCTGGATCATCCGGGGCGCCGGTTTGTCCTCCGACTTGGATCCGGGCGCGCAGCGTAACCTGTTGCAGATTGCCCGTGGGGCCAAGGAAGCCTTGACCGACGCCGCTTCTGTGGACGTCGAGTATGGCGCCTGGCGCGCCGCGCTCACCCGCGAGGCATTCGATGAATTGATCGAGCCGATGGTCGCTCGCAGCCTCAAGGCTTGTCGTCGCGCGGTGCGGGACTCCGGTGTCGAGCTCGACGAAGTGCGGGCCGTGGTCATGGTCGGCGGTTCGACCCGTGTTCCGCGGGTGCGTGAGGCGGTTGCCGAGATGTTCGGTCGCCAGCCGCTGACCGAGATCGATCCGGACCAGGTGGTGGCCATAGGTGCCGCGATCCAGGCCGATACCCTGGCGGGTAACAAGCGTGACGGCGGCGAATTGCTGCTGCTGGACGTGATTCCGCTGTCCCTGGGGCTGGAAACCATGGGGGGGCTGATGGAGAAGGTGATTCCGCGCAACACCACCATCCCGGTCGCACGAGCCCAGGATTTCACTACCTACAAGGATGGCCAGACGGCCATGATGATCCATGTGCTGCAGGGTGAGCGCGAGCTGATCAGCGACTGCCGCTCCCTGGCACGTTTCGAACTGCGCGGCATCCCGCCGATGGTGGCTGGCGCGGCGAAGATCCGGGTGACCTTCCAGGTGGACGCCGATGGCCTGCTCGGCGTTGCCGCGCGGGAGCTGGGGTCGGGAGTCGAAGCCAGTATCCAGGTCAAGCCGTCCTACGGGCTGACCGACGGCGAGATCGCCCGGATGCTCAAGGATTCCTTCCAGTACGCCGGCGATGACAAGGTCGCCCGCGTGCTGCGTGAGCAGCAGGTAGATGCCCAGCGGTTGATCGAGGCGGTGCAGGGGGCCCTGGAGGCCGACGGCGACCGCTTGCTGGACGCCGAGGAGCGCATGGTCATCGAGCTGCAGATGCAGGAACTGAGTGAATTGATGCGTGGCACCGATGGCTATGCCATCGAGCAGCAGACCAAGCGTCTGTCGCAAGTGACCGACGCCTTTGCTGCCCGTCGCCTGGATTCGACGGTGAAAGCCGCCCTGGCGGGGCGCAACCTGAATGAGATCGAGGAATAACTGATGCCGCAGATCATTTTTCTGCCCCACGCCGTGTTCTGCCCGGATGGCCTGGTCGTCGAAGTCGAGCCCGGCGTTTCGCTGCTCGAGGTTGCCCATGACAACCACATCGAGATCGAGAGCGCCTGCGGCGGTGTCTGCGCCTGCACTACCTGCCATTGCATCGTGCGCGAGGGTTTCGACTCGCTGAACGAGGCCGACGAGCTGGAAGAAGACTTGCTGGACAAGGCCTGGGGCCTGGAAGCCCAGTCGCGCTTGTCGTGCCAGGCTATTGTTGGCGATGAAGACCTGACTGTCGAAATTCCCAAGTACTCGCTCAACCACGCGGCCGAAGCGCCGCACTGATTCAAGGGGTCATCATGAGTCTGAAGTGGGTTGATGTACTGGAAATCGCGATCCAGCTGGCTGATTCCAAGCCGGATGTGGACCCGCGTTATGTGAACTTTGTCGATCTGCACAAGTGGGTTCTGGCATTGCCGGAGTTCAGTGACGATCCGGCTCGCGGAGGCGAGAAGGTTCTTGAAGCAATTCAGGCCGCCTGGATCGACGAAACTGACTGAATCCGCGGGCTACGCAGTTAGGCAATCCCTTTAAACCCGCGTATAATTCGCGGGTTTAATTTTTCGCTTTAATCACCGTTTCTGGAGTTACACCATGGCTGTTCAACGTACTTTCTCCATCATCAAGCCTGACGCTGTTGCAAAAAACGTCATCGGCAAGATCGTTTCCCGTTTTGAAGAAGCCGGTCTGCGCGTTGTAGCTTCGAAAATGAAGCAACTGTCCAAGGCCGAAGCCGAAGGTTTCTACGCTGAGCACAGCGAGCGTGGCTTCTTCGGCGAACTGGTTGCCTTCATGACTTCCGGTCCGGTTGTGGTTCAGGTTCTGGAAGGCGAGAACGCCATCGCTCGCAACCGTGAGCTGATGGGCGCTACCAACCCTAAAGAAGCTGCTGCCGGCACCATCCGCGCTGACTTCGCCGAGTCCATCGACGCCAACGCCGTTCACGGTTCGGACTCCGAAGCCGCCGCTGCTCGCGAAATCGCTTACTTCTTCGCAGCTACCGAGGTGACCACTCGCTAAGCCGCCAGGCCTGTGAGTGAAGGGTGAAACCATGACTACATCGATCGGCAAAACTAACCTGTTGGGGCTTACTCAACCGGAAATGGAGAAATTCTTCGACTCGATCGGGGAGAAGCGTTTCCGTGCCGGTCAGGTAATGAAATGGATTCACCACTTTGGCGTCGATGATTTCGACGCCATGACGAATGTCGGCAAGGCCTTGCGTGAAAAGCTCAAGGCCGTTGCCGAGATTCGCGGTCCGGAAGTGGTCAGCGAGGACATCTCCAGCGACGGCACCCGCAAGTGGGTGGTGCGCGTGGCGTCCGGCAGCTGCGTCGAGACCGTATACATTCCCCAGGGCAAGCGCGGCACCTTGTGCGTTTCGTCCCAGGCCGGCTGTGCCCTGGACTGCAGTTTCTGCTCCACCGGCAAGCAAGGCTTCAATAGCAACCTCACCGCCGCTGAAGTCATCGGCCAGGTGTGGATTGCCAACAAATCCTTCGGCAGCGTCCCGGCAACCATCGACCGAGCCATCACCAACGTGGTGATGATGGGCATGGGCGAGCCGCTGCTGAACTTCGACAACGTCATCGCGGCCATGCACCTGATGATGGACGACCTGGGCTACGGCATCTCCAAGCGCCGGGTGACCCTGTCGACCTCCGGCGTGGTACCGATGATCGATGAGCTGGCCAAGCACATCGACGTCTCACTGGCGTTGTCCCTGCACGCTCCCAACGATGCGCTGCGCAACCAGCTGGTACCGATCAACAAGAAGTACCCGCTGAAGATGCTGCTCGACTCGTGCCAGCGCTACATGTCGGCCCTGGGCGAGAAGCGTGTGCTGACCATCGAGTACACCCTGCTCAAGGACGTCAACGACCAGCCTGAGCACGCGGTGCAGATGATCGAGTTGCTCAAGGACATTCCTTGCAAGATCAACCTGATCCCGTTCAACCCGTTCCCCCACTCCGGCTACGAGCGTCCGAGCAACAACGCCATCCGGCGTTTCCAGGACCAGTTGCACCATGCCGGCTTCAACGTCACCGTACGCACCACCCGCGGGGAAGACATCGATGCCGCTTGCGGCCAGTTGGTAGGCCAGGTGCTGGACCGCACCCGGCGCAGTGAACGCTATATCGCCGTGCGTGAATTGAGCGCCGATGCCGATATGCCGCAAAGCGTCGCGGCCCGTACCTGAGAGAGGATCTCCATGGTCTTGCGCCTAGCGCTGCTCCTGCTTGTTGCCAGTCTTTGCGCTGGCTGTGTCATGTCGGGCAATTCCAGCCCGCTGGACACTGGCAAGGGGCGTGACGAGGCGCGCCAGGCCTATGTGCAGCTGGGGCTGGGCTATTTGCAGCAGGGCTTGGGTGAACAAGCCAAGGCCCCGCTGAAAAAGGCCCTGGAGCTGGCTCCCGACGATGCCGACGCCAATGCCGCCCTGGCGCTGGTGTTCCAGGCCGAGATGGAGCCGGCGCTGGCTGAAGCGCAGTTTCGCAAGGCCCTGGCGGCACGCCCGGACGATTCCCGGATTCTCAATAACTACGGCAGTTTCCTGTTCCAGGAAAAGCGCTACGACGACGCATACTCGCGTTTCGAGCAGGCCGCAGCTGATACCCTGTATCCCGGCCGTTCCCGGGTTCTCGAGAACCTTGGGATGACCGCCTCGAAGCTCGGCCAGCGCAAGCTGGCCCAGTCGCATCTGGAGAAGGCCCTGCGGCTGAATCACCAACAGCCTCGCGCATTGCTGGAAATGGCTGAGTTGTCTTACGAAGACAGGCATTATGTGCCCGCGCGTGATTATTACGATCGTTTTAACCTGCTTGGCGAGCAAAATGCACGTAGTCTATTGCTCGGCGTGCGCCTGGCAACGGTGTTCGAAGATCACGAGAAGGCCTCCAGTTACGGTCTGCAACTAAAACGACTCTATCCCGGTACGCCGGAATATCAGCAATACCTGTCGGAGCAATGATGAAAGTGGCGCAACCCGAAGTTCAAGCAGCGACTAGCGTCAATCCCGGTGAGACCTTGCGCCAGGCTCGCGAAAGCAATGGTTGGGCGCTGGCGGACGTGGCCCACAAGCTCAACCTCACTGTGAGCTCCCTGAGCAACCTGGAAGCCGGCGCATTCGACAAGCTCCCGGGGCATACCTTCGCCCGTGGCTATATCCGTGCCTACGCCAAGTTGCTGGATATGGACCAGGCGACCCTGGTCCAGGCTTTCGACCAATACACCGGCACCGACTCCCAAGGCAGCAGCGTGCATGCCTTGGGCCGTATCGAAGAGCCGGTGCGGGTCTCCCATACCATCCTGAGGATCGTCAGCCTGTTGTTGCTGGTGGCCGTGGTCGGCGGTGGTTTCATCTGGTGGCAAGACCAGACCTCGCAGCGCAGCAAGGAACTGGTGGGCCTGAGCCCGGAACATGTGGAAGTCGAGGGCGCCGACGGCAAGACCCAGATCCACCCGATCGACGAGCCGGAAGACCAGGCCGTTGCCGAAGGCCAGAGCGAAGCCGAGGCCAATGCTGCGCAATTGGCCGGCGAGGCACCTGCCGAGACCCCAGCCCCGGTTGTGGCTCCGGCTGCCCCTGCGCAGGCGCCGGCAGTTGCTCCAGCCGCTGTGTCCCATCCTGTGACCGCCCCGGCTACGGCCCCGGTGATCGCGGCCCCGGCCGCTCCGGTGCCAGCCCCGGCAACCACGGCGACCGCTCAGGCCAACGTGCCAGCCACGGTTGTCGCAGCCGCCGGCTCCGCGCAGGTGCAGATCCAGTTCAGCGCCGACTGCTGGACCCAGGTCACCGACGGCAATGGCAAGATCCTGCTCAGCGCCTTGAAGCGCAAGGGCGAGAGCGTCGATGTCAGCGGCAAGCCGCCTTTTGCCGTACGGCTGGGCTACGCCCGTGGAGCACAAATCAGCTACAACGGTCAGGCGGTGGATATCGCCCCGTTCACCACCGGCGAGACTGCTCGCCTGAAGTTAGGTCAATAAGTCATGCACGGCGAATCTCCAATCAAACGTCGCGAGTCCCGCAAGATCTGGGTCGGCTCGGTACCGGTGGGCGGCGATGCCCCGATCGCGGTACAGAGCATGACCAACAGCGACACCAACGATGTGGCCGCAACCGTGGCCCAGATCAACCGCCTGGAAGCCGCCGGTGTCGATATCGTGCGGGTTTCGGTGCCCGATATGGACGCCGCCGAAGCGTTCGGCCGGATCAAGCAGCAGGTCAAGGTACCGCTGGTGGCCGACATCCACTTCGACTACCGGATCGCCCTGCGGGTGGCCGAGCTGGGCGTCGATTGCCTGCGGATCAACCCGGGTAACATCGGTCGCGAGGATCGGGTGCGCGCGGTAGTGGACGCGGCCCGTGACCGCGGCATCCCGATCCGCATCGGGGTCAATGCCGGCTCGCTGGAAAAGGACCTGCAGAAGAAGTATGGCGAACCGACCCCGGCAGCGCTGGTGGAGTCGGCATTACGCCATGTGGAACACCTGGAACGGCTGAACTTCAAGGATTTCAAGGTCAGCGTCAAAGCCTCCGATGTGTTCATGGCCGTCGAGGCCTACCGTCTGCTGGCCAAGGAAATCATCCAGCCCCTGCACCTGGGGATCACTGAAGCCGGCGGTTTGCGTTCAGGCACGGTGAAATCCGCCGTCGGCCTCGGTATGCTGCTGGCCGAAGGGATTGGCGATACCATTCGCATCTCGTTGGCGGCCGATCCGGTCGAGGAAGTGAAGGTCGGCTACGACATCCTCAAGTCCCTGCACCTGCGTTCCCGTGGCATCAACTTCATCGCCTGCCCGAGCTGCTCGCGGCAGAATTTCGATGTGGTGAAAACCATGAACGAGCTGGAAGGGCGTCTGGAGGACCTGCTGGTACCCATGGATGTCGCGGTGATCGGTTGTGTGGTCAACGGTCCGGGCGAAGCCAAGGAAGCCCATGTGGGGTTGACCGGCGGTACACCGAACCTGATCTACATCGATGGCAAGCCGTCGCAGAAACTGACCAATGACAATCTGGTGGACGAGCTGGAAAAGCTGATCCGGCAGAAGGCGGCCGAAAAGGTCGAGGCCGACGCAGCGCTGATCGCTCGTGGCTAACCGAACGTATTAAGGATTCTTTGTGAGCAAGTCCCTGCAAGCCATTCGTGGCATGAACGACATCCTGCCCGAGCAGACGCCGCTGTGGCGCTACTTCGAAGGCACCGTGGCACGGCTGCTGGATAACTACGGTTACAAGCAGATCCGCATGCCGATCGTCGAGTTCACCGAGCTGTTCAAGCGCTCCATCGGTGAAGTGACCGACATCGTCGAAAAAGAGATGTACACCTTCGAGGACCGCAACGGCGATTCCCTGACCCTGCGTCCGGAAGGCACCGCCGCCTGTGTGCGCGCAGCCCTGGAACATGGCCTGACTGGTGCCGGCCAGGTGCAGAAGCTCTGGTACATCGGCCCGATGTTCCGCCATGAGCGTCCACAGAAAGGCCGTTATCGCCAGTTTCACCAGATCGGCCTGGAAGTGTTCAACCTGGACGGTCCGGACATCGATGCCGAACTGATCGTGCTGACCTGGCGCCTGTGGGGCGAGCTGGGGATCCGCGATGCGGTGAAGCTTGAGCTCAACAGCCTGGGGACCGCCGAGGCCCGTGCGCGTTACCGCGATGCCCTGGTGGAGTTCCTCTCGGCCCGCCACGAACAGTTGGACGAAGACAGCCAGCGTCGCCTCAAGACCAACCCACTGCGGGTGCTGGACACCAAGGACCCAGGCACCCAGGCGGTGCTGGTGGACGCGCCGAAGCTGGCCGACTACCTGGACGAAGAGTCCCGGGTGCATTTCGAAGGCCTCAAGGCCCGCCTGGAAGCCGCTGGCATCCCCTATGTGATCAATCCGAAGCTGGTGCGTGGCCTGGACTACTACAGCAAGACCGTCTTCGAGTGGGTGACCGACAAGCTCGGTGCCCAGGGCACTGTCTGCGCCGGCGGCCGCTACGACGGCCTGGTGGAGCAGATGGGCGGCAAGCCGACCCCGGGCGTGGGTTTCGCCATGGGTATCGAGCGCCTGGTGCTGATGCTGGAGACCCTGGAGCGGGTGCCGGAAGAGATCTCCCGCCAGGTGGATGTCTACCTGTGCGCCTTTGGCGAGGCCGCCGAACTGGCAGGCCTGGCCCTGATCGAGCGGGTACGCGATCAACTGCCGAACCTGCGCCTGCAGGTCAACGCCGGTGGTGGCAGCTTCAAGAGCCAATTCAAGAAGGCCGACAAGAGCGGTGCGCTGTATGCGCTAATCCTCGGTGACGACGAAATGGCCCAGCAAGTGGTAGGTTTCAAGCCCCTGCGTGGCCAGGGCGAACAACAAAGCATTGCCTGGGATGCACTCGCTGCGCACCTGGCCACCTGCGTCGTGCAGGGTTGAAGCTGTCAAACAGCCGATTTAGCGAATAAGGAGTATTGGGGTGTCGAGTACCGAAGATGAACAGCTGGCGGAATTGAAAGACTGGTGGCAGCGTAACGGCAAACCCCTGGTGAACGGCGGCCTGCTGGCCCTGGTCATCGTGTTCGGCTGGCAGGCCTGGCACAAATATCAGAACAACCAGTCGCAAGGCGCTTCGGTGCTCTATCAGCAACTGCTTGAAACCACCCTGACGCCTGATGGCAAGCCGGATGCAGCCCGTGTCACCGACCTGGCCGGCAAGCTCAACAGCGAGTTCGGCGGCAGCGCCTATGCGCAGTACGGCAGCCTGTTCGTCGCCAAGGTAGCAGTGGACAGCGGCAAGCTGGATGACGCTGTAGCCCAGCTCAAGGCCGTGGCCGACAAGCCGGCGAACGCGACCCTGGGCGAAGTGGCGCGTCAGCGCCTGGCCCAGGTGCTGGCCGCGCAGAACAAGGCCGACGAGGCCCTGAAGCTGCTCGACGGCGATGCCGACAAGGCCTTCCTGGCCACCCGTGAAGAACTCAAGGGCGATCTGCTGGTCCAGTTGGGCCGCATTGACGAAGCCCATGCTGCATATCAGAAAGCCAAGGCGGCGCTGTCGGATGAAGCAGCGGTCGGTGGCCTACAAATCAAGCTCGACGACCTGGCCAAAGGGGATGCGTGACGTGATCCGTTGGAAACATGCAGCATTGCTGGCCCTGGCCTTGTTGGCCGCGGGTTGCAGCAGCAACAGCAAGAAAGAACTGCCACCGGCCGAACTGGTCGACTTCAAGGAAGAGGTGGTCCTGCAGAAACAGTGGAGCCGCTCCATCGGTGATGGCCAGGGCGAAACCTACAACATGCTGGTTCCAGCTATCGACGGCAGCACCATCTACGCCGCCGATGTCACCGGTGTAGTGGTGGCCATGGACCGCATGAACGGCGACGTCAAGTGGAAGCAGGACCTGGAACTGCCGGTTTCCGGCGCCGTGGGCGTGGGTTACGGCCTGGTGATGATCGGCACCCTCAAGGGTGAAGTCATTGCCCTGGACACTTCCAACGGTGAAGAGAAATGGCGTGCCCGTGTCACCAGTGAAGTGCTGGCTCCGCCGGCTACCAACGGTGATGTAGTGGTGGTCCAGACCCAGGATGACCGGGTGATCGGCCTCGATGCCAGCACCGGCAACCAGCTCTGGCTCTACGACAGCACCCCGGCGGTCCTGACCCTGCGTGGCACCAGTGCTCCGCTGGCGACCAACCGCCTGGCCCTGGCCGGCCTTTCCACCGGCAAGGTAGTGGCGCTGGATATCCGCAACGGCGTGCCGGTGTGGGAGCAGCGTGTCGCCATCCCGCAAGGTCGTTCCGAGCTGGATCGCGTGGTGGACATCGACGGCGGCCTGCTGCTGTCCGGTGGCACCCTGTACGTGGCCAGCTACCAGGGGCGTGTCACGGCCCTGGATCTGGAGAGCGGTCGCCCGCTGTGGCAGCGTGATGCTTCCAGCTACGCAGGTGTCGCCCAGGGCTTCGGCAGCGTCTACGTGAGCCTGTCCTCGGGTACCGTGGAAGGCATCGACGAGCGTTCGACCTCCGCCCTGTGGAGCAACGATTCCCTGGCTCGCCGCCAGCTGTCGGCACCGGAAGTGTTCTCCAGCTATGTGGCCGTGGGTGACCTGGAAGGCTACCTGCACCTGCTGAGCCAGGTGGATGGTCGTTTCGTCGCTCGTGAGCGCATCGACAGTGACGGCCTGCGCGCTCGTCCGCTGGTGGTGGGCGACATGATCTACGTGTTTGGCAACAGCGGCAAACTGGAAGCCCTGACCATCAAGTAATGGTTTGACTATGCTTGGGGTTGATTCCCCAAGCGGCCTTGTCTGGACAAGGCTTGCAGCACTTTAAGGTGCTGCCCCGAGCACCAGCCGCTGCCTCGCAGCGGCTTTTGTATTTTCTGAAATAATGCAGTGGAGAGCCGCATGGTTCCCGTAATCGCCCTGGTGGGCCGACCCAACGTCGGCAAGTCCACCTTGTTCAACCGCCTGACTCGGACTCGCGACGCCATCGTCGGCGACCTGTCCGGTCTGACCCGTGATCGCCAATACGGTGAGGCCAAGTGGCAAGGGCGTACCTATATTCTCATCGACACCGGTGGTATCTCCGGTGACGAACATGGCATGGATGAAAAGATGGCCGAGCAGTCGCTGCTGGCCATCGAAGAAGCCGATGTGGTGCTGTTCCTGGTGGACGCCAAGGCCGGGTTCACCGCGGCCGACCAGATGATCGGCGAGCACCTGCGCAAACGTAACAAGACCTCCTACGTGATCGCCAACAAGGTCGACAACATCGACCCGGACATGGCTCGCGCCGAGTTTGCCCCGCTGGGCATGGGGGACGCGATCCCGATCGCCGGCGCCCACGGCCGTGGCATCAGCCAGATGCTGGAAATCACCCTGCGCGAATTCCCCAAGGATGACGCCGACGAGCTCGAAGAGGGCGAGGAAGAGATCGTTGCCGAAGGCGAGGAAGCCAAGCGTATTCCTGGTCCGAGCGAGAAGGATGGGATCAAGATCGCCATCATCGGTCGTCCCAACGTAGGCAAGTCGACCCTGGTCAACCGCATGCTCGGTGAAGACCGGGTCATCGTCTACGATCAGCCCGGCACCACCCGCGACAGTATCTACATCCCGTTCGAGCGCAACGAGGAGAAGTACACGCTGATCGACACCGCGGGTGTGCGCAAGCGCGGCAAGATCCACGAGGAAGTCGAGAAGTTCTCGGTGGTCAAGACGCTGCAGGCGATCAAGGATGCCAACGTGGTGATCTTCGTCATGGACGCCCGCGAAGGTGTGGTGGACCACGACCTGAACCTGCTGGGCTTCGCCCTGGAAGCCGGTCGGGCATTGGTGATCGCCCTGAACAAGTGGGACGGCATGCAGCCTAGCGAGCGCGACTACGTGAAGACCGAGCTGGAGCGCCGGCTGTTCTTCGTCGACTTCGCCGATATCCACTTCATCTCGGCATTGCACGGCACTGGCGTGGGCAACCTGTACCAATCGGTGCAGAACTCCTTCAAGTCGGCGGTGACCCGCTGGCCTACCAGCCGCCTGACCCAGATCCTGGAAGACGCCGTGAGCGAGCATGCCCCGCCCATGGTCAACAGCCGCCGGATCAAACTGCGCTACGCCCACCTGGGTGGTGCCAACCCGCCGTTGATCGTGATCCACGGCAACCAGGTGGAGAAGGTGCCCAAGTCCTATGTGCGCTACCTGGAGAACACCTACCGGCGCGTGCTGAAGCTGGTGGGTACGCCGATTCGTATCGAGTTCAAGGGCAGCGACAACCCGTACGAGGGCAACAAGAACACGCTCACCGACCGTCAGGTCAACAAGAAGCGCCGCTTGATGTCGCACCACAAGAAAGCCGACAAGAAGCGCCGCGACAAGCGTTGAGACAGCGCTTGGAGTTGCAAGCTACAAGCCAGTAAAAAGCGGCAAGGGCTTGCAGCTTATGGCTTGCAGCTTGTAGCGGCGATTAAAAAGGGTCCTTGAGGGACCCTTTTTTAATCGCCGTCCTTTGGGCTATCCTCGGGACCTCCCGCGCCGTCGTAGAGCCGGGTGTTCAGCAGGGAACCCGCATGATCACCAGCAAACTGCCGAATGTCGGCACCACCATCTTTACGCAAATGTCCCAGCTCGCGGCCCAGACCGGAGCGCTCAACCTGTCCCAGGGATTCCCGGATTTCGACGGCCCGCAAGCACTGCGCGATGCAGTCGGCCGGCATGTCGCCAGTGGTCATAACCAGTACGCACCGATGACCGGCCTGCCGGCGCTACGCCAGCAGGTGGCGGCCAAGATCGCTCGCAGCTATGGCGCCAAGGTCGACCCTGACGCTGAAGTGACCATCACGCCGGGGGCGACCCAGGCGATCTTCTGCGCAATCCATGCAGTGATCCGCCCGGGAGATGAAGTCATCGTCTTCGACCCCAGCTACGACAGCTACGAGCCATCGGTAGAACTGGCCGGCGGTCGCTGCGTGCACGTACAACTGGGCCAGGGCGACTTCGCCATCGACTGGCAGCAGCTCGAGGCAGCGCTGGGGCCGCGTACGCGGATGATCATCATCAATACCCCGCACAACCCCAGTGGCGCCCTGCTCAGTCGCGCCGAGCTGGACCGGTTGGCCGAGCTGATCCGCGCTCGCGACATCTACCTGGTCAGCGACGAGGTGTATGAGCATCTGGTGTTCGATGGCGTGCCCCATGCCAGCGTCCTGGCCCATGAGGAGTTGTACCAGCGGGCATTCGTGGTCAGCTCCTTCGGCAAGACCTACCACGTCACCGGCTGGAAGACTGGCTACGTGGTGGCGCCACCGGCCTTGAGCGCCGAGCTGCGCAAGGTGCATCAATATGTCAGCTTCTGCGGGGTGACCCCTTTGCAGTACGCTCTCGCCGATTTCATGGCCGAGCATCCGGAACACGTCGAGCAGTTGCCTGCTTTCTACCAGGCCAAGCGTGATCTGTTCTGTGATCTGTTGAGCGCTTCACGCTTCAGTTTCACCCGGGTGACCGGCACCTACTTTCAACTGGTGGATTATTCGCAGATTCGTCCAGACCTGAACGATGTCGAGATGGCGACCTGGATGACCCGTGAACATGGGGTCGCGGCCATTCCGGTGTCGGTGTTCTATCAGCAGCCGCCCCAGGGGCAGCGTCTGGTGCGTCTGTGTTTTGCCAAGCGCGAGGAGACGCTGCGTCAGGCAGCGGAGAAACTATGCGTGATCTGAGTGCACTACCCGATCTGGACCTGGCTTTGGTCCAGACGACCCTGGCCTGGCACGATCGCCAGGCCAACCTGGAACATTTCGAACCGTTGCTGGAGCAGGCCCGTGGCGCCGACCTGGTGATTCTTCCGGAGATGTTCACTACCGGCTTCTCCATGGAGTCCCAGACCCTGGCGGAAGCGGAGAATGGTCCGACCAGCAAGTGGTTGCGTTGCCAGGCGAAGAAGCTCGATGCGGTGATCACTGGCAGCGTGATCATCCAGGCGGCCGATGGCAGCCACCGCAATCGCCTGCTGTGGGCGCGCCCCGACGGTGAAGTCTGGCACTACGACAAGCGTCACCTGTTCCGCATGGCTGGCGAGCACGAGCATTTCACTCCTGGCGAGCGCCAAGTGCAGTTCGAGCTCAAGGGTTGGCGCATTCGCCCGTTGATCTGCTACGACCTGCGTTTCCCGGTGTGGAGCCGAGATTCCCAGGACACCGATCTACTGCTGTACACCGCCAACTGGCCGGGAGCGCGGCGCTTGCACTGGAACCGGCTGCTGCCGGCGCGCGCCATCGAGAACCTGTGTTATGTCGCCGCGGTAAACCGGGTGGGCACCGATGGCAAGGGCTTCGCCTACACCGGTGACAGCCAGGTGCTGGACTTCCAGGGCGAGAGCCTGCTCAGTGCCGGAGAGGCGGACGGGGTATTCCAGGTCTGCCTCAAGGCTGCGGACCTGGCCGCCTACCGCGCCCGTTTTCCGGCCAACCTCGATGCCGACGGCTTCAGGTTCACCTAGGGCTCATCAAGCTTCGTGCCCGAAGGCCGATAGGACATGATTCGAGGAGGAATCATTCATGACCGCCATCGATGCCCATGCTGGCATTCCTTACCCTTCGTCCGCGGCGAGCGTTCGGGCAGTGTCGACGTGAATGCTTGATTGACCGAGGCAAGTCCCGGGATTGCCGGTGAGATGCAAAAAGGCCCCGGGGAGTCCGACTCCCCGGGGCCTTTGCGTAAAGGCTAGGTTTAAGCAGCCTTGGCCTGCTGTTCGCTCAGGGAGCGGTTCAGGGCGCTGAACAAGGCCTTGAAGCTTGCAGTGGTGATGTTTTCATCGATACCCACACCGTGCACCGCACGCTCACCATTGACCCGCAACTCGATGTAGGCCGCCGCCTTGGCGTTGGTGCCCGCGCCGATAGCGTGTTCGTTGTAGTCCATGATTTCCACCGGGACCGGCAGCCCAGCCACCAGTGCCTCCAGGGCGCCGTTGCCCTTGCCGCGCCAGTGCAGGTTGGTTTCGCCCTGGCCCTTGCTCGCGACTTCCACCTCCACGGAGCTGTGGCCGTTCTCTTCCTGCAGGCGATGGCTGACCAGCGCGTACGGGGTGTTGGCCTGCAAGTACTCGCTGTGCAGCAACGCGTGGATCTGCTGGGCGGTCATCTCCAGGCCGAGGCGGTCGGTTTCCCGCTGTACCACCTGGCTGAACTCGATCTGCATGCGGCGCGGCAAGCTGATGCCGTATTCCTGTTCCAGCAGGTAGGCAATGCCGCCCTTGCCCGACTGGCTGTTGACGCGGATCACGGCTTCATAGCTGCGGCCGATGTCGGCCGGGTCGATCGGCAGGTACGGTACTTCCCAGACGCCATCGGCTTGCTGCTGGGCGAAGCCCTTGCGGATTGCATCCTGGTGGGAGCCGGAGAAGGCGGTGTGGACCAGGTCGCCCACATAGGGGTGGCGCGGATGCACGGGAATCTGGTTGCACTCTTCCACCACCTTGCGCACGCCGTCGATGTCGGAGAAGTCCAGCTCGGGGTCGATGCCCTGGGTGTAGAGGTTCAGGGCCACGGTCACCAGGTCGACGTTGCCGGTACGCTCGCCGTTGCCGAACAGGCAGCCTTCGACGCGGTCGGCACCGGCCATCAGGCCCAGTTCGGTAGCTGCTACGCCGGTGCCACGGTCGTTGTGGGTGTGCAGGCTGATGATCACGCTGTCACGGCGGTTGATGTTGCGGCAGAACCACTCGATCTGGTCGGCGTAGATATTCGGCGTTGCCACTTCGACGGTAGCTGGCAGGTTGAGGATCACCTTATGAGTTGGAGTTGCGTTCCACACTTCCACCACGGCGTCGCAGACTTCCTTGGCGAATTCCAGCTCGGTGGCGCTGAAGGTTTCCGGCGAGTATTCGAACTGCCACTGGGTTTCCGGTTGCTGGGCCGCGTACTTGACGAACAGCTTGGCCGCATTCACCGCGATTTCCTTCACCCCGGCCTTGTCCTGGTTGAAGACGATGCGGCGGAAAGAAGGGCTGGTGGCGTTGTAGAGGTGGACGATCGCCTTTTTCGCCCCGCGCAAGGATTCGAAGGTGCGGGCGATCAAGTCTTCACGAGCCTGGGTCAGCACCTGGATGGTGGTGTCGTCCGGAATATGCTTGTCTTCGATCAGGGTCCGTACGAAGTCGAAGTCGGTTTGCGAAGCGGCAGGGAACGAAGCTTCGATTTCCTTCACACCGACCGCCACCAGGGTCTTCCAGAAACGCAGTTTCTTGACCGCGTCCATCGGTTCGATCAGCGACTGGTTGCCATCGCGCAAGTCCGAGCTGCACCAGATCGGCGCGCTGGTGATGGTCTTCGACGGCCAGGTGCGGTCCGGCAAGTTGATGGTCGGGAACGCGCGGTACTTGGAGGACGGATCTTTGAGCATGGTCATGGCGAAATCCTTATGGTCCGGGCCGAAAAGGGGCGGCCTGCCGGTGAGTCAAGAATGAATTGTTGACGCAGGGGGATGAGGCACCGCGGTTCAGCCTGGCAGTCGTGCGCTGACGAGGCAGAGGCTCCGGTGTTGACGACGCTGAATGAGGGTGTGAGAGGTTTTCATGTGCTCAACCCTAACTATTGGGGTCAGAGATGGCAAGCAACGAAAAAAAATTGAGAGGAATACTCGAATTTCAAAAATTGACGAGATTTTATTCTGCTTGATGGTTTTTTGTTTTATGTGGATTGCGCAGTCCTCGCGAGCTGCGCAATCCCCAGGGCAAGCGCCATTGGCCGGAAAGGGCCGGCGGTAGTCCGCTTATGGCGAGGCAGATCAGGGTTGGAAGGCGCCGATGAAGATCGCCGGATCGACCCGTGCGTCGTTCAGGCTGACGTTCCAGTGCATGTGCGGACCGGTGGCCCGGCCGGTGGAGCCGACCTTGCCGACCACTGCGCCGCGGGCCAGGGATTGGCCGACCTTCACGTCGATCTTCGACATGTGGCAGAACATGCTGATGAAACCCTGGCCATGGTCGACGAACACCGTGTTGCCATTGAAGAAGTAGTTGCCGGTGAGAATCACCTTGCCCGCCGCCGGCGTCTTGATCGGCGTGCCCGCCGGCACCGCGAAGTCCAGGCCCGAATGCGGGTTGCGTTCCTCACCGTTGAAGAAACGGCGCACGCCGAACTTGCTCGACAGCGGCCCGTTCACCGGCTTGTCCAGCAACAGGTTGCTCGGGGTATTGGCGCTGAAGCTGCGGTAGGCGCGCAGTTGCTCGGCCAGTTCGGCATCGATGCGTTTCAGGTCGGCCGGGTTGGGATTCACCTGGCGCTGGTTCTTCAGGGTGATGTGCTGCTCGGGATACTTCTTGTTCCCGACCACGAAACCCAGGTTGCCGCTGGCGCTAGTCAGTTGCTGGGCCCCGGGCTTGACCGTCAGCGGAATGCCGACGATCGCCAGCCAGTTGGCCTGCTCCTTGACCACCAGCACCGGCTTGCCCTGGTAGCTGGCCTTGGGCGCCTGGGTGGCTTGGCCGAGGTCGATCACCGCCACGCCGCCGGGCACGGGTTTGTTCAACAGGCGGGTGATATAGCTATCGGCCTGGGCATTGCAGGCCAGGCACAGCAACAGCAGGGAGCAGAGAAAACGTGGCATGGATCAGTCCAGTAGGGAAAGGGTGACAGGCGTCAGGTGGTTGTCCTCGACCCGCACCTGCAACTCGCCTTCGCCCAGGCGCGCGGTGAGGCGCTGGCCATTGCGGGTTTGCGCGGCGCTGCGGATGGCCTGGCCACGCTCGTCGAGGAGAATGCTGTAGCCCCGGCCCAGGGTCGCCAGGGGGCTGACCACGTGCAAGGTCTGCATCTGGCTGTGCAGTTGCAAGCGCCGGGCCTTCAGGCCTTCGCGCATGGCCCGGGGCAGGCGTTCGGCGAGGCTGTCCAGGCGCTGGCGCAACAGCGCCAGGTTGCGTCCCGGATGCTGGGCGCCGAGGCGGGTCTCCAGGCGGATCAGGCGTTCGCGGCGGGTATTCAGGCTGCGCTCGAAAGCCCGGCGCAGGCGCATGTCCAGGTCGTCCAGGCGCTGTGCCTGCTGGCGCAACCGCTCGCCTGGATGGCGCAGACGCCGGGCCAGGCCATCCAGGCGCAGGCGCTCGCGCAGCAAGCGGTCGCGCATGCGCATTACCAAGCGGCGGTGCAGGCTGTCGACCCGCCGTTGCAGGTCGCTGGAGTCCGGGGCCAGCAACTCGGCGGCGGCCGAGGGCGTGGGCGCGCGGACGTCGGCCACGAAATCGCTGATGGACACGTCGGTTTCATGGCCGACGGCGCTGACGATCGGTGTCACGCAGTTGGCTACAGCCCGAGCCACCGGCTCCTCGTTGAAGCACCAGAGATCTTCCAGGGAGCCGCCACCACGGGCCAGGATCAAGGCGTCGAAGCCCCGGGCATCGGCCAGTTGCAGGGCCCGGACGATCTGCGCCGTGGCTTCGCGGCCCTGCACTGCGGTAGGGATCAAGGTCAGCGAGACTTGAGGCGCGCGGCGCCGGAAGACACTGATGATGTCGCGAATCACCGCCCCCGTGGGTGAACTGATGATGCCGATGCGTTGGGGGTGGGCCGGTAGCGGCCGCTTGCGCTCGGCGCTGAACAGGCCTTCGGCGCTGAGCTTGTCCTTCAAGGCCTCGAAGGCCAGGCGCAGGGCACCGTCGCCGGCTGGTTCCACGGTGTCGAGAATCAGTTGATAGTCGCCGCGTCCCTCGAACAGCGAGACCTTGCCCCGTACCTTGACCGCCAGGCCGTCCTTGAGCGCCTGGCGCACCCGCGCGGCGTTCTGCCGGAACAGCGCGCAGCGCACCTGGGCGCCACTGTCCTTGAGGGTGAAGTACACATGGCCGGAAGCCGGACGGGCGAGGTTGGAGATCTCGCCCTCGACCCAGATATTGCTGAACACGTCCTCGAGCAGCACCCGGGCGCGGCCGTTGAGCTGGGTGATGGTGAGGACTTCGCGGTCCAGTCCGAGTCGTGCAAAGGGATCTTTAATCATGGGGCGCAGTTTAAAGGGCTGTTTCCCAATGGGCCAAGGCAAATCGCTTATAGACAGTCGCGAAAATGTTCGACGAACTGTGCCACCAGCGGCGTGGGTTCCTGGCGGCAGGCGAGGGCGATGACACTCTGGCAATCGCTATCGGCCAAGGGCAGGAAATGGATGCTGGCCGGGGCTATATCCTGCATCGACTCGGGCAGCAGGGCGATGCCGAAACCGGCCTGGATCAACTGCAACTGGGTGGTCTTGCGCGACATCACCCGCGCCGCCTTGGGAAAGAAGCCCTGGCGCATGCACAACTCGGCCGAGAGGTAGCTCAAGCCGCCACGCTGGGGATGGGGAATGGAGATAAAGGCTTCGTCGCGCAGTTGCGCCAAGTCGACCTCCTTGGCCGCCGGGTCGAGCGCCAGCGGATGTGTCGGTGGCAGCGCCACCAGCAAGGGTTCGCTGAACAGCGGGATGATTTGCACCCCTTCGCGCTGGCGCAGCACTGGCAGGCGCAACAGGCCGACGTCCAGGCGGCCCTCGGCCAGTTCCTCCAACTGTGCTTCGGAAGACAGCTTGACGATGTCCAGCGAGGCCCCGGGGCATTGCTGTAGATAGTGGCTGATCCCCCGTAGCAGGCGCCCGCTCATGGGCACGGTGCTGGAGTGGCTCAGGCGCAGGGTTCCCAGCTGGCCCTGGCCGACCTGGGTCGCCAGCTCGCCGGCCTTGTGCAGTTCGGTCAGCAGGTTGCGAGCCTTGGGGAAGAACGCCTCGCCGGCGGCGGTCAAGCGTGGCAGGCGAGCGGTACGCTCGAACAACGGGGTTTGCAGCAGGCCTTCGAGCTCCTTGATCTGCCGGCTCAGGGCCGACTGGGCGACGAACAGGCGTTCAGCCGCAGCACTGAAGCTGCCGCATTCGGCGATTTCCACGAAGTAGCGCAGTTGACGGGTTGAAATCACAAGTCATGCCTTTTTGCGATGAGTGGGCGGCTGCGACGATATTAGTCGCAAGGCTCGTCTCTGGCTAAAGTCGTGGGACATAAGGTCGAGGAAGTGGCGGTAATGAGTCTGTTCGTTGAAGGATTGAACCAGTGGGCGTTCGGGCCGGGTGCCTGGCTGGCGATCGGCTTGGGCATTGCCCTGGCCTACATAGTGTTCGGCATCGCCGGTTTCGGTACGGCGTTGGTGGCCGGGCCGATCCTGATCCTGTTCATGCCCTTGTCGAAGATCGTGCCGTTGCTGGTGCTGCTGGATTTCATCGCCGCCTTCGGCAGCTTCCTGTCATCACGCAAGGACGTGGCCAAGCCCGAGTTGCTGCGCCTGTTGCCGTGCATGGCAGTGGGCTGCACCCTGGGGGTGATCTTCCTGCTCAGCCTCAAGTCCGATGTGTTGCTGCTGCTGATGGGGATATTCATTTGTGCCTATGCCATCTACAGCCTCTGGGTGAAGGCCCGCCCGGCGCAGATGGCGGCCGGTTGGTCGGTGCCCATGGGCATCGTGGGTGGTTTGTTCGGTGCCTTGTTCGGCAGCGGTGGCTTTCTGTATGCGATCTACCTGAACAGTCGGTTGCCCAAGGACTCGGCCCGGGCGACCCAGAGCGCGCTGATCAGCAGCAGTACCGTGGTACGCCTGAGCCTGTTCGCCCTGGCCGGGGTCTACGCCGAGGTATCGCTGCTGTTGCTGGCGCTGTGCTTGTTGCCGGCCATGGTGTTGGGGTCGTGGATTGGCCGGCGCTTGGCGATGAAACTGTCCCGGGAAACCTTCGTGCGCCTGGTGACCTGGCTGGTACTGGCCAGTGGCATTGCCCTGATCGGCCGTTACCTGAGCGCTTGACCTGTAAGGAGCAGGGATTAAGCTGCCGGCCCTCGGCGCTGCTCGTCGCCGAACCGGCTTCTACACTTGGGTGATGGGGTCGGCTCGCCGGCGCTGCGTTTTCCCTGTCCCTCGACGCTCCAGGCTGGACCATGAATTCCCAAAGCATCCTCGTCCCGAAAATCTCCACGTTGCCGGTGCATGAGCCCCGGGCCCGCGCCATAGTGCGCTGGCTGGTACGCAAGAATATCGTCGAGGAAGCCCTGACCACTTGCGGGCGCACCGGCAACCGCATGGGGCATGCCATCGCGCCAGGCGCCCGGGACGTGGTGCTGCATCCTGAGGCGCTGCCGTTCGGTGAGCCAGTCAATGGCCTGGAGATCATCACCAAGCGCTGCATCTATACCCCGACCAAGGGCTTCCTCGAAGAAGCCGGTTGCGCCGAGTGCCGCCAGGAAATCGGCGAGGCCTTGTTCGAAAGCCTGGAAGACTGGATGCCCGGGCGCACCGACAACTTCACCTGTCCCGAATGCGGCCATGAAGACGACATCAACGGCTTCCTGTTCCTCCAGCCGTGCGGGTTTTCCAACCTGGGCTTCATCTTCAACAACTGGGCCGAAGCGGGGTTCAAGCAGAGCTTCATCGATGAGTTCGCCGACTGGCTGGACCAGCCGATGAGCTGGATCAAGGTCCAGTTGTAGTTTCTTGGCGGGGGCGCCCGGTTGGCCGGGTTGGTTCCGGCTAGCATGGCAGGCGCTCTCCATCCATCACTCCAACGATATTAGATCGAGTTTTACATTGAGCCCGGCAGGCGGTCTGAGTATAATGGCGCGCTTCCATTTTCCCGCCCGGGAGCCCCCGCGATGCTGCGTATCAGCCAAGAAGCCCTCACCTTCGACGACATCCTCTTAGTGCCCGGTTATTCCGAAGTACTGCCTAACGAAGTCAGTCTAAAGACCCGTTTGACCCGTGGCATCGAGCTGAATATCCCACTGGTTTCCGCCGCCATGGACACCGTCACTGAAGCCCGTCTGGCGATCGCCATGGCTCAGGAAGGCGGCATCGGCATCATCCACAAGAACATGACCATCGAGCAGCAAGCTGCCGAAGTGCGCAAGGTCAAGCGTTTCGAGGCCGGTGTGGTCAAGGACCCCATCACCATCGAAGCCGACGCCACTGTGCGCGACCTGCTCGACCTGACCAAGACCCACAACATCTCCGGCGTGCCGGTGCTGCACAACGGTGACCTGGTGGGCATCGTGACTTCCCGTGACGTGCGTTTCGAAAGCCGCCTGGAAGTCAGCGTCCGCGAAGTGATGACGCCTAAAGAGCGCCTGGTCACTGTCAAGGATGGGGCCGTCGCCGACAAGTCCGCCGTTCGCGAGCTGCTGCACAAGCACCGCATCGAGCGCGTGCTGATCGTCGATGATGCCTTCGTCCTCAAGGGCATGATGACCGTCAACGACATCGAGAAGGCCAAGGCCTACCCGCTGGCCAGCAAGGACGACCAGGGCCGCCTGCGCGTCGGTGCTGCCGTCGGTACCGGCAAGGACACCGGCGAGCGCGTTGCCGCCCTGGTGGCTGCCGGTGTCGACGTGGTGGTAGTGGATACCGCCCACGGCCATTCCAAGGGCGTGATCGATCGCGTTCGCTGGGTGAAAGAGAACTACCCGCAAGTGCAGGTGATCGGTGGCAACATCGCCACCGGTGCCGCCGCCAAGGCCCTGGCCGACGCTGGCGCCGACGCGGTCAAGGTTGGTATCGGCCCAGGCTCGATCTGCACCACCCGTATCGTTGCCGGTGTCGGCGTGCCGCAGATCAGCGCCATCGCCAACGTCGCAGCGGCACTGGAAGGCACGGGTGTGCCACTGATCGCCGACGGCGGTATCCGCTTCTCCGGCGACCTATCCAAGGCCATCGTCGCCGGCGCTTCCTGCGTGATGATGGGTTCGATGTTCGCCGGTACCGAAGAGGCTCCAGGTGAGGTCGAACTGTTCCAGGGCCGCTCCTACAAGGCTTACCGCGGCATGGGCTCGCTGGGTGCCATGGCACAGGCGCAAGGCTCTTCGGACCGCTACTTCCAGGACTCCTCGGCCGGTGCCGAGAAGCTGGTTCCGGAAGGTATCGAAGGTCGCGTTCCCTACAAGGGCGCACTGGCCGCGATCATCCACCAGCTGATGGGTGGCCTGCGGTCCTCCATGGGCTACACCGGCAGCGCGACCATCGACGAGATGCGCACCAAGCCGGAGTTCGTACGCATCACCGGTGCCGGCATGGCTGAATCCCACGTCCATGACGTGCAGATCACCAAGGAAGCACCCAACTATCGCGTAGGTTGATAGTGGTCGCCTTCAGGTCCAGGCCTGCAGGCGATCGACGAATCTAGTAACCGGGGCTGTGTTTTTCAGCCCCGTGTCGTTTCTGAAATTAGACGAGACTGACCATGGCCCTCGACATTCATGCTCACCGCATCCTGATCCTCGACTTCGGTTCCCAGTACACCCAGCTGATCGCCCGCCGCGTGCGCGAAATCGGCGTGTACTGCGAACTGCACCCGTTCGACATGGACGATGAAGCGATCCGCGAATTCAATCCGCGCGGCATCATCCTGGCCGGTGGCCCGGAGTCGGTCCACGAAGCCAACAGCCCGCGTGCACCGCAAGCGGTATTCGACCTGAAGGTCCCGCTGCTGGGCATCTGCTACGGCATGCAGACCATGGCCGAGCAAATGGGCGGCAAGGTCGAAGGTTCCGAGCTGCGCGAATTCGGTTATGCCCGCGTTGATGTAGTCGGCAAGAGCCGCCTGCTGGACGGTATCGAAGACCACGTCGACGACGACGGCGTACTGGGCCTGGACGTGTGGATGAGCCACGGCGACAAGGTCACCCAGATGCCGGGCAACTTCAACATCCTGGCCAGCACCCCGAGCTGCCCGATCGCCGGCATGTTCGACGACGCCCTGGGCTACTACGGCGTGCAGTTCCACCCGGAAGTGACCCACACCAAGCAAGGCGGTCGTATCCTGTCGCGATTCGTCCAGGACATCTGCGGCTGCGAGGCCCTGTGGACTGCATCGAACATCGTCGAGGACGCCATCGCCCAGGTCCGTGCACAAGTGGGCTCGGCCAACGTCCTGCTCGGCCTGTCCGGCGGTGTCGACTCCTCGGTGGTTGCCGCGCTGTTGCACCGCGCCATCGGCGACCAGCTGACCTGCGTATTCGTCGACAACGGCCTGCTGCGCCTGCACGAAGGCGACCAGGTGATGGCCATGTTCAAGGAGAACATGGGCGTCAAGGTGATCCGTGCCGACGCCGAGAAGCAGTTCCTCGACAACCTGGCCGGTGAAGCCGACCCGGAGAAGAAGCGCAAGATCATCGGTCGCACCTTCATCGACGTGTTCGATGCCGAAGCCAGCAAGCTGGAAAACATCCAGTTCCTCGCCCAGGGCACCATCTACCCCGACGTGATCGAATCGGCTGGCGCCAAGAGCGGCAAGGCCCACGTGATCAAGTCGCACCACAACGTCGGTGGCCTGCCGGAGGAAATGAACCTCAAGCTGGTCGAGCCGCTGCGCGAACTGTTCAAGGACGAAGTGCGCAAGATCGGCCTGGAGCTGGGCCTGCCGTACGACATGGTCTATCGCCACCCGTTCCCGGGCCCGGGCCTGGGCGTGCGTATCCTCGGCGAAGTGAAGAAGGAGTACGCCGACATCCTGCGTCGCGCCGACCACATCTTCATCGAAGAACTGCGCAAGGCCGACTGGTACCACAAGACCAGCCAGGCATTCGTGGTGTTCCAGCCGGTGAAATCGGTGGGCGTCGTGGGTGACGGTCGGCGCTACGCCTGGGTCGTGGCCCTGCGCGCGGTAGAGACCGTGGACTTCATGACCGCTCGTTGGGCGCACCTGCCATACGAGCTGCTGGAGACCGTCAGCGGCCGGATCATCAACGAGATCGAAGGCATCTCCCGCGTCACCTACGACGTGTCGAGCAAGCCGCCAGCCACCATCGAGTGGGAATGATCGGCGCCAAGTGATCGGCACTTGATCCATTCGCGGTAAACAATGGCGATCGGAACCTTTGGGGGCCGATCGCCATTGTCGTTCAAGGGCGCGTGCATTTGGCGCTATCGGCATTTGTGTTGCTGAACCTTTGTAAACCACGGTTTTCAAGCGTCCGGCAATATCACGTAAGACATGTTCAGCACTGTGCCCCGGGCGTCTCTCTACTCTTGAGGTTTCCCCCGCTGTTTCTTTCGCGGTTTATCCGTTGAGCGGGTTTGTTCGAAGTCTTCATGGTTGTCAGTTGACAACCATGGTTTGCTGGCGATACTGGAGGCTATGGATGGCTCGGGCAACTCATCCCAAGAAGGACATTGAAATGGCCCTGCGCTACGCCGAATGGCAGGGCTGGCGGATCGAAGTTGGCAGTGGTCATGCCTGGGGCAGAATTTACTGCCCGTACAACAATGAGGTGTGTCGTTGTGGTGAGTTCTGCATCACCAGCGTGTGGCGCACCCCTAAGAATCCGACCCTGCACGCCCGGGCCCTTTGCCGGGTGATCGACAACTGCACCTTGAACCAGCTGCGTGGGGGCAAGGCCCCCGCACCTCGACAGGAGTAAGGATCATGGAGTACCTGTTTACCCTCAACTATCTGCTGCCGGCCGAGGATTGCGACCTCCTGCAACTGGTGGAGCGCCTTGGCGCAGCGGATTGCACCGACGTCCTGGTGGGCACCGGCCTGGCCGGGCGCCTGGCCCTGGAGTTCACTCGCGAGGCCGAGAGTGCCGAGGTCGCGTTGCTCAGCGCCCTGGGCGATATCAAGCGAATCATTCCCGAGGCGCGGCTGGTGGAGGCCAGCCCGGATTTCGTCGGTCTCAGCGAAATCGCCGAAATCATCGGGGTGTCCCGGCAGAACATGCGCAAGTTAATGTTGGGCCATGCCGAGAGTTTTCCCTTGGCGATTCATGAGGGCAGCTCCTCGCTGTGGCACCTGGCGGAAGTCTTGAGCTGGCTGGACAGCAGAGGCGGTTATTCTCTCGAGCATCCGGTGATCGAAGTGGCGCGGGTGGCCCAGCAAGTGAACGTCGCCAAGGAGTCGCTGCGTATCGGGCCATCGAGTGGTGAACTGATCGCCTTGCTGGGCTGAATGGCTTCGATAGAGGCCTTGGTCAGTTTTTCGCCAGATGCGGGCGGGGGCTTTGCAGCCGCTGCGTCACGCATCGATCTGGAACAGGCTGCCTGTATCGACATAGCGTGGACTCTTGAGGATCTTGAGTTTTATCAGGTGTACTTCATTTTGCCCGGGAGCGTATTCGCTCGCTTCTTCCGGGCTCAAGACTCGTGGTTTGGACGTTATCTGGAATGTTGTTCCGCAGCCCAGGAGATATTCGCTTTCACTGATTCCAGGGAAAAAGTCGAGGGGAGCGAGCGCAGTGCCCGGTGGGCACTCGATCTCCAGAACCAGCGGAGCAGCAGATGGCGGGATAAACCTGCGCAACACCTGTTTATCGCTCGTAGTCGACATAAAGGCCTGGTACGTGAAATGACCTTCGAGTGCCTGGAGTAATGGCACTGAAAACTCGAAGCCGGATGTCATTCGAAACAAGGTGAGCGTGCTGGTGGGGGTAGCGCAGATGAGTTTCTGCAGGTGCGGCAGGTCATCGATGAACTTATCGATTGGCAGGCCTGCCTTCAGACGGCCATTGAGTTCAAAGGCATAACAGTTGTCGGCGGTTTTGTAGCTTCTGCATACCCGTAGAAGTTCAGCGCAGTCCGGGAGACTGCCCAGGTGTGCCTTGAACGCTTCGTGATGGTTCATGAATATCCTTGATGGATGCCCGCAAATGCTTGAGCACAAGATTCATGGGCGCTGATTACCTGCCCTTGCAGGAGCGGTACCGCGAGTTCGACTGCATTGCCAAACGAATACCGAGCCCACGGTGCTGCTACCTATTGCCGCTTGGCTAAGAGCGACAAGTTCGGTTTTCAGTTTGCCATTGAATCCATTGAAGGTTGTGGAGGGCACTCGATCGCCCGCGTCAGGAAACGCTACGGACCAGTCGTCAAATGTGAGGTGGCCATCAGGCTGGCTCAAGTCTCGCGAGAACAGGTCAGTAAAGGCCTGCCGACGAGTTTCCCGGTTGCTTGCATTCGGATGAGGTGTGTCGAACAGCTTGGTGATATCGCCGGCCCCACCCCCTAATACAAGAAACTTGGCTCCTATTCCCTGGGTGGTGATGAACGCCAGGCGCATTGCATCCTGGACAATGTTCTGGCGGATTTGATGCGTATCGGTGGTGGAGCGTGGCCATTTGACTTCGATTGCGCCGTACCAGACAACGGCTCCGGACGAGCGCCCCAACAGGGCAATATCTACCCGTTTCTTCGTTGCTCCCCAATTGGCCGGTAACTGGCTGGTAGCCGGAAGAAACTGCCCCTGTGCGTTGATAATCTGGGCAACGACGGACCGGGCGGTGTCTTCTCCGGAAAGGTCGTTGAGGTTCTGGGCGGTTTGAAGCTGGTGCCACCCGGCCAGGCCTGAGGTGATCTTTGCAGCCAGAGACGGTCGTTTCATCGCTGTTCCTTGCAATGTTTGCTGAGTTGAGTCTACGGCGCCGGCACCATTGTGCCGTGTTGGCTCGATTGGCCTTTGGCTGGGCTCCTGGCGCTACGCTCGCTGGCTCAGCGCCGCGCCACGTCGGAGAAGTAGAACTTGTCCAGGGTGTGGCGTGATTCGGTGTACTCGAACTGACGGCCATCCTGGAGAAAGGTCTGGTTGCTGACCACGATCACATGGCTCTGGCCGTCCAGGTCGAGCAACTGCTGGTCGTCCTTGCTGCGCGGGCTGGCCTCGATGGTGCGCTGGGCATAGCTGATGTTCAGTTGCAGGGTCTGTTCGATATAGGCGTAGATCGAGTGCTCGGCGATTTGCCGGTCCAGCCCCGGAATCAGCTCAGCGACGAAGTGGTTGATGTCGAGGATCACCCGCTTGCCATCGATCCGCCGTACCCGCTTGATCCGGGTGACCAGGCTGCCTTCTTCTGCCTGCAGGTGCGCCCGCAGTGACCCTTCGAGAGGAAACTGGCTGAACTCCACCACCTCGGTGCTGACGTCATCCCCCAGCCGTGGATAGGTTTCCTGGAAGCTGACGATGCCACCCAACTGGAACTCGATGGGAGCGGACGAGAGCACGAAGGTGCCCTTGCCATGGACTTTCTGCGCGAAACCGCGTTCCTGCAGCAGTTCGATGGCCTTGCGCACAGTGCCGCGGCTGGCCTGGTAGCTGTCCATCAGTTCGGTTTCCGAGGGCAGGCGGGCGCCGCGTTCCAGGCGTTCGGTGGTGATGCTGGCAAGCAGATCGCTGTAGATCCGGTTGTATTTGCTCATGGGATGGCTCTGTGCCGGACGGTGCTCAAGGCAGGCACCTTAAGGGCTGGACGGGGCATTTGTCCATGCGCCTGGAGGAGGCTGTAGCGAGCCGGGAAAGCGGATCTGGTGGGGTGACTCGAAGAAAAAACAGACTCGTCTGTACGAGTTGTTGATTTAACTCGTACAGACGAGTAGTTTTCCTCCCCGGCGTGCTGCCAATAACAAGAATCTCAGGTGGAAGAACGAGCATGAGCCACGACTATTCAACGATCGCCAGCGAGTTGCTGCACAGCCTCGGTGGCGCCGACAACCTCGAGCAGGCGGCCCATTGCGTGACGCGCCTGCGCCTGGCCCTGAAGGACCCGAGCCGGGTCGACAGCGCCACGCTCAACCAGATCGACCTGGTCAAGGGCTCGTTCTTCACCGGTGGCCTGTTCCAGGTCGTGATCGGCCCCGGCGAGGTGGAAAAGGTCTACGCGGCACTGCGCGAGCAGACCGGCCTTGCCGTCTCGACCATTGCCGATGTGAAGCACAAGGGCGCGCAGAAGGCCCACGCCATGCAGCGCCTGGTGCGGGTCTTCTCCGACGTGTTCATGCCGATCCTGCCGGCCCTGATCATCGCCGGGCTGTTGATGGGGGTGAACAACCTGCTGGCCGCCAAGGGCATGTTCATCGAGGGCAAGACCTTGCTTGAGGCCCATCCGGACCTGGACGGGTTGTGGAGCCTGGTCAACCTGATGGCCAACACCTCCTTCGTGTTCCTGCCGGCCCTGGTGGGCTGGTCGGCGGCCAAGCGCTTTGGCGGCAGCGAGATCCTCGGCATCGTCCTGGGCCTGATGCTGGTCCACCCGGACCTGCTCAACGCCTGGAACTACGGCAAGGCCGTGGCCGGCCTGGATGGCCAGAGCCTGCCGTACTTCGACATCCTTGGCCTGTTCCAGATCGAGAAGGTCGGCTACCAGGGGCAGATCCTGCCGATCCTGCTGGCCGCCTACGTGATGAGCGTGATCGAGAAGTGGCTGCGGGCGAGGGTGCCCAATGCCATTACCCTGCTGGTGGTGCCCATCACCACCATCGTGGTCACCGGGGTGCTGGCCCTGGCGATCATTGGCCCGGTGACCCGCCACCTGGGGATCCTGATCACCGAGGGCGTGGTCATGCTGTTCGAGCTGGCGCCGATGGTGGGCGGGGCGATCTTCGGCCTGCTCTATGCGCCACTGGTGATCACCGGCATGCACCACATGTTCCTGGCGGTCGACCTGCAACTGATCTCTACCCAGGGCGGCACCTTCATCTGGCCGATGATCGTCATGTCCAACCTGGCCCAGGGCAGTGCCGCCCTGGCGGTATTCACCATGAGCCGTAACGCCCGGGACCGCAGCATGGCCTCGACCTCGGCGGTCTCGGCGTATTTCGGCATCACCGAGCCGGCGATGTTCGGGGTCAACCTGCGCTACAAGTTTCCGTTCTACGCCGCGCTGATCGGCTCGGCCCTGGGCAGCGTCGTTCTCTCGCTGAACAAGGTCCAGGCCTCGGCCATCGGTGTCGGCGGGCTGCCGGGATTCATCTCGATCATTCCCCAATACATCCCGATGTTCGTCATTGGCATGGTCGTGGCCCTGGTGGTGCCCTTCGTCCTCACTTGCGGCCTGAGCCTGAAGATCATCCGTCCCGGTTACCGAGTGGCCTGACCGGCCTGGCAGGAGGCGGTGAATGCCTGTGCACTTTCCAAAGGAATCCCCCATGCAAGACTGGCAGCGCTCGGTGATCTACCAGATCTACCCGAAAAGTTTTCACAGCCACTCAGGACAGGCCACAGGCGACCTGCTGGGCGTGGTAGACAAGCTCGACTACCTGCACTGGCTGGGGGTCGACTGCCTGTGGCTGACTCCGTTCCTGCGCTCGCCGCAGCGCGACAACGGCTATGACATCAGCGACTACTACGCCATCGATCCCAGCTACGGCAGCATGGCCGACTGCGAACTGTTGATCGCGGAGGCCGGCAAGCGCGGCATCAAGCTGATGCTCGACATCGTGGTCAACCACACCTCCATCGAGCACAGCTGGTTCCAGCAGGCCCGCAGCAGCCTGGACAACCCCTACCGGGACTTCTACATCTGGCGTGACGAGCCCAACAACTGGGAGTCCAAGTTCGGCGGCTCGGCCTGGGAGTACGAGGCGCAGACCGGCCAGTACTACCTGCACCTGTTCGATCACACCCAGGCCGATCTGAACTGGGACAACCCCCAGGTGCGCGCCGAAGTCTTCAAGATGATGCGCTTCTGGCGGGACAAGGGGGTCGGCGGCTTTCGCCTGGATGTGATCAACCTGATCTCCAAGCCAGCGGATTTTCCCGAAGACCAGAGCGACGGCCGACGTTTCTATACCGACGGCCCGAACGTCCATGAGTACCTGCAGGAGATGCATCGGGAGGTGTTCGTCGGCCACGACCTGGTGAATGTCGGCGAGATGTCTTCCACTCGCCTGGAGCACTGCATCCGCTACTCGAACCCGGAGTCGAAGGAGCTGTCGATGACCTTCAACTTCCATCACCTGAAGGTGGATTACCCCAACCAGCAGAAGTGGTTGCGGGCCGATTTCGACTTCCTCGAACTCAAGCGCATTCTTTCCGATTGGCAATGCGGCATGCAGGCCGGCGGCGGCTGGAACGCGTTGTTCTGGTGCAATCACGACCAGCCTCGGGTGGTATCGCGGTTCGGCGATGACGGCGAGCATCGGGTGGTGTCGGCGAAGATGCTGGCCACCGCCTTGCACCTGCTGCAGGGCACGCCCTTCGTCTACCAGGGCGAAGAGCTGGGCATGACCAATCCGCATTTCCAGCGCATCGAGCAATACCGCGACGTCGAGACCCTGAACATCTACCGCCTCAAGCGCGAGGCTGGTGAAGACCCGCAACAGATCATGGCGGCGATCCAGCAGAAGTCCCGGGACAACGGGCGTACACCCATGCAGTGGAATGCCGGGGCCAACGCCGGCTTCAGCAGCGCCGAGCCCTGGATCGAGGTCGCGGCCAATGCCGACCGGATCAATGTCGAGTCGCAGCAAGAGGACCCGCAATCGGTGTTGCACCACTATCGTCGGTTGATCGCCTTGCGTCGGGAACAGGCGTTGATCCAGCACGGCATCTACCGCCAATTGCTGCCCGACCACCCACAGCTCTGGATCTACGTGCGCGAAGGGCAGGGCGAGCGCCTGCTGGTGGTGAACAACTTCTATGGCACGCCGTGCGAGGTCCAATTGCCGCAACAGATTATCGCGCCGGGTATGCAACAGCGGCAGCTGATCAGCAACTACCTGGACGATGTCGTGCGCAGCCGGCAGTTGCTGCTGCGGCCCTATGAGTCCTTCGTCCTGCACCTGGCCGACGCCTACTAGTAGCCAGGTGGCTTTTGCCGTTTGCCAGGCCTGCGCTGTACCGGAGCCCGCGCAGGGCCTCGCGCCGGCCTGCCGGCGCCTGCGGATCCGGATATCACAATAAAAATAATGGGGGGCTTATGAAAATAACGATCAATCGCGGTTTGGCGACGTCCTGCCTGTGCCTGGCCTTGCCTTATCCGGCCCAGGCCCTGGAGTTTGCCGGCTACCTGCGCAGTGGCCTCGGCACTTCGGTCAACAGTGGCGGGCAATCGTGCTTCCAGCTTCCCGGCGCGCCATCCAAATATCGCCTGGGCAACGAGTGCGAGCAGTACGCCGAGCTGGAGCTGCGCCAGGATCTGTACACCCTCGAGGACGGTTCGGTGCTCAGCATCGATGGCATGGCCTCGCTCAACAACCGCTACGACCGCAACCTGACCTTCCAGGGGGAGAACGGTTCGGCGCGCATGCCGCAGATGTATGCCCAGTGGTCGAAGCTGCCCAGCCTCAATGGCGGTTCGCTGTGGGCCGGGCGTCGTTACTACAAGCGTAACGACATCCATATCTCCGACTTCTACTACTGGAACCAGAGCGCCACCGGCGGCGGGGTCGAGGACGTGCGCATCGGCGATCTGAAATACAGCTATGCCTTTTCCCGCAAGGACAACCTCTACCAGAAGCAGGCCGTGACCCGTCATGACTTCAACGTCGCCGGCTTCCAGAGCAACCCCGGCGGCGAATTGGAGCTGGGCCTGAGCTACCTGGAAAAGCCCGATCGCCGTGGCGCCCACAACGGTTGGGCGATCACCACCCAGCATGTGCAACAGGGCTTCCTGGGCGGCAAGAACAAGCTCGCCCTGCAATACGGCGAGGGCCCGGGCACCGGCCTGGGCTATACCGGCAACTCCTACCTGGATGACAGCAACAAGAGCTATCGCCTGGTGGAGTTTTTCGACTGGCAACTGACCCCGCGCTTTGGCGGTCAGTTTGAGGCGGTCTATCAGAAGGACATTCGCCCCGACGGCCAGGACCAGAGCTGGATCTCCCTTGGCGTGCGCCCGGCCTATGCCATCACCGAGCAGTTCAAGCTGGTGGCCGAGTTCGGCCACGATCAGGTGGAGGCCCCCGGGGGCACGCGCAAGCTCAGCAAGTTCACCTTCGCCCCGACCTGGTCGCCCAAGGGGCCAGAGTTCTGGGCCCGTCCCGAGGTGCGCCTGTATTACACCTATGCCAGCTGGAACGAGGCGGCCCAGCGTGCGGCCAACCAACTGGCGGCCGGCTCCGCGCTGTCCGCCAGCGGTGCGTTCGGCAGCGCCCGACATGGGGCGAATGTCGGTTTGCAGGTCGAGTACTGGTGGAAATAAGCGATGCTGGCGGGGCTCGCGCTCCATCGGCACTTCAAGGAATCAACAGCAGGTGACGTCATGGCCATAACCCAACCCTTGCAATTGCTCGCGCCCCTGTCCGGTGTGCTGCTGCCCCTGGAGCAGGTGCCGGACCCGGTGTTCTCCAGCCGGGTGATCGGCGACGGCGTGTGCATCGACCCAACCTCCCAGGCCCTCTGCGCGCCCCTGTCCGGGGTAGTCAGCAACCTGCAGCACAGTGGCCATGCGGTGAGCATTACCGGCGAGCAGGGCCAGCAGGTATTGATGCACATCGGGCTGGACACGGTGAACCTGGCGGGCAAGGGGTTCACCTGCCTGGTCCACGAAGGCCAGCAGGTGGCGGCGGGACAGGCGCTGATCGAGTTCGACGCCGACTACCTGGCCCTGCATGCCCGCAGCCTGCTGACCCTGATGCTGGTGGTCAGCGGCGAGCCGGTGACCGCACTGGTGGACGATCGCCGGCTGGTGGAGCAGGGCCAGCCGCTGCTGCAGCTCGCGCCGGCAGCCCTGAGCGCTGCCGAGGACGCTGAGACCGAGGGCGAGGCGCTGTTTTCCAAGCCGCTGATCCTGGGCAACCCCCAGGGCCTGCATGCGCGCCCGGCGGCCTTGCTGGCCCAGGCTGCCAAGGGTTTTGCCGCAAACATCTGCCTGCACCGGCGCACCGACTCGGCCAACGCCAAGTCCCTGGTGTCGATCATGGCGTTGCAGACAGTCCAGGGCGATGCCTTGCAGGTCAGTGCCGTGGGCGCGGATGCCGAACAGGCGATCCAGGCCCTGGTGGCGCTGCTGGCCTCCGGCTGTGGGGAGCAGGTCGCTGCGCTGCCCAAAGCCGTATCCCCAGCTGTATCGGATGCTGCCCCCGGGGCCATCCTGCGTGGGGTCTGTGCTTCACCGGGCTCGGCCTTCGGCCAGGTGCTGCAGGTGGTGCCGCAGCATTTGCAGATCATTGAACAGGCAGCCAACCCGCAGCAGGAGCGCCAAGCCCTGGCGCGGGCCCTGCGCCAGGCCGCCAGTGCCCTGCAACAGCTGCGGGACGATGCCCCGGGTGAAGCGCAACAGAACATCTTCCGCGCGCACCAGGAGCTGCTGGACGACCCGAGCCTGCTGGAGCAGGCCGAGTCGCTGCTCGCCAGCGGCAAGAGCGCCGCCTTTGCCTGGAACAGCGCCATCGAGGTCACCGCCGAGCTGTTCCAAAGCCTGGGCAGTAGCCTCTTGGCCGAGCGTGCGGTGGATCTGGCGGATGTTGGCCAGCGGGTACTGGAGCTGATTCTTGGCGTGCAGGAACAGGCCCTGGTCCTGCCGGAGCAGGCCATCCTGGTGGCCGAGCAATTGACCCCTTCGCAAACCGCGAACCTGGATACCACCAGGGTGCTGGGTTTTGTCACCGTGGGCGGCGGCGCCACCAGCCATGTGGCGATCCTGGCCCGAGCCCTGGGGCTGCCGGCGCTCTGTGGCCTGTCGCCCCAGGTGCTGTCCCTGGCCGACGGTACGCCGGTACTGCTGGATGCCGACCGTGGCGAACTGCACCGGGACCCGGATCCGCAGTTGCTGCGGCAACTGGATACCCAGCGCGAACAACAACGCCAGCGCCAGCACCGGGACCTGGCCCAGGCGGCGCTGCCGGCGGTGACCATCGATGGTCATCACCTTGAGGTCACGGCCAACATTGCCTGCCTGGCGGAGGCCGAGCAGGCCGTCAGCCTGGGGGGCGATGGTGTCGGCCTGCTGCGTTCGGAGTTCCTCTACCAGGACCGTACCCAGGCGCCAAGCCCGCAGGAACAGGCAGCCACCTATCAGGCCATCGCCCAGGCCCTGGGACCCGAACGCAACCTGGTGGTGCGGACCCTGGATGTGGGCGGCGACAAACCCCTGGCCTATGTACCGATGGACAGCGAGGCCAACCCCTTTCTCGGCCTGCGCGGCATTCGCCTGTGCCTGGCGCGTCCGGAACTGCTGCGGGAGCAATTCCGGGCGATCCTGGCCAGTGCCGGGCAGGCCCGCTTGCACATCATGTTGCCGATGGTCAGCCAGCTCGCGGAGCTGCGCCAGGCGCGCCAGTTGCTGGAGCAAGAGGTCCAGGCCCTGGGGCTCGCGCAATCGCCCAAGCTGGGGATCATGATCGAGGTGCCGTCAGCGGCGCTGCTGGCGGATCGCTTTGCCCCGGAGGTGGATTTCTTCTCCATCGGCACCAACGACCTGACCCAGTACACCCTGGCCATGGACCGCGATCACCCGCGCCTGGCCAGCCAGGCCGACAGCTTCCACCCGGCGGTGCTGCGCCTGATCGCCACCACGGTCCGGGCTGCCCATGCCCACGGCAAGTGGGTCGGTGTGTGCGGTGCGCTGGCTTCTGAAACCCTGGCGGTGCCGCTGTTGCTGGGCCTGGGGGTGGATGAGTTGTCGGTGAGCGTGCCGCTGATCCCGGCCATCAAGGCCCGGGTGCGGGAGCTGGACCTGGTCCAGTGCCAGGCGCTGGCCGCGCACATCGTTAATCTGGAGGATGCTGCCCAGGTACGTGAATGCCTGCATCGCCAACCGTTTGCCGTTCACTCACCGGTCCTGGAGAACTGAAGATGTTCGAGAAACTACAGCGGGCGTTCTGGAAAGCCCTGACCCCGGACCTGGTGCCCGACCAGCCGAAAGCGCCCAAGGCTGGCGGTCATGCCCTGGATGAACCGACGCTGGCGGCATTGGGCGGACATGCCAATATCAAGAACCAGCAATGGCTGGCCCTGACCCGGTTGCGCCTGGAGCTGCATGACCCGCAATTGCTCGACAGCACTGCCCTGCAAAGGGCAGGGATGCCGGCGGTGATGCCCCTGGCGGGCGGCGTGGTGCACTTGTTGTTGGGGTTGCGCGACTGAGCGCAGCCACGGCCCTGCATCTGCGTCCCGTCGCCGCGCCGGCCTTACTGTTTCTCAACTGCGGGTGTATCGTATTCGCCTTTTTGCGGGCCCGGGCCCGCGGCAGATACGTGAGGTAGTTGAGTCCATGTCCTTTACCCGTCGACAAATACTCGGTGGTCTGGCCGGTCTGGTGGTGGTTGGCGTGGGCGCCGGCGGTGCGTCGCGATACTGGCTGGGCAAGGTCGCGGACGACAATGCCGGGCACGACTACGAGCTGATCGCCGCTCCGCTGGATGTCGAACTGGTAGCGGGTTTCAAGACCCAGGCCTGGGCTTTCGGGCCGTCGGCGCCGGGCACAGAATTGCGGGTCCGCCAGGGCACCTGGTTGCGGGTGCGTTTCATCAACCACCTGCCGGTGGAAACCACCATCCATTGGCACGGCATCCGCCTGCCGCTGGAAATGGACGGCGTGCCCTACGTCTCGCAACTGCCGGTCAAGCCGGGCGAGTTCTTCGACTACAAGTTCCGCGTGCCGGATGCCGGCAGCTACTGGTACCACCCCCATGTCAGCAGCTCCGAGGAGCTGGGGCGGGGCCTGGTGGGCCCGCTGATCGTCGAGGAGCGCGAGCCGACCGGCTTCAAGCATGAGCGCACCCTGAGCCTGAAGACCTGGCATGTGGACGAGCAGGGCGCCTGGATGCCCTTCAGCGTGCCGCGCGAGGCCGCGCGCAACGGTACCGCGGGGCGCCTGATCACCATCAACGGCCAGGCCGAGGCGGTGACCGAGCTGCCGGCCGGGCAGGTGGTGCGAGTGCGCCTGCTGAACCTGGACAACACCTGGACCTATCGCCTGAACCTCAAGGGCAACTGCGAGGCGATGATCTACGCCCTCGACGGCAACCCGATCACCCCGCGCCCGCTGGACGACGATTACTGGCTGGGACCGGGCATGCGTATCTGCCTGGCCATCCGCATTCCCGAGGCGGGCGAGGAGATTTCCCTGCGCGATGGTTTCGTGCGCCTGGGCACCCTGCGCTCGGTAGCCAGCAGCGAAGCCCCGGGTGACTGGCCCAAGGCGCTGCCGGCCAACCCCATCGCCGAACCGGACCTGGAAAAGGCCGAGAAGCTCAACTTCAATTTCGAGTGGGCCGGCAAGGTCTCGGTGAATACCGAGAACGGCAAGCCGCCGAGCCTGTGGCAGATCAACGGCCAGGCCTGGGACATCACCGACAAGACCTGCGCCGATCGCCCGATCGCCACCTTGAAGAAGGGCAAGAGCTACATCTTCGAGCTCAAGAACATGACCCAGTACCAGCATCCGATCCACCTGCACGGCATGAGCTTCAAGGTGATCGCTTCCAATCGCCGCAAGATCGTCGAGCCCTGGTTCACCGACACCTATCTACTGGGCAAGAACGAACGCGCCCAGGTGGCGCTGGTGGCCGATAACCCGGGCACCTGGATGTTCCATTGCCATGTGATCGACCACATGGAAACTGGCCTGATGGCCGCGATCGAGGTGGTGTGATGCGCCAGATTCGCCCGGCGTCGATCATCGATCGCAGCCGCGACCAGGAGTTCATGCGCGAGGCCCTGGCCCTGGCCGCCCAAGGGGCTGCCCTGGGCGAGGTGCCGGTGGGCGCGGTGCTGGTGCTCGATGGGCAGGTCATCGGCCGCGGCTACAACTGCCCGATCAGCGGCAGCGACCCCAGCGCCCATGCCGAGATGGTGGCCATCCGCGCCGCAGCCCAGGCGGTGAGCAATTACCGCCTGCCAGGCAGCACCCTGTACGTCACCCTGGAACCTTGCAGCATGTGCGCCGGGCTGATCGTCCATTCGCGCATCGCGCGGGTGGTCTACGGCGCTTTGGAGCCCAAGGCGGGCATCGTGCAGAGCCAGGGGCAGTTCTTCACCCAGGGGTTTCTCAACCACCGGGTGCTGTACGAGGGCGGGGTACTGGCCGAGGAATGTGGCACGGTGCTCAGCGAGTTCTTCAAGGCGCGGCGCGCCAGCCGCGACTGAACGCCAACACTGGAGCGAAGCTTGCCCGCGATGACGCCAGCCCGGGCATGCTCACCTTGAATCGGGCTTGATGTTCGATATCGCTATCGCGGACCAGCCTTGCATCCTACGGATGCGGGGGATTCATTTCCTGGCGACGATCACGGCGCGCATCGGCGCCGGGAGGCCTTCGATGGTCTTGCTGTGGTCGTCGGGATCGAGGAAGTCGCTCAGGGACTGGTACTTCATCCACTCGGTAGCCCGCTGTTCCTGCACGCTGGTCAGGCTGACATCCACACAGCGCACGTCGCTGAACCCGGCGCGGCGCAGCCACAGCTCCAGGGCCGGTACCGACGGCAGGAACCACACGTTGCGCATCTGCGCGTAGCGGTCTTCCGGCACCAGTACCTGCTGCTGGTCGCCTTCGACCACCAGGGTCTCCAGCACCAGTTCCCCCCCCTTGACCAGGCAGTCCTTGAGCGCCAGCAGGTGCTCGATGGGCGAGCGGCGGTGGTAGAACACCCCCATGGAGAACACGGTGTCGAAACCCTCGAGGTTCGGCGGCAGGTCCTCGAACGGGAACGGCAGGTGCCAGGCCTTGGGTTGTTCCAGGTAGCGTTGTACGGCCTGGAACTGGCAGAAGAACAGCCAGTTCGGATCGACGCCGATCACGCTGTCGGCGCCAGCGCCGAGCATGCGCCACATGTAGTAGCCGTTGCCGCAGCCGACATCGAGGATGCGCTTGCCCTGCAGGTCCAGGTGCGGCGCGACCCGCGACCATTTCCAGTCCGAGCGCCACTCGGTATCCACATGCACGCCGAACAGGTCGAACGGGCCCTTGCGCCAGGGGCTCAGGCCCATCAGGGCAGTGCGCATCCGCTCGCGGGTCGCGGCGTCGCAGTCGGTGTCCAGGAGCAGGCCGTTGAGCAAGTCGATTTCACTGGGGCGCACGTCCGGCAGGGCGTCCAGCGCACTCTGCCAGCGGGCCAGGTCGCCATGGCCCTTTTCCATCTTGGCATCGAGTTGCGCTTGCAGGCCCTGGGCCCAGACGGCCAGGGGAGTGCCCACCAGATGGCGGGCCAGGGGGGACAGATCGATCATGGCAGGGCAATCAACGAAGCGAAGTTAAGGCATTGGAACCAGGGCACGACTTTCGAGAAGCCGGCGGCCAGCAGGCGCTCGCGGTGTTCTTCGAGGCTGTCGGGCTTCATGACGTTCTCGATGGCGCTGCGCTTCTGGGCGATCTCCAGTTCGCTGTAGCCATTGGCGCGCTTGAAGGCGACGTGCAGGTCGGTGAGCAGCTCATGTTCCTGGACGTCGTTGAAGCGCAGCTTTTCCGAGAGGATCAGTGCGCCGCCGGGCAGCAGTGCCTGGCGGATGCGCGTCAACAAGGCCTGGCGCTGTTCAGGGGCGATGAACTGCAAGGTGAAGTTCATCGCCACCACCGAGGCCGGCTGGAATTCCAGGGCCAGGATATCGCCCTCCACCACTTGCACCGGCAGCAGCTCCTGGAACATCGAGTCCTGGCCGTTGAGGTACTCCCGGCAGCGCTCGACCATGGCCGCCGAGTTGTCCACCGCGATCACCCGGCAGCCATCGCTGCGCACATGCCGACGCAAGGCCTGGGTCACCGCCCCGAGGGATGCCCCGAGGTCGTAGAGCACGCTGCGGGGCTGGGCGAACTGTGCAGCCAGGACCCCGAGGTTCTCGACGATGGTCGGGTAGCCGGGTACCGAGCGCTTGATCATGTCCGGGAAGACCCGCACCACGTCCTCGTTGAAGGCGAAGTCGGGCACCTGGGCCAGGGGCTGGGCGAATAGGCGGTCGGGTTCTTTGCTCACGGCGGTTCCGGCGATGGCGATAAAAAGAGGGGCGGCATTGTAGCCGCTGCGGCCGGCTGCGATAAGGCCTGGAGCAGCGAGGGCGACAACGGGTGTCGCCCATCCCGGGGCTAGCGCGGCTTCTGGCTGAAGGCCGAAGCGGCGATGCCCCACTGGCCCAGCCAGTAGAAAACGATGATCAGGTAGGGCGCGGCATCGAAGGTCCCGACGAAGCGGCTCAGGCCGATCAGGCTGTCGGAGAAGGCGAAGCTCAAGGCACCGAGCGCGGCCAGGGCCGCCGAGCGCTTGGGCACCGCCGTGCCCAGCCGCGCCAGGGCCCGCCAGAGCATGGCGCTGATGGTCAGGGCATAGACGATCACCGGTACCAGCAACGGCCCCAGGCCATGGGCGATCAGCACGCTCAGCAGCGCCCCGCCGATGGCCAGGGCCAGCAGCAGTGGCAGCGGCGCCAGGCGCCGGCAGTCGCTCAGATAAGCCTTGAGGTAGGCCAGGTGGGCCACCAGGAAGGCGCCCAGGCCGAACACGAACAGGTCCATGGGCCAGGCCAGCAGGATGTCCCCCAGCACCGAGAACAGCAGGCCGATGATGATCCAGCGCCGGTAGTCCCCCGGTGGCGCATCGTGCAGCCAGCCCAGCAGGGCCAGCACCGGCAGGGGCTTGACCAGCAGGCAGAGCAGGGTGGCATGTATGGCAGTGCCGTAGATGAAGGTCGCGGCGCCCATCAGCGCAAGGATTAGCCAGCCCATGTCAATTGACCGTGATCGAGCAGTCGAAGGCCTTGACCGGCGCTTCCTCCGGCGCCCAGGGCTGCTGGTAGGTCAGCAGCAGGCGGCCCGTGCCGTTGGCGAAGGCCTGGAAGCGCCAGGTGGAAAAGCCGCCGCTGCCGACCAGGCCGGTGTCATCCGGATTGCTGTAGACCTCCGGGCTGACCTTGCGCAGGATGCCGCCAGCCGAATCCTGGATCGCCCAGCGATAGCCCGTGGTGGGGTTGCTCGGCAGGGTGACGATCAAGTTCTGCCCCTCGTGCAGTTGCAGCGGGCACTCACTCTGGTTTTCCACGGTGACGTTTTGCTTGGGTTGGCTGGCGCAGGCGGCCAGCAGGGCAAAGCTGAGCAGGATAAGCAGGCGGTTGGCGGGCATGGGTCAGGAAGCTCCGATCATTCACGACGAACGGCGAGCATAACTGAAGATGGAGAAATGTGTGGCGGGGCTGGGCGGTTGCAGGAGCGAAGCGTGTTCGCGATGAACGATGACGCGGTACGTGAGGTACCACGCGTCGTTTTCGTCGCGGGCAAGCCCCGCTCCTGCAGGGCCCGGGTTAGAACAGCACCTTGGCGACGTCAGAGAAGCGCTTGGCGAAATGCACGGTGAGGCCCTCCTTGAGGTAGTCCGGCAACTCTTCGAAGTGCCCGCGGTTAGGCTCCGGCAGGATCAGTTCGTGGATTTTCTGCCGGCGTGCAGCGATTACCTTCTCGCGTACCCCGCCAATGGGCAGCACGTGGCCGGTGAGGGTCAGCTCGCCGGTCATGGCCACGCCTTTCTTCGGCGGCTGGCTGCGTGCCAGGGACAGCAGGGCGCTGGCCATGGTCACCCCGGCGCTGGGGCCGTCCTTGGGCGTGGCGCCCTCGGGTACGTGCAGGTGGACGAAGGCTTCGTCGAAGAACTTGCTGTCGCCACCGAACTGCTTGAGGTGCGAGCTGACGTAGCTGTAGGCGATCTCCGCCGACTCCTTCATCACATCGCCCAGCTGGCCGGTGAGCTTGAAGCCGCGGTTGTGGGTGTGGATGCGCGTGGCCTCGATGGGCAAGGTGGCGCCGCCCATGCTGGTCCAGGCCAGCCCGGTGATGACCCCGACCCCGCTCAGCACCTGCTCGTTGCGGAACACCGGCATGCCCAGGGACGCTTCCAGGTCCTTGGGGCCGATCTTGATACGGGCGTCGGGTTCGTCCAGCAGCCGTACCACGGCCTTGCGCACCAGCTTGCCCAGTTGTTTTTCCAATTGGCGCACCCCGGCTTCCCGGGCGTAGCCGTCGATCACCGTGCGCAGGGCGCTGTCGCTGATGCCCAGGCTGGTCTTGGCCACGCCGGCCTTATCCAGCTGCTTGGGCCACAGGTGGCGCTTGGCGATGGCGAGTTTTTCCTCGGTGATGTAGCCCGATAGGCGAATCACTTCCATGCGGTCCAGCAGCGGCCCGGGGATGGCGTCCAGGGTGTTGGCGGTGCACACGAACAGGACCTTGGACAGGTCCATGCGCAGGTCCAGGTAATGGTCGAGGAAGTCGACGTTCTGCTCTGGGTCGAGGGTCTCCAGCAGCGCCGAGGCCGGATCGCCCTGGTAGCTCTGGCCCATCTTGTCGATCTCGTCGAGCATGATCACCGGGTTCATCACCTCCACTTCCTTCAGGGCCTGCACCAGCTTGCCCGGCTGGGCGCCGATATAGGTGCGGCGGTGGCCCTTGATCTCGGCCTCGTCACGCATGCCGCCGACGCTGAAGCGGTAGAACGGTCGGCCCAGGGACTCGGCGATGGACTTGCCGACGCTGGTCTTGCCGACGCCGGGCGGGCCCACCAACAGCACGATGGAACCGCTGATCTCGCCCTTGTAGGCACCCACGGCGAGGAACTCGAGGATGCGGTTCTTGATGTCGTCCAGACCAGCGTGATGCTGGTCCAGCACCTTGCGCGCGTGCTTGAGGTCGAGCTTGTCCTGGCCATAGATGCCCCAAGGCACCGCGGTGGCCCATTCCAGGTAGTTGCGGGTGACCGCATATTCCGGCGAGCCGGTCTCGAGGATCGACAGCTTGCTCATTTCCTCGGTGATGCGTTTCTGCGCCTGGGGCGGCAGGACCTTGCCCTGCAGGCGCTGCTCGAACTGTTCCAGGTCGGCGCTGCGATCGTCCTTGGTCAGCCCCAGTTCCTGCTGGATCACCTTGAGCTGTTCCTTGAGGAAGAACTCGCGCTGATGCTCGCCGATCTTGCGGTTGACCTCGGCGGAAATTTCTTTCTGCAGGCGCGCGACTTCCACTTCCTTGCGCAGCATCGGCAGGACTTTCTCCATGCGCTTGAGCATGGGCACGCAGTCGAGCACTTCCTGCAACTCGTTGCCGGTGGCCGAGGTCAGGGCGGCGGCGAAATCGGTCAGGGGCGACGGGTCGTTGGGGCTGAAGCGATTGAGGTAGTTCTTCAGCTCTTCGCTGTACAGCGGGTTGAGCGGCAGCAGTTCCTTGATCGCGTTGATCAGCGCCATGCCGTAGGCCTTGACCTCGTCGGTGGGCTCGGCGGGCTGGCGCGGGTACTCGACCTCCACCAGGTAGGGCGGGCGATGGTGCTTGAGCCAGGTGCGCACGCGTACCCGGGTCAGGCCCTGGGCGACGAATTGCAGCTTGCCGTTCTCGCGGCTGGCGTGGTGGACCTTGACCAGGGTGCCGTACTCCGGCAGCGCCGAAGTGTCGAAATGCCGTGGGTCTTCCTGGGGCGTATCCATGAAGAACAGGGCCAGGGAGTGATGTTCGGATTTGCTCACCAGTTCCAGGGTCTCGGCCCAGGGCTCTTCGTTGACGATGACCGGCAACACCTGGGCCGGGAAGAACGGCCGGTTGTGGATCGGGATGATGTAGACCTTGTCCGGAAGGCTTTGCCCCGGCAGTGCCAGGTCGGTGCCATGGGCGACCGGATGTTCGGTTTCCGGATCGACGTAGTCACGCGGATCTTCGGGGAATTCTTGCTGATCGCTCATGGAGGCTCCTGCACGCTGGGCTATGCAGGGTTAGATGGGGCGGGTCATGGCGGGTTTCAATGGGGCAAGGGTTACAGCTTTTTTCCGAGCTGTGCCAGCCCGCGTTGGCGGTGCAGGTTGTCAGGTCATGGAATGTTCCAGGCCCGAATTGTCTTGGCTCATGGCGTAATTTCCTAGCCTTGTGGTGGAATCGGTGAGATAGCTTGAAGTAATTTTCTGATATCGCTTGTCAATAAAATGACTTCAAACTCACCAGTTTCATTGCGCGATCTTCTATGATTTGCGCATTGACTTGAGTGTCCGGATTATCGGAACAAAGACGCCATTTATTTGACATCCATATTCAGCTTCTCAGAGGGATGGGTATGAAGAACGGATTTTTCAGCGCCCGGCGGCACCTAGCTGCGTTGTCGTTTCCTGGATCCTGCTGCCAACCGGAGTTGCCGAGAGCGCCCTCATGAGGTGGCGCCGAACCTTCCAGGCAAGGATCGTCGGGGTGCTTGCCCTGCTGCTGTTGGTGCTGATCGCCGCGGTGTATTTCGCGGTCAAGACCGCCACCACCCAGGCGGTGGAGCGCCAGGCGCAGTTGCAGTTGAAGACCGGCACCCGGGTCTTCGAGCGCTTGCTGGATTCCCGCGGGCGCAACCTGCAATACGGCATCGACTGGCTGGTGGGGGATTCCGAGTTTCGCCGCGCGGTGATCAGCGGCAGGCCAGTGGATATCCTCGCGGCCCTGGCCCAGCACCGAGGTGGCATTCGCTCCAGCGAGATGTTCGTCCTGTCCCCGGAAGGCCGGGTCATCGCCAGTACCCTGCCAGCCATCGGTCGCGACCAGCCCTTCCCCTATGACCAGGCGTTGCGCCGGGCCCTGCGCCACGACATCCACATGCTGCTGGTGGCGATCCAGGACCGGCCCTACCTGCTGGTCCAGGGTGAAGTGCTCGAGCCCTTGCCGATCGCCCGGGTGGTCATGGGCTTTCCCATGGACGAGTCCTTCGCTCAGGAACTGCGCTCGATGAGCAATCTCGAGGTCTCGTTCCTGGCAGTGGACGGACAGCGCTCCGGCGAGTTGTTCAGCACCCAGCCGGAGGTGCTCTGGTCGGCCATCATCAACATCCTGCGCGACTCGCTTTGGCAGCCGTTGCCGCAGTTGAGCGAACTCCATGGCCAGCGCTTTCTCAACCAGGCGCTGCAATTGGCCAATACCGGCGGCGAAGGCGACCCGCGGGTCATGGCCCTCTTGCAGAGCCCCATGGAACAGGCCCTGGAAGCCTTCGCTCCGCTGGACCGGGAGTTCTTGTGGATCGCCAGCGTGGCGCTGGTGGCATCGTTGCTTTGTGCCTTGCTGATGGCGCGTTGGGTGGCCCGGCCCCTGGAAGACCTGGCCCAGGCGGCCCGACGCATAGGTTCCGGCAATTACCAGGCGCCGGTAGCGATCAAGCGCAGCGATGAGTTCGGGGTGCTGACCGATGCCTTCAACGCCATGCAGAGCGCCATCGCCACCCGCGAGCGACAACTGGCCCACAACGCCCTGCACGACCCGCTGACCGGGCTGCCCAACCGGGCCCTGGCCATCGAGCGCCTGAGCAAGGCCATTGCCGAGCGGCGCAACGTGGTGCTGCTGTACCTGGGGATCGACAATTATCGGGCGATCAACGAAGGCTTCGGGGCCGAAGGCCTGGAGCAGATGATGGGCGAGCTCAGCTGGCGCCTGCGGGAAGTCCTGTCCCAGGGCGACACGGCGGCACGCATCACCACCAGCGAGTTCCTGCTGTTGCTGGAGAACACCGAGCTTACGGGCGCCATCGCCATGGCCGACCGGCTCCATGGCCTGCTCAGCCGACCGCAGTTGATCCAGGGCGATGAAGTACGCTTGCAGATCTGCGTGGGCGTGGCGGTGTACCCGGCCGATGGCCAGTCCGCCGAAGAGCTGATCAGCCGTGCGGCCATCGCCCGCCACGACGCTGCGCTCAAGCCGGGTTACCTGCAGGTCTACCAGCAGGACCGCGACCTGGCCCATCAGCGGCAGATCAGCCTGATCCGTGACCTGCGCCGCGCCGCTGCCGAGGGCGAGCTGGTCTTGCTGTTCCAGCCCAAGCTCGACCTGCGCCGGGATTACCTGCACCAGGCCGAAGCCCTGCTGCGCTGGCAACATCCGGTGTTCGGCGTGGTGTCGCCGGCGGAGTTCATTCCCCTGGCCGAACGTACCGGCAGCATGCACAGCCTGACCACCTGGGTCATCGAGGCCTGCATGCGCCAGTTGGCCGAATGGAACCGCCGCGCCCTGCCGGTGCGCCTGTCATTGAACATCTCCGCCCGGGACCTGGAGGACAGCGACTTGGTGGAGCGGGTCAGCCAAGGCCTGGATCGCTATCAGGTGGCGGCCGAGCAATTGGTCTTCGAGATCACCGAAAGCGCCATCATGCGCCACCCGGAACAATCCCTGGCGGTGCTCCAGCGCTTGCGTGGCTGTGGCATCAGCCTGTCGGTGGACGATTTCGGCACCGGCTACTCGTCCCTGGCGCAACTGCAACGCCTGCCAGTGCAGGAGCTGAAGATCGACCAGTCGTTCATCCGCAACCTGGATGAGACCAGCGGCGATGCGGTGATCGTGCGCTCGACCATCGAGATGAGCCACAAGCTGGGGCTCAAGGTGGTGGCCGAGGGGGTGGAGTTCGAGCACTGCCTGAAGCTGCTGGAAGGCTGGGGCTGCGATACGGTGCAGGGCTACCTGATCAGCCGGCCGTTGCCCACCGAGTCCTTCGAGCGCTGGTTGCTCAAGGCCCGGGTCTCGAGTTGAAGGCCATGGCGGCGCTTCCCGCCGGTTCCCGGCCGATCAGCAGCTAGCGGCCTCGGCCTTGGCCAGCAGGCTGTGCAGCTCGGGTTCCACCTGGTCTTCGGGAAGCCGGGCCATGACCTCGCGAACCGGCAGTGCATAGCGCCGTTCGATGGCCACTTCCGCCCAGTCCAGTTCATAGATCGCCATGATCCGCACATCCAGGTAAGGCGATTGCACCAGCAGGCGCTTGAGCAGTGCAATGGCCTGCGGGCCGCGCAGTTCACCAAGGGAGACAGCGCAACGTTGCTGCCAATACTCGGGCTGGTCCAGGAGCAGCGCGTCAAGGCGCTGCCATTGCGCTGCAGTAAAGGCCTGGAGCACGCCCTTGGCCACGTGCTCGGTGATGTATTCGTTCCAGTTGGCGGCTTCGCTGTCGCCGATCCAGTGTTGCAGTTGTTCGAGCGTGTCTTGTGGTACTGCGGTGTGCATGTCTTCTCCAGCTCAGCCGCCTGGGCTGGGCGCATCGGGTCAGTAGGACAGTTGGCGGTTCAGCCGTTCCCGGCGAACTTCACTGCCGCCGCGGCTCGGGAGGGCACCTTCAGTGCGTGCAGCAGCGACGAGACGTGGATGCGCACGGTGAACGGCGAGATGTCCAGTTCACGGGCAATTTCCTTGTTGGTCTTGCCCTGGGCGATCAGGCGCAGCACTTCTTGCTGGCGGGTGGTGAGGGCGCTGAGTTCGGTGCAGGCATCCAGAGGCAGCAGCAGGCCGGAGGGTGCGTACTTGACCACCACCTCGCCCTGGCGGATGTCGAGGATCGCCTGGGCGATTTCCTCTGGGCAGATGTTCTTGCCGATGAATCCGTCGGCGCCGGCGGCCATGACTTCGCTGATCAGGTCCTGGTTGTCGACCATCGACACTACGATGATCGAGGTCCTGGGCAGTTGCCGACGCAGGTCGGCGATCATGCTCACCGAGGTCAATCCGGGAAAGCGCAGGTCGAGGATCAGCGAGTCGGGCTCCTCGCCACTGCCGGCCAGGGCCTGCACGGCCGCCAGGTCGCCGGCTTCTTCGAGGACCGCCTCGGGCAGCAGGCGCTGGACGGTGCGCAACATGCCCTCGCGAAACAGGGGATGGTCGTCGGCGACGATGATCCTGCATGTCATGTCTTGAAGCTCCTTGAAACAATCGGTCCTGGGGCCATGCTACCTTGGCAGGCCGGCACTGTACCTGCCCGCTGGTCGTATCCGATACCGCGTATTGCCAGCAAGGCAGCGTGCCGGTGTCCCGAACAAGGAGTTGTTTGCATGAAAGTCGAAAAGGACAGTGAGCTCGACCAGGCCACGTTGCGCATCATCGTCGCCAGTTGCGCGCTGGTCTACGTGATCATCACCAGTTGCCTGCCGGGGCAGGATTTCGACACCTATTTGCCGGTGATCATCTACATCATCGTCTTCACCCTGGTTTCCATCGGGCTGCGCCTGGCCATCGCCCGCTGGCCAGGCCACTACCCGGCCCGGCGGATACTGGGGATCATCTACGACTACACCGGCACCTGCTTCGGCCTGGTGATGGGCGGCGAGGGCGCGCTGCCCATCTATGCGGTGATGGTCTGGGTCAACCTGGGCAACGGCATGCGCTTCGGCTCGCGCTACCTGGCCATCGCCACCGTCCTGGCGTTGTTCGCGTTGTTCATGGTCTACCTGCTGACCCCGTACTGGCAGAGCCAGCCCTACATGGTGCTGATGCTGATGGTCACCAGCACGGTGATCCCGATCTATGCCCATATCCTGCTCAAGCGCACCCGGCTGGCCTCCGAGCAAGCCATCGCCGCCAACCTGGAGAAATCGCGCTTTTTGGCCCAGGCCAGCCATGACCTGCGCCAGCCGATCCACTCCATAGGCCTGTTCACCGCCTGCCTGCGCGAGGCCGACCTGGGCCAGGAGGAGCGGCGGCTGGTGGACAACATCGACCGTTCGCTGCTCAACGTGTCGCAGTTGTTCCGCTCGATCCTCGACCTCTACACCCTGGACAACGGGCGCGTGCAACCCAAGTACGAAACCGTGCACCTGGGACAGTTGCTGCGCGAGCTGATCCGGCAGAACGCCGAGGCAGCGCGCTGGGCCGGGGTCGAGCTGCGGCTGCGGCCCTGCAACCAGTGGGTGCGCATCGACCCAGGGCTGTTGGCGACCATGGTGCAGAACGTCTTGTCCAATTGCTTCAAGTACGCACCGCAGGGGCCCGTGCTGATTGGCGTGCGCCGCCGTGGCCAGGGCCTGGCCATCGAGATCCATGACCGTGGGCGCGGTATCGCCGAAGAGCACCTGCCGCGGATCTTCGAAGAGTTCTACCGGGTCCGCCAATTGCGCGACAAGGATGTCGAGGGCGTGGGCCTGGGGTTGTCCATCGTCAAGCGCCTGGGGCAGCTGGTGGACCTGGAAGTGCGCTTGCGCTCGCGGGTCGACCACGGCACCAGCGTGACCCTGGCGGGCCTGCAACCGGCCGCGCCGCAGCAGCTGCGGCGCCACGACGAGGCGTTGCAGAACGGCCTGCTGAGCGGTTTGCGGGTATGCCTGGTGGAGGATGACCGCAACGTACTGCTGGCCACCTCGGCGCTACTGGAGCGTTGGGGCTGCGTGGTCCAGGCCGAGGCGTCGGCGGAGGATCTGGTCACCGACTGCGACATCATCGTCGCCGACTATGACCTGGGCACCCGAGTCTCGGGCATCGAGTGCATCGACCACATACGCCAGCAGCGGGGCTGGGAAGTACCGGCGCTGATCATCACCGGCCACGACATCGAGAAGATCCATGCCGCGCTGCACGATCGCAACATCGCCATCTTGTCCAAGCCGGTGCGGCCGGTGGAGTTGCGGGCTACCTTGCGTGCCTTGCGCGAGACGCCAGTAGCGCTGGTTCACCAAGTTGGGGCGTAGCGGACGCTACCAGGTCCGGCACGGGATGAGCAGGGGGTAGTTGGTCATGGTCAGCTTCTTGTTGTCGCCGCTGGCGAGCTCGACGAAGTCATCCAGCATGCCCGAGTACGAAGAGATCGAGCTGCGCTCTGTGTAGTAGTGGGTGGTCACCGGCCCGTAGTTGGTGTTGCTCTGGCCGGTGCCCACGTACTCGTTCCAGCGGCTGGTGCCGTACACCATGTCCTGACCCTGGACGAAGTATCGGCCCGGTTGCAGGCCGGTGAACTGGAAGATGCCGTCGTCGTTGGTCCGGGTCACCCGGTGCACGGCCACGGCCTCGGGGAGCATGCTCACCGGTGCGCCTTCGGGCTGGGATGAGCGCAACTTGTGCCACGCCTGCAAGTGCGGGGTGACCGGATAGAGATAGATCTCGACGTTGCGACTGCTCTCGATGCCATCGTTGCCGACGATGCAGAACTTGCCGGTGAGGGTTGCCGTGCCCGGTTGCAGGGCCGCACGTGCGGCCTGGGTGTCGAAGGGGACGTCGGGGTATTGCACGCTGGGAACCTTCACCAGCGGGTATTCGTCCAGGGTTCGTCCCTGGCGCGGGGCGCAGGCGCTCAGGGCGCAGGCGAGCAGCACCGTACCGGAGACCAGGAGTAGGCGGGATGTCATGACGTCGGGACCTTTGCATGCAGGGAAGTAGCGTGTTCGCGCGGCACCGCCCTGCGTCGGGCAGGCGCGGTGGCTCGTCGCGAGTTTTCGGGATGGCCGCTTTATTCCTTGTTGCACTCGGCGGGCATCGAGACCAGGCCACCCATGCTGGCAAAGGCAATCATGCCGCCGGAGGGCAGCACGCAGCTGTAGCCACCGGCGCTGGTGTTGGCGGTGAAGTAGGTCTGGGTATTGTCGTTACGCACGTTCGAGACGCTGGTTACGTTCTTGCCGATGGTGAGCTGGGCGCGGTTCTTCAGGTCGTCGTTGCTGGGGCTGGCGACGGCGCAGCCGGCGAGCGCGACCACCAGGCCGCTGAGCAGGGTGAAGGAACGGACGTTGGGATGGAGTTTCATGATGACGCTTCCTTGGTGTTGTAGTTTCTTTCCACGGCGCAGCCGTCCCCCGCACCGCAGGACTGCGGTGTTGGTGGGAACGAGTTGGTTGGCCAAAACTATAGCGTCGGCGGACGGGGAGGGTCGATTAGCACAGATGGGCTAATGTCCCTTTGCAATTACGCAGTTTGGCAGGGTCAATCGGCCAGTTGTTCCAGCAGGCGGCGGCCCAATACATCCAGCAAGTCGCAGCCATCACGCAAGGGGATGACGCACAGTTGGGCGAAGTCCTGGAGTAATTGCGGATTGCCACCGAGGTGGTCCTGGCTGGCGATGCTTTCCAGCAGCTGGGTCGCGGCGCGGATACGGTGGATGGCCGCTTCGTGCAGCGCATCCAGCGGGGCCTGGGTGTCCACCAGCAGGGCGGGGATATCGTAATCGTTGCTGGTGAGGGGCATGAAGCGCCTTGGGGGAAGTTCGGTGTCGTCGTCCATTGCCTGGGGCCTGCCCGGTGATCTTGCGGACCTTAAAGGCACACGGTCGCAGGGAACAAGGTGATGTTGTTCTCTGTGAGCTGTAGGACTTTTCTAAACCCATGGCCGCTGCCGAGCCTGGGAGGCTGCGCCAAGGCCCGTAGGGCCTTCCTGGGGCTGCATCCGCTGTGCGGCCGTACGCAGCCTGCGGCAGCGGCTATACGAAGCGGCCCTGGCTCTGCGGCAACCGTTACACGAAGGTGTGTGAGGGCGAGCACAAAAAAGGCGGCTACCCGCAGGTAGCCGCCTTTTTCAGTCGCTATCGGGGTTTATTCCGACAGTTTGTAGGCAATGATGTAGTCGCCCATCTTGGTGCCCAGGGAGCCGTGGCCGCCCACGACCACCAGCACGTACTGCTTGCCATCCTTGCCGGTGTAGCTCATCGGCGTGGCCTGGCCGCCGGCTGGCAGGCGGGATTTCCACAGCTCCTTGCCGTTCTTCACGTCATAGCCGCGGATGTACTGGTCCAGGGTTCCGCTGAGGAAGCCCACGCCGCCGGCGGTGACCATGGAACCACCCATGCTCGGTACGCCCATCGGCAGGCCGATCGGGATCGGCGAGCTGTCACGGCTGGTGCCGTTCTTGTGCTTCCACACCACCTTGTTGGTGGTCAGGTCGATACCGGCCACGTAGCCCCAGGCCGGAGCCTGGCAAGGCACGCCGAGCGGCGACATGAACGGATGCATGATCACCGCATAAGGAGCACCGGTGTTGGGTTGCACGCCCGAGGTCTCGCTTTCGCGCTTGCTGCCGGCGGCCACTTCGGCGCGCGGTACCAGCTTGGAAACGAAGGCCATGTAGTTCGGGCTGGTGAACAGCAGCTGGCGTACCGGATCCAGCGATACGCTGCCCCAGTTGAACACGCCGACGTTACCCGGATAGACCAGGCTGCCCTGCACCGATGGCGGGGTGTACTGGCCGTCGTAGCGCAGCTCCTTGAACTGGATGCGGCACAGCATCTGGTCGAACGGAGTGGCGCCCCACATGGCTTTTTCGTCCAGTGGCGGGTTCAGCAGGTTCAGGTCCGAACGGGCCTGGGTCGGTGCGGTGTGGTCGCCTTCCACGGCTCCGGTCGGGGCCGGGATCTCGCGGATCGGCACGATCGGGGTGCCGTCGCGGCGGTCCAGCACATACAGGCTGCCTTGCTTGGTCGGCTGGATCAGCGCCGGCTTGACGCCGTCCGCGGTCTTCATGTCCAGCAGGGTTGGCTGGCTGCCCACGTCCATGTCCCACAGGTCGTGGTGGGTGAACTGGTAGTTCCAGCGCAGCTTGCCGGTATCGATATCCAGAGCCACGGTGCCGGCGCTGAATTTCTCGGCGCCCGCGGTGCGGTTGCCGCCCCATTGGTCGGGCATCTGGTTGCCCAGTGGCAGGTAGACCAGGCCCAGTTTCTCGTCGACGCTGGCCAGGGACCACATGTTCGGCGAGTTGCGGGTGTAGGTCTTGCCTTCAGGCAGCGGCGTGGTTTCGTCGGGGTTGCCCGAATCCCAGTTCCAGACCAGGTGGCCGTCGTGCACGTCGAAGGCACGGATCACCCCGGACGGCTCGTTGGTCGACTCGTTATCGGTCACATGACCGCCGATGATCACCAGGTTGCGGGTGATGGCCGCCGGCGAGGTGGAGTAGTAGCCACCTGGAGTGAACGAGCCGATGCCGGCCTTGAGGTCCACGGCGCCCTTGTTGCCGAAGTCTTCGCAGACCTTGCCGGTGTCGGCGTTGATGGCGATCAGGCGCGCATCGGCGGTCGGCAGGAACAGGCGGCGCGGGCAGCTGGCGGTGATGGCCTGGCCAGCTGGGGACAGCGACGCGGGATGGCTGATGGCATCGGAGTTCTGGTAGTTGGCTTCGTCGTAGTACGACACGCCACGGCAGGTCATGTGGGCCCAGCCACGGAAGTCGTCACCGTTGGGGCCTTGGATCTGCGGGTCGAAACGCCAGATTTCCTTGCCGGTATCCGGGTCCAGCGCCAGTACCTTGCTGTGGGCGGTGCAGGCATAGAGCATGCCGTTGGCCTTGAGCGGGGTGTTCTGGTTGGTGATTTCCACCGGGTCCTTGGCGGTCGGCATGTCGCCGGTACGGATACGCCAGGCTTCCTGCAGCTTGCCCAGGTTGGCCGGAGTGATTTGCTTGAGTGGCGAGTAGCGGTCACCGAATTCGGTGCGGCCATAGGCCTGCCAGTCGCCTTCGGGCATGGTCGGGGCGGTGCTGGTCATGTCCGCGCTGTCACGGCCCAGGTCGCCGGAAATTTCCCCGGGGTTGGTGAACTGGCTGCCGATGGCGGCGCCACCAGCCAGGACCACGGCCACGCTCAGGGCGGCGGTGCCCATGGGGGCCGGGCCATCACGCAGCAGTGGGCGACGGAACCAGGGCAGCAGCAAGACCACGCCCAGGGCGAACCACAGCGACAGGCGCGGTACCAGTTGCCACCAGTCCAGGCCGATTTCCCACAGCGACCAGATGGTGCTGGCAAACAGCACCAGCGCATACAGGCCCAGTGCCGCGCGTTTGCCGGCCAGCAACAGCAGGCCGGTCAGCGTCAGGCCGATACCGGCCAGGACGTAGTACAGCGAGCCGCCGAGCATGCTCAGCTTGATCCCCCCGGCCAGCAAGGCCAGGCCCATTAGCAGCAGCAAGATCCCGAGCAGGCTTGGTAGCAAGCGGCTCGGGCTCGAAGCGCCCTCTGTGGTCATAGTGTGGTTCTCCGTGACGTTAAGAATGTACCCGCGCATGTTCACTGTAGATGACGTTCAGGCGCGGGCTTGGTTCAGCAGGAAAGTGGATGGCGCCGGCATTTTTTTGCCGGCGGGCCTCAGAACGAACTCTGCAGCTTGATGCCGCCGATCAGCGCGTCGTCCACCTGGTTCACGCCGCCGGGATGGCGGATGTATTGCAGGTTGGGGCGCACGGTCAGCCAGTTGGCCAGGTGCACGCCGTAGTACAGCTCGGCGCTGTACTCGGTGTCCTGGGGCGGCAAGTAGCCCGGGTTGTCGTAGTCGTACAGCGCGCGGGCCAGGTTGCTGGCCTGGGCGTTCTTGCGGTAGGCCGGGTTGACGTGGACACGGGCCAGGGCGAAGCCGATGTCGTCCTTGGCCCGGGCGTCGAACGGACCCTTGTAGACCAGGCCTGCCTGGACGTAGTTGTCGATGGCGTTGGTCTTCTTGTCATGGGCGGTGACGTTGGCGAACAGGCTCAGGCCCCGGGACTGGTCGCTGGCCAGGCTGGTGACCTGCTGTTGCACGCCCAGCCACAGGCCGTGCTTGCTCGAACTGCTGCGGTAGGCCTCACCGGTCAGCGCGGCGGGCTGGCCATTGCGGTCTTTATAGGTGTCGGTGGCCTTGGCGCTGCTGTAGTAGTAGCCGGCGCGGTATTCCCCGGGCAGGCCATTGAGGCGTGGAGTCCAGACCAGCTCCACCGGCAGCAAGGTGCCCTGGGTGCCGCTGCCACTGAGCTTGAAGCCGTTGTCGCGGTCCAGGTTCGAAGGGTTCTGCTCGTAGGCGCCGACCTGGGCATAGAGCTCTGGGGTCAGGTGGTACTTGATGCGCAGGGCCCATTGGCTGACCGGCCAGTTGTACCAGACGCTGCCGGCCCAGTTGCCCACTTGCGAGCCGCAGAACGCCAGGTTCTGGAAGTCGCAGGGGAAGCTGTTGAAGTCTTCGCCCTGGCCGAAGCGACCGGCCTTGATGTCCAGCTTCTGGTCGAAGAACTTCTGCTGGTACCACATCTGGGTCAGGCGCCAGGTCTGGCCGCGACCCCAGACTTCCTGGGCCGAGGTGAACCCGCCGACCCGTGGGTCGTTGATCCGGTCGTTGCTGATGTTGTCGCCATTGCGCTTGGTCACTGTCAGCTGGAACTCGGCATCGTCCCAGCCGAGGATCTTCTGCAGGTCCAGGTGGCTGCCGAAGGCGAACTGGTCGCTGTAGCGTGCGGTGCGGTCATGGTCGTAGCCGCCGCGCAGGTTGGCGCCCATCTCGCCGACGTAGTCGATCTTGAAGTCGTAGCCCTGCCTGGCCAGTTCCGTGCGGGTGCCGTTCCAGTCGCCGAGCATCCAGGGTGAGTCGCTGTCGAAGGCCGGCGTGGCTTGGGCGCAAGCGGCAAAACCCAGGGCGCCGAGGAAGGCGGCTGGCGTCAGGACAGCGCTATCTTTTGCGCGCTGAGAAAGAGGCATAGGCATTCGAATAAGGTCTTTTTCTAGGAATAGGCAAAACAAGGGCAGGGCATGCGACCTTGACCGCTGTCGGTCGAGGGCGCCAGGCCGCTGTTTTCAAAAGGAAAGTGAAGCGTTTCAGCTTCGGGTGCGAAGAATAAAGCGCCCTCTCGGCAAGAGAAAGCGCTTTTATCGACATGAACCGTTTCGGATTCGGTAACAGTTCGGGTTTTGCCGCTCAGCGTGATGGGGACGGTTGCGCCACGGCAGCCTTGTGCCGGGTATGGCCGAGGACGAAGTACGCCACCAGGCCGAAGATCAAGCCCCAGAATGCCGCGGCCAGGCCCAGGAAGCTCATGCCCGAGGCGGTGACCAGGAAGGTGATCAGCGCCGCTTCACGTTGCTGGTCGTCGGCCATGGCGCCGCTCAGGCCGGTGCTGATGGCGCCGAATAGGGCGAGGCCGGCCAGGGCGGCGATCAGCTCCTTGGGCAGGGCACCGAAGACCGAGGCCAGGGTGGCGCCGAACACTCCCATGAGCAGGTAGAACAAGCCGCAGGCGATTCCGGCGATGTAGCGCTTATTGGGCTCTTCATGGGCTTCGCGGCCGGTGCAGATCGCCGCGGTGATAGCGGCCAGGTTGATGCCGTGGGCGCCGAAGGGGGCCAGCAGCGCTGAGGTGATGGCGGTCCAGGACACGATCGAGCGGGCCGGGGTGGTATAGCCGGAGCTGCGCATGACTGCCATGCCCGGCACGTATTGCCCGGTGAGGGTCACCAGGGCCAGGGGCAGGCCGATATTGACGATGGCCTGCCAATTCCACTGTGGGGCAATGAAGATCGGCTCGGCCACGGCCAGGGTGATGGCCCCCAGGTTGAATTCGCCCAGGGCCGCGGCTACGCAGCAGCCCACCAGCAACACGGCGGGGATCGCGTAGCGCGGCGACCAGCGCTTGCCCAGCAGATAGGTGGCGAGCATCGCCAGCACCAGCACCGGTTGCAGGCTGAGCGAGGTGAACAGGCCGGCGCCGAAGCGGAACAGGATGCCCGCCAGCATCGCGGCCGCGATGGCCTTGGGCAGGCGGGCCATGAGCTTGTCGAAGGCGCCGCTGAGGCCGAGCACGGCGATGATCAGCGCGGCGACGATGTACGCGCCAATGGCCTGGGGCAGCGATACCGTCGGCAGCATCGAGACCAGCAGCGCGGCACCGGGGGTCGACCAGGCGGTGATCACCGGCACCTTCAAGCGCCAGCTGAGCAGCAGGCCGGTCAGGCCGCTGCCGATGGATATGGCCCAGATCCAGGAGGACACCTGGTCGTCGGGCATATGGGCTTCGCGGGCGGCCTGGAACACGATGATCAGGGGGCCGGCGTAGGAAATGATCACGGCGATCAAGCCGGCGACCACGGCGGAGAGGGACAGGTCCTTGCTGAGGTTGTGCATGGCATCTCGACTGGCGGGTGGTGGATGATTGAGTCGATCGGTATAAGCGTGTTTCAGTGTATTCCAGAAAATTGAATCGATTCAATTTGATTGATGCAATCAACGGCTTGGCGAGGAACATTGAATGCTGATTATTTATTTTAAGTAGCTGTTTATTAATGATTTTATTTATATAAGTACGTCTGGTGAAAAATCATCCGGGCGAAATCTGGCCTGGTGATTGAATCAATTTGCCGATTGATTCCATAGGCGAGTGGGCGGCCGCCCTGTGCTATGCTGCGCCGCATTTCAATGCAGCCGATGGTCACCAGCCTCCATGTGGGTTCCCCAGTTAAGCGACTTCAACCAGCCGGTCTACCTGTCCATCGCCGATGCCCTGCAGCGGGATATCGGCAGTGGCCTGCTCAAGGAGGGTGAGCGCCTGCCGACCCTGCGCGAGCTGGCGGTGACCCTGAACGTTACCCCCGGCACCATCAATCGGGCCTACGGCGAAGCCCAGCGCCGCGGCCTGGTGCAGGGCGAGGTGGGGCGTGGCACCTATGTGCTGGGGCGTGCGCCGTTGGCGTTGGTGGAAGGTGCAGCCGGGCCGTCGTTGTCCCTGGGCCAGTCCGAGGCCCTGGACCTGTCGCTGATCAAGCCCTACAGCGAAACCCTGGAGTACTGGCTGCGCGGCGCCCTGGTGGGCATGGCCCGCAGCAGCGATTTCGGTCGGGCCCTGGACTATGCCCCCGATGGCGGCCATCCGGCCCACCGCGAGGCGGGGGCGCAGTGGTTGCGGCATTCGCTGCCCGAGGCCCAGTGGCAACAAGTGGTGATCACCTCCGGCGCGCAGCACGGGATGATGGTCGCCATCAGCGCCTTGAGCAATGCCGGTGAGCTGGTGCTCTGCGAGTCCCTGGCTTACCCGGGCATCATCTCGGTGGCCCATGGCCTGGAGCGGCGCTTGCGGGGCGTGGCCATGGACGAGGAGGGGATACTGCCCGAAGCCCTGCGCGAGCAGTGCCTGCGGGAGAAACCGGCGTTGCTGGTATGTGTCGCCAGTTGCCAGAACCCCACCACGGCGATCATGTCGCCGGGGCGTCGGGCACAGATTGCGGCATTGGCCGAAGAGTTCGACTTCCTGCTGGTCGACGACGATATCTACGGTTTTCTCGCCACCGATCCGCAGATCAAGCCGCTATCGGCCTATGCGCCGGAGCGTTCGGTGTACCTCACCAGCCTGTCCAAGGCGATCATGCCGGCCCTGCGGGTCGGCTACCTGTACAGCCCGCCCAAGCTGCTGTCGCGCTTGAGCGCGATGGTCCGCAGCAGTGTGTGGATGCCCTCGCCGCTGACCGCGCAACTGGCCAGCAATGTGCTGGTCGAGGGGCTGGACCGCAAGCTGGTAGAGACCCAGCGCAGCGAGGCGGCGGCGCGCCAGGCGATTGCCCGGGAAGTGTTCGCCGGTTTCGAGTTCCGGACCCAGCCCCACAGCTACCACCTGTGGTTGACCTTGCCGCAGCCCTGGACCGCCGATGAGTTCGCCACCCTGGCCCGGGCCAATGGCGTGCTGGTGATGAGCGGTACGCAGTTCCAGGTGGAGCGCGATGCCAGCTGCCGCCAGGTGCGAGTGGTGCTGATGTCGCCCACCACCCGCGACGAGTTGCGCTTTGCCCTGACCCAACTGGCCAGCTTGATCGACACCGACCCGCGGCGTTATCGCTGAGCCGCGGGCAGGTCGCTGGCTGGCCTGGCCTTAGAAGGTCGTGCGCAGGCCCACTTCCACACTGCGCCCGGCCGCTGGGGCGATATCCCGCAGGATCGAACTGGCGTAGCGCACGGTCTGGTTGGTCAGGTTCTCGCCCTTGACGAAGGCCAGCCACTGGCTGCTGCCGATGTCGAAGCGATATCCGGCGCTGGCTCCCAGGGTGGTGTAGCCATCGGTGCCGCTTTCGTTGTCCGGTACCCGGCCTTGGCTGGCGGCGTGTTGCACATCCAGCCGGGCCTGCCAGCGGTCCAGTTCCCAGAGCAGGCCGCTGTTCAGGCGCAAGGGGGCGATGCGCGGCAGGTCCTGGCCGTTGTCCAGGTTCTTGGCCCGGGTGTAGTCGCCGGACAGCTCCAGGGCGAACTTGCCGTAGGCGTTCTCTCCCAGGGTCCAGCGATCCTGGGCTTCGATTCCGGTGAAGCGCGCCCGCACTCCGCTGTAGATGTATTCCGGATGCCCTGCCAGATCTTCTTCGCCTTCATCGTCGAGTGTGCGCCCCGTCCCCAGCAGGCCGATGTAGTTGGAGAAGTGGCTGTAGAACACCCCGACGCTGCCTTTATGCACGCCGTTGTCGAAGCGCAGGGCCAGGTCGCTGGAGACGGCTTTTTCCTTGGACAGCTTGGCGTTGCCCACTTCGTAGGTGCCGGTGGCGACGTGGGCGCCGTTGGCATACAGCTCGTAGAAGGTCGGCGCGCGTTCGGTGTAGCCCAGGGTGGCGGCCAGGGACCAGATCGGAGTCAGGGTGTAGACCGCGCCCGAGGATAGGCTGCCGGCGGTGAAACTGCTGGATTTGTCGGCCTGGGCGAAGCGTTCGTTGCCCTTGCCATCCGGGTCCACGACGGTGTGTTCCAGGCGCCCGCCAAGGCTGAGTTTCAGGCGGTCCGTGGCTTGCAGTTCCTCGAGGATGAACAGCGCGCCGCTGTTGGTATCGGTTTTCGGGACGAAGGCTTCCTCGCCCAGGGCCGAGAACTCGTTGCGGTTGAACTGGGCCCCGACCACCCCTTCGAGCGGGCCGATGGGCAAGTGCCGAGCCTCGACCCGGGCTTCATAACCCTTGTTCTTGAAGGTGGTGCCGGTTTCGCCGCCTTCGATCTCGCGGTGTTCGTAGTCGGTATAGCCGGCATTGAACTTCAGCGAACTGAAAGGGCCTTGCAGGTTGCGCAACTCGGAAGCGAAGGCGTAGTGGTCCTGCTTCATGCGGATGCGTACGTCCTGCTCGGCGGGGGAGCCGTAGTTGGAGTCGTAGTTGCTGTAGGACAAGCCGGCGTAGCCGTCGTCCCAGGTGTAGGAACCGCCGATGGCGCCACCGTCCTGGCGGCCGTCGCTGTTGCCCAGTCGGCCTTTCTTGCCATCCCCGTCTTCGCTTGCCGGAGCATGGCGGCTGCGGGCGTAACCGGGGATCTTCAGGTCGTTGAACTGCCGTGAGTTGGCATCCAGGTGCAGGGCGAAGGTGCCGTTGCCGGCTTCCAGCTTGCCGGCGCTGCTGCGGGTGGTATCGGCACCGCCGTAGCGCAGTTCGCCGGCACCGTGGATGCCCTCGATGGCCTCGGTGGGGATGCGATTGTCGAAGCTGTTGATCACCCCGCCGATGGCGTTGCCGCCGTAGAGCAGGGCTGCCGGGCCACGGACGATCTCGATGCGCTCGACGTTGACCGGATCCAGGGGCACGGCATGGTCATAGGACAGCGACGAAGCATCCAGGGCGCCGACGCCGTTGCGCAGGATACGGATGCGATCGCCGTCCAGGCCGCGGATCACCGGGCGGCTGGCACCGGGGCCGAAGTACGACGAAGACACCCCCGGCTGCTTGTTCAGGGTCTCGCCGAGGCTGCCCTTCTGCGCCAGGGTCAGCGCATCCCCTTCCACCACGGTGGTAGGGGCGGCCAGTTCGGTGTTGCCCAGGGGGTTGGCGGTGATGACCTGTTGCGGCAGTTCCACGGCGTGGGCCTGGGAGGCGATCAGCACGGCGGCGGACAGCGGCGACAGGCGCCACAGTAGCGAGCGAGAAGGGCGGTGAGCTGAGAGGGACATCGGTCGTTCCTTGGCAAGCATTGCGCGACGCGCATATGAGTCGAAAAACAGGCGGGACACGGGGCACCCGAAGCGCGGGTGAGTTGTTTTGTTTTGATACAATATAACATCTCAAATGTATGAAAAAGCCAGGAACTTTTTCATCGACTCGCATCGGGGCGCCTTCGCGGCTTGGCGCAACGGCAGCCAAGCCGCCCGCGCATCGCCGCTGCCGCAGGCTGTGAACGGGCGCGCAGCGGCCGGCAGGTAGGGGCTGGTGACGAATTTGGCCAGTCGATCATTGAAGGCCTGCGCAGCCTTGCGGGCTGCCTAGCGGCTACAGTTAATCCAGCGCACTGGCGCGGGCGCAGGCCGTCGGCTAAGGTGCGCGGCTTGTTTTCCTCATCTGCGTTCGAAGGCCTGGCATGACCGTTACCCACACCGACCCGCTGCATGGCGTGACCCTGGAACAGATCCTCAAGGCCTTGGTGGAGCACTACGAATGGTCGGGACTGGCGGAACGCATCGACATCCGCTGCTTCAAGAGCGATCCGAGCATCAAGTCGAGCCTGACGTTCTTGCGCAAGACGCCCTGGGCCCGGGAGAAGGTCGAGCGGCTCTACGTGAAATTGCAGCGCACCAAGCGTCCGCTCTGAGGCCCCGCATGGAGGACGGATCGCTGGCCCAGTGGTCCGCTCGGCGCGGCCTGATCGCGATCGCGGCATTCCTTGGCTGGTTCGGCCTGGCGGTGCAGCTGTACCTGATCCTGTTGCTGCGCTGGGATGTCGGCGCCAGCTTGCTGGGCGGCCTGGTGAACTTCTTCAGTTTCTTCACCGTGCTCAGCAATACCCTGGTGGCCAGCGTGCTGACCTGCGCCCTGAACCTGCGGGTTTCCCGCGGGCAGGCGTTCATGCTCCAACCCTGGGTCAGTGGCGCGGTGGCGGCCAGCATCGTGCTGGTGGGCCTGGCCTACAACCTGCTGCTGCGCCACTTGTGGCATCCCCAAGGCTGGCAGTGGCTGGCCGATGAGCTGCTGCACGATGTGATGCCGCTGCTGTTCCTGGCCTACTGGTGCTGCTGCGTACCCAAGGGCCGCCTGCGCTTGCGCCATGTCGGGCTATGGACGCTGTACCCGACCTTGTACTTCGCTTACCTGCTCCTGCGCGGTCACTTGCTCGGGCTCTATCCCTATCCCTTCATCGCCGTTGACCGGCTGGGGTATCCCCGGGCCGTGCTCAACGCCTTGGGACTGCTGGCAGGGTTCGTCCTGGTGTCGCTGCTATTGCTGGGGTTGGACCACTGGCTGGGGCGCCGGCATTGCGCGGGCCAGAAATGATTCGCCGGCGAGGTACTGGGCACCTGCGCCGGCGAGGGCTTGGCGGGTGAGCGATCAGTCTTCTTCGCTGGTATCCAGGCGCCAGTAGCCGACGGCCTTGACGAACTCGTCGTCGAGCCGGTGTTCATCGAGCAGAATCCGGCGCAGTTGCCGCGAGACCTTGCTCTCGGTGGCGATCCAGGCATACAGCCGGCCTGGGGGCACTTGCAGCCCGCGCACGCAAGCATGCAGATCCTGCTGGCCGCCATCGCGTTCGACCCAGATCACCTCCACCTCTGCGGCACTGTGCAGCGCTTGGCGTTCGGCACGATCCTGGATTTCGATCACCGCCAGGACCCGGCGGCCGGCAGGCAGTTCCTCCAGGCGCCGGGCGATGGCCGGCAGGGCGGTTTCATCGCCGATCAGCAGGTAGCTGTCGAAGATATCCGGAACCACCATCGAGCCTCGTGGCCCGGCGATATGCAGCTCCTGTCCGGGCTGGACCTGTTCGGCCCAGGTCGATGCGGGGCCGTCGCCGTGCAAGACGAAGTCGATGTCCAGCTCGCCCAACTGCGGGTCGTAGCGGCGCGGGGTGTAGTCGCGCATGGCGGGCATCGGTCCGCTGTCCTTGCCCGGGCCCATGACCAGGGTTTGCAGGGCGGCTTGCTGTTCGGCGTTCTGCGGGAACAGCAACTTCACATGGTCGTCGCTGCCCAGGCTGAGGAACCCGGCCAGTTCCGGGCCGCCCAGGGTGACCCGGCGCATGCGCGGGGTGACGTCGACCACACGCAGGACCTGCAGGCGCCGGCGCTTGATCTCGTGCATGACCCGGTGAATGGACAGTTCGGGGGTGGCAGTCATTCGGCTTTCTCCTGGCTGGAAGGGGTTGCAGGACCATCGACAATGGCCTTGGCGGTGTTGTTCAGCAGATCGCGGACCCGCAGGATTTCCTCGGGGCTCCAGCGACCGTTATGCATTTGCAGGGCATGGCGCAGGTTGTGCACCGCCTCGTGGATTTCTGCCGGGCGGTCATGCCCGCGCAGCGAGCGCTTGCTGACTTCGATGCGCATGCGCACGCCATCCAGGGCAACGGCCTGCTCCTTGAGGAACAGACGACCGGTGTCGGTGGCGCTGTAGCGTTTTTTTCCGCCTTCGGCATCGCCCTGGATCATTTCGCTTTCTTCCAGGAAGGTCAGGGTCGGGTAGATCACGCCCGGGCTTGGGCTGTAGACGCCATCGAACATGGTTTCGATCTGGCGGATCAGGTCGTAGCCATGGCAAGGCTCGTCGGCGATCAACGCCAGCAACAGCAGCTTCAGGTCGCCGGGGGCGAATACCCGTGGGCCACGGCCGCCGCGCTCACGGCCGCCGCGGCGCTCGAAGCCTTCGGGGCCGTCGCCATGTCCGCGGTGATGGTGGGGGTGGTGGTGCTCTCTCATTTTCGTGCTCTCCGTTTTGGTTAAGACATAACTTAAGATATATCTTAAGACTGACGCAAGCGGTTCCGCACGACCCGGGGCCACCGTTCGTCGCGAGCGCCAGTTGGCAAAGAGAGCACGAAATACCGTGCAGCCAGCCCCGGGGTTGGCCGGCGTGGAGGGTGTCAGCGTTGCGCCAGGTTGCCCTGGCACTGGGTGCCGCTACCCGGTTGCAGGTAGGGCATGAGGATCGGCGCCATGCCCTTGAGCACCTGCACCGGCAAGGCCGAGGTGAACTTGAAGGCTTGGGCGGAGGCGCCGGGAACATAGGCGGTGAGGGTGCCGAAGTGGTGATCGCCGATGTAGAACACGAAGGTCGCGGTGCGGTTGATGGATTTGGAGCTCAGCACCCGGCCTCCGGCGCCGATGGCTTCGATGCGGTTGTCGCCAGTGCCGGTCTTGCCGCCCATGGCCGGGGGCGTGCCGTCGGCCAGCTTGAAGCTGCCGGATACCCGCTTTGCCGTGCCTGCATCCACCACCTGGGACAGGGCCCCGCGCAGCGCTGTGGCCACCTGCGAAGGCATTACCCGCTGGCCCTTGTCCGGGTCGTTGAGCAAGCGGGTTTCATAGGGTGTGCCGGCGGCGAAGTGCAGGCTGTCGATGCGCAGGGTCGGCAGACGCACACCGTCGTTGAGAATGGTCCCCACCAGCTCGGCCAGGGCCGCTGGCCGGTCGCCGGAACTACCGATGGCGGTGGCCAGGGACGGCACCAGGTGGTCGAACGGATAGCCCACGGCCTGCCAGCGCTGGTGGATGTCGAGGAACGCCTCGATCTCCAGCATGGTGCGGATGCGGCTGTCCCGGGCGCTGCGGTGACGGCTCTTGAACAACCAGCTGTAGACCTCCTGGCGTTCGAACTCGCTGGCCTTGACCACCTGGCTGAAGCTGGCTTCGGGGTTGTTCATCAGGTAGCCGAGCAGCCACAGGTCCAGCGGGTGGACCTTGGCGATGTAGCCCTGGTCCGGCAGGTCGTAGGCTCCAGGGCCGTAGCTGGCGTAGAGCTTGTCCAGGCGCTCGTCGGTGAGCTTCTCGCCGACCTTGGCGTTTTTCATATGGGCCCGCACGAAGCGGTTGAAGCTGTCCTGGCTGGCATCCGGTAGCAGGTAGCGATGCACCGCGGCCAGGCGGATCGCCGTGGGATGCATACCGTCGAGGAAGGTTTCCAGGCGCGACTGGGTGTCCTTGTTGCGGTACTTCTTCCAGAACCGCAGGAGGAACGAGGTGCCTTCGCGGTCGGCGAAGCGCGCCAGGTATTCCTGGCGCCGTGGGTTGTCATCGTCCTTGAGCAGCTCGGCGCTGGTGCTGTCGCCACCGTAGGTGCTGTAGCGCACCAGGTCGCGCATCAGGCGGATGAACGGCAGGTTGATGGATTCGCGCAGGGCATCGCGCAGGGTCGGGCTGCGCCCGTTGTCCTCGTTGCGAAAGTTGTGGAAGTGGTGCATGCCGCCGCCAGTGAAGAACGCCTCGCCGGGGCTGGCGGAGTAGGTGCGATCCAGGGCGGCGTCGAGCATCTTGGGCAGGCTCTGGTCGCTGTTCTGCGCCAGGTAGTCCAGGGCCCAGCGGCTCAGGCGGTCCTGGTCGTCCACCGGGACTTTCTTCAACTGCGCCGGGGTCTGCCCGGCGTACTTGTCATGCAGCTCGGCGATGATCTGCAGGTAGGTGGTCAGCACCCGCAGCTTGGCGGTGGAGCCCAGTTCCAGCTTGCTGCCTTCGTTGATGTCGAAGGGCTGGTCGGTGCTGTCGGTCTGCACCCGCACCCGGGAGCCGTCGCCGGTGAGTTCGAACAGGGTGAAGCTGTAGCGGACCTGGGTGGTACTGGTGGGGGTGAGCAGGCGTTCGCCGAGCACTCCGACCTGGGCGGCGAACGCCGGGTCGGCCAGGTGCTTGAGGTACTCGGTGGCCTGGCGCTGCAGGTCGCTCTGCAGGGTGCTGGTGGCCGAGAGGTCGAGGCGATCCAGGTCGTACAGCGGGCGGTTGAGCAGGGCCGCCAGGCGGCTGCGGGCCACGCTGATGCCCTTGTTGGTCTCGATCGGCTGGATCGTCGGCTGTTGCTGCCAGTCGCGATAGGCCACCTTGCTGGCCAGGGCGGCGGCGCTCAGCGCCGGGTCTATGACATTGTTCTGCGCCAGCAGGCGGATATGGCTGTCGGTCAGGTCCGCCAGTTCCGTACGGCCCTTGGCCAGGTAATGGGAGGGGCGGCGCTGGGCGATCATCAACGACAGCACCTGGCGTAGGGCCAAGCCGCGCTGGGCCAGGCTGTGGCCATCGGTGCCGGTGCCGGCCAGGGCCTGGTTGACCTGGCTGAAGTCGGCGCCGTACCAGACCCGCAATCCTTCGGCCATGCCGTGCACCTCGCCATGGCCGGGAACGGCTGACAGCGGCACGCTGTTGAGGTAGTCGCGGACGATGCGCTTGCGGGCCTCCAGGGTCTGCGGGCCGTCTTGATAGGCGCGCACGCTGGCGGAAATCATCTGGCGGATCTTCTCCCCGCCCGACACCGTCAGGCCATCTGGGGAATGGCGGTATTTTTCCAGCTGGGTGGCCAGGGTACTGCCCCCGGCGCTCTGGCCGGGCAGGTGCAGCAGCCGGGCCACCTGGGACCAGGCGGCCTTGGCGAAGCGCGGCCAGTCCACCGCCGGATTGGCCTGGGCCAGCTGTGGATCCAGCAGGTCGCGGTTCTCGATGAACAGCAGGCTATGCACCACCAGGGGTGGGATGCTGGCGAAGCTGGCATAGAACTGCTGCGGATACTTGAACCGGTACAGCGGCGCGGCGCGGCAATCGGTGATGGATAGCCCGGCCTGGATCTTCTCGGCATAGGGCACGAAGAGGCCGTTTTCGCTGTAGTCCATCAATGCCGGGGAGAACCGTACCTGGGACTCGATCAGGTAGCCCCGCTTGAGCAGGCGCGGCAGGAACTCGCCCAGGGCGCTGTAACCCAAGCGTCGATCGAAGGGGCCGGCGCCGGGATAGACGATCGCGTCGCTGGGGCCAGGTTGCAGGGAATAGCTCAGGTCACGGGCCAGGCTGCTGAATTCCCGGGCCTGGAACCTGGAAGTACGCATTTCGCGGCTGGCGGCAACGCCCAGGGCGACCAGGGCGATCAACAACAACAGCCAGAACAGCCGCCAGAAATAACGGCGGGGCCGGGGGCGTTCGGGCAAAGGCGCTTCGTCGTCGCTGTGGCTTGGCACTGCGGTACTGCGTGGATCGGTGTGCCCCAAAGCGCCCATAGTCGATTGATCCCTCCACAGAGATTGATCGGACTTGTCTGAAGCTTAGCCGGTGGCGGCCGGTGGTGAAGAAATTGTCAAAACGACCGTTTGGCGGGTCATCGGGGAATCAGGTCTGCGTCCTGGCTGGTTACCCGCTCACTACCAGGGCGAGTCGTACGTTGTACCCAATAGCCAGTCGAGCCCGGATCCAGGGCTGTCGTGGGCTTGTACGCAGGGCTGCCTGCCTCCCTTTGCAAACCCCTGTTATAGAGCCTTTTCCCAGGTAAATACGCCCTAGGTAGGGGCATGACGGGGCACCGGGGCTGTGCAATACTCACGCCCCTTTCCGAGTGGGGTTTGGTGGAAAAAAGCAGGGAATGCTTCTCCGTGAAAGCGGTTTTTGCCGAGATTTCTCTCTGAATTTTGCTGTTTATAGAGTGAAAAGCCCTGTGACGAGCTTTTTATACTGCGCACCCCGCTGATCTGGCAGGTTTTGTCCTACAGACGCACCGTCCCACAAGGCCGGTCCGGTCGAGCAGGCCGCGGTTATCCGCCGCGACCTGGAAGACTCGGTGGTTCATATCCAATAACAAAATGAGGTTGTATCTCTATGCCAGTTGGCAACCAACTGCCCCACGGCGAAACCGCTCAGGGCGGCCCGCTGAAACGCGAACTCGGCGAACGGCATATTCGCTTGATGGCCCTGGGCGCCTGTATCGGCGTCGGCCTGTTCCTCGGCTCGGCCAAGGCCATCGAAATGGCCGGTCCGGCGATCATGCTGTCCTACATCATCGGCGGCCTGGCGATCCTGGTGATCATGCGCGCCCTCGGCGAGATGGCGGTGCACAACCCGGTCGCGGGTTCCTTCAGCCGCTATGCACAAGATTACCTGGGCCCGCTGGCGGGCTTCCTCACTGGCTGGAACTACTGGTTCCTGTGGCTGGTGACCTGTGTCGCGGAGATCACCGCCGTGGCGGTGTACATGGGCATCTGGTTCCCCGATGTACCGCGCTGGATCTGGGCCCTGGCGGCCCTGGTGAGCATGGGCTCGATCAACCTGATCGCGGTCAAGGCCTTCGGTGAGTTCGAGTTCTGGTTCGCCCTGATCAAGATCGTCACCATCATCGCCATGGTCATCGGCGGTGTCGGCATCATCGCCTTCGGCTTCGGCAACGATGGGGTGGCCCTGGGGGTCTCCAACCTGTGGACCCACGGCGGCTTCATGCCCAACGGCGTGACCGGCGTGCTGATGTCCCTGCAAATGGTGATGTTCGCCTACCTGGGCGTGGAGATGATCGGCCTGACCGCCGGTGAAGCACGCAACCCGCAAAAAACCATTCCCAACGCCATCGGCTCGGTGTTCTGGCGCATCCTGCTGTTCTACGTGGGCGCGCTGTTCGTGATCCTGTCGATCTACCCATGGAACGAAATCGGCACCCAGGGCAGTCCCTTCGTGATGACTTTCGAGCGCCTGGGGATCAAGACCGCCGCTGGCATCATCAACTTCGTGGTGATCACCGCGGCCTTGTCGTCCTGCAACGGTGGCATCTTCAGCACCGGTCGCATGCTCTACAGCCTGGCGCAGAACGGCCAGGCGCCGGCCAGCTTCGCCAAGACCTCGGAAAACGGCGTGCCGCGTCGCGCCTTGCTGCTGTCGATCTTCGCCTTGCTGCTGGGCGTGCTGCTCAACTATCTGGTGCCCGAGAAGGTGTTCGTCTGGGTGACCTCCATCGCCACCTTCGGCGCGATCTGGACCTGGGTGATGATCCTCCTGGCCCAGCTCAAGTTCCGCAAAGGCCTGACTGCGGCCGAGCGCGCTGGCCTCAAGTACCGCATGTGGCTGTACCCGATCAGCTCGTACCTGGCGCTGGCGTTCCTGGTACTGGTGGTGGGGCTGATGGCCTACTTCCCGGATACCCGCGTGGCGCTGTATGTCGGCCCGGCGTTCCTGGTGCTGCTGACCGCGTTGTTCTACATGCTCAACCTGCAGCCGACCAACACCCAGCAGCAGGCCCGTTCGGCCTCCTGACCCGCGTCCCGGTGCTGCTCTCGGCGTGAGCAGCCCGGCCTGATGGCCAGGCAATGAAAAATCCGGCGTCCCGCGAGGGGCGCCGGATTTTTTTTGCCGGGCTCAACCGCCCAGGGTGCCGCTGGTGTCGGCATCGAACACCGCCTTGGCCTGCTTGGCGGCCGGTACCAGCAGGCCGAACAGCGTGGCCTCGCTGTAGAGCTGCCGGGGTGCCAGGTTGGCGGGCGTGGGCTCGATGGGGATCAGCACTTCCTCGGCGTCGCCGTGCAGCCAGATCAGCGTCGCTTGCAGGGCCGGGACGAACAACAAGCGCAGTTCATAGGACTTGCCTTGCAGCTGCGGGGCTTGCTCGGCCAGGTTCAGGGCGCTGATGGTCGAGGCCGCCAGGGCTCCGTGGTTCAGCGCGCAGAACTCCAGCTGGCCGGTGGTTTCGGTCAGTTGGGCATCGGCGATCGAGACGCCACCGGCGAACACCAGGTAATGCCAATCGCCCGGCGTGGCCTGGGCCAGGTCCTGGCCGTTGGCCAGGTCTTCCAGGCTCAGGGTATAGCCACGAAAGGCCTGGGACAGGTTCAAGGTGGCCGGGCCGGCATTGGCGAAGGCGCGATTGATACCGAAGCCCTGGGTCTGCAGGGCCGCCTGCAGGACCGGACGCAGTTGCTGGACGCCACCGACGGGCGCCTTTGGATAAGTCAGTTGCATGCTGCCTCCTCAGTAGTTTTTCCGGGTGAAGTAGGTGTGGGTCCAGTTGCCGCCGCCGTTGTAGGTGCCGGGGAAGCTGTTCAGGGCGCGGGTCGAGTAGCCGAAGATCGAGTCGGCCACCAGTACGTAGCCGCCGTCGGTGCCGTAGATCGCCAGGAAATGCGCGCCACCGCCGTACCAGGCGCAGCGCAGGCCGACGGGGCGGCCCATGCCGAGCTGGTTCTCGATGGCGGCCATCTGCATGCGATCTTCGCGCATGCCGCCGTAGCTGCCGGTGGTACGCAGGGCCGAGTCCAGGTAGCCATAGACGTTGCACGGTCCGGGCTGGCTGCAGCAGGTGCTGCGGCCCAGCTCGGCGTTGGCCACGCCGCATTGGGTCCAGGAGCCGGTGTTGTAGTAATTGCCGACCGAGGCCGACAGGGCGGCCCAGCACCAGTTGGTCTGGGTTTGCTGCTGGATGTTGAAGTTCAGGCGGGCGCCGGCCAGGGGCGCGGCCTCGGCCGCTTGAGTGATCTCGTCCAGCTCCGGGTCCAGCAGGGTGCCGGCCAGGCAGCGGGGCATGACTTGTGGATTGCCGATAGGGGGCAGGGTAGTGCTTAGCATGTTCATCCTCCGTGAATGAAAACCAGCCTCCGGCTGGCGTTCGTCGCCGCACGGGAGCGAGCGGCGTACCGGACCCGGATGCCAGGCATCGCGCCAGGCCAGCCTCGATGGCAGGCGCTGTCGGGTCTGTAATCAACCTTAGATGAAATATGCGTCAGCGCAATTTAAATATGCGTTTATGCAAAATCGCTGATAAAGACGTCCCCGCTAAAGGGGACATCCGTGGCGGGGCGTGGCGAAGACCGGGGTCATTGGCCGTCGAGGAAATGCTCGAGGGCGGCGTTGAAGAAACCGGGATCCTGGAGAAAGGCGAAATGGCTGGCATTGGGCAGGATCAACAGCCCGGCCCCGGGAATCGTCGCCGCCATGTATTCGGTGTGTTCACGCTTGATGGCTTCGTCGCGATCGCCATCGACGATCAGTACCGGCGCCTTGATCCTGGAAAGGTCGGTGTCGCTCCAGTTGGGCTGGCTGGCCCACATGTGGCTGATCTGCTCGACGAAGGCCTGGTACTCCCCGGGTGTTGGCGACAGCTTCGCGTATTCCTTGCCGGCGCGCTCGATGTAGGCGGCAAAGGTCGGATTGTTCTCCACCCCTTCCCTGACCCCGTCGGTGCGAGTGTTGGCGGCATAGGCGAAGACCTTGCCAACCCGTTGCGGGTAGCGCATGGCCAGGTCCAGGCCGAGGATCGCGCCATCGCTCCAGCCGACGAAATCGGCCCGGGGGATTTTCAGCTGGTCGAGCAGGGCGACCACGTCGTCGGCCATCAGGTCGTAGCCGTAGGGGCGCGCGTCGCGGGTGCTGCGGCCATGGCCACGGCTGTCGACGCTGATCACCGTGTGCCGGGCGGCCAGGGCCTTGACCTGATGGCCCCAGTAGTCGGCATTGCCCAGGCCGCCATGTAGCAGCACCACCGGCGAACCATGGCCGATCCTGCTGTAGTAGAGGCGTATGCCATTGACCTTTGCATATCCACCCTGGGCCCCGGCCACCGGGGCTGGAGTGGGCGGCAGGGTCTGCCAGCGCTCGCTGGCGAAGGTGCTGGTGAACGACAGCAGCAGGACGAGCCCTGCAAGCAAGCGATGGGACATGGCTTTCTCCGTGGCTATGGGGCCGGCCGCTACGGGCCGTGGGTGGGCGCGCCGGGACGCCGTTGCGGGCGCACGGCGCTAGGTATCGATGATTACCAGGGTGCCCTGGCTGCCCGGGAGCACGCTGTGGACCTGCCCGGCCGGCACCAGGTACATCTGCCCGGCCCGCACCTGCACGGTGCCGCCGTCGATGCCCAGGCGCAGGCAGCCCTCGGTCACCAACAGGCCTTCGTCGTAGTCGTGGACTTCGTCGCCGCTGGGCTGCTGGTCCATGCGCAGGACCTTGACGCAGGCCGGGCCGATCCGCCCCACCGGCGAGGATTGCCAGGGCTCGGGCAGTTGCTGGGACAACCGGTCGAATGACAGCAGGGGCATGGCGCTCTTCCTTGTGGGCCAAGGCCCGGGCCGCCAGGGGCAGGCCCGGGGGCCGCGATCAGGCCGCGGCCGGGGTGTTGGGCTCGAAGCTGTCGGCGCGGGCCAGTTGCCACATGCGCGAGTAGAACTCGCCGGTGACTTCGCCGGTCAGCAATTCGCCGGGCTTGAGGAATACATGCAGTTGGGAGAATAGCTTGATCTCGGTGGCCGACATGCGCCGTACCAGGTGCTTGGCTTCCAATTGCGAAGGGTGCTGCAGGCCGGCGGCGGCGAGCATCTCGGCCAGGGCCTTGAGGGTATTGCGATGGAAGCTGTACACCCGCTGGGCCTTGTCCGGTACCACCAGCGCCCGCTGGCGCAGGTTGTCCTGGGTGGCCACGCCGGTCGGGCATTTATTGGTATGGCAGCTCTGCGACTGGATGCAGCCGATGGCGAACATGAAGCCGCGCGCCGAGTTGGCCCAGTCGGCACCGATGGCCAGTACGCTGGCGATGTCGAAGGCGCTGACGATCTTGCCGCTGGCGCCGAGCTTGATCTTGTCCCGCAGGTTCAGGCCCACCAGGGTGTTGTGCACGAACAGCAGGCCTTCGCGCATCGGCGCACCGATATGGTCGGTGAATTCCACCGGTGCGGCGCCGGTGCCGCCTTCCTTGCCGTCGACCACGATGAAGTCCGGAAGGATGCCGGTCTCCAGCATGGCCTTGGCGATGCCCATGAACTCCCACGGATGGCCCAGGCAGAACTTGAAGCCCACCGGCTTGCCACCGGACAGCTCACGCAACTGCTGGATGAAATGCATCATTTCGATAGGGGTGGAGAAGGCACTGTGGCTCGATGGCGAGATGCAGTCCTCGCCCATGCGGATACCCCGGGTGTCGGCGATTTCCTGGGTCACCTTGTGCTTGGGCAGGATGCCGCCGTGGCCAGGCTTGGCGCCCTGGCTCATCTTGATCTCGATCATCCGTACCTGGGGGTTGCTGGCCTGGGCGGCGAAGCGCTCCGGGTCGAAGCGCCCATCGCTGGTGCGGCAGCCGAAGTAGCCGCTGCCCAGTTCCCAGGTCAGGTCGCCGCCGTGTTCGCGGTGGTAGGGGCTGATGCTGCCTTCGCCGGTGTCATGGGCGAAGTTGCCGAGCTTGGCGCCCTGGTTCAGCGCGCGGATGGCGTTGGCGCTCAGGGAACCGAAGCTCATGGCCGAGATGTTGAACACCGAGGCCGAATAGGGCTGGGTGCACTGTGGGCCGCCGACGGTGACGCGAAAGCTGTCGGGATCGCTCAGGGGCGCCGGGCGCATGGAATGGCCGATGAACTCGAACCCCGATTGGTAGACGTCGATCAGGGTGCCGAAGGGTTTGTCCGCACTCTGGTTCTTGGCCCGCGAATAGACCAGCGAGCGCTGGGCCCGGGAGAAGGGCAGGGCGTCGCTGTCGGATTCCAGCAGGTACTGGCGGATTTCCGGGCGGATGCCTTCGACCAGGTAGCGGATATTGCCCAGGATCGGGTAGTTGCGGCGTACGGCATGGGGACTTTGCAGCAGGTCGAAGATCCCCAGCAGGCTCAGCAGGCCGGTGACCAGGGTGAAGGGCCAGACCCAGTCATATTCGACGAAGGGCAGGCTGGCGAGGGTGAATATCACGCAGGCGGCAAAGAAGGCATAGCGGCTCAGGAGTGACAGGCTCATACGGGTTCCTTGGTTCGGACTCATCAGATCGTTTGTCGGTACTCATTCTTGTTGGAGCGCGGGTTCTTATTGTTATGTCCGGGCGCGGCGCCAGGCCGGGCCGGCTATCAGGCGCCATGCACCTGAAGAAAGTTCCGCGAACAGCTGGAGCCGGGACGCCATGCCCCAGCGTGCTGGCGCTGATTGTCTTATGGTTTTTCACCGTCTCGGTGGAAATTTCCAGCTTACGGGCGATCTCCTTGCTGGAGCAACCGCTGATCAGCCGCTCTGGCGCGGCACCGGCAGGCAGTCTGGGGCTTGTTGCAATCGGTTCTCGTTTGGAAGGTGATGGTATGTTATTGTATAACGTATTGAGCTCACCCAAATGCCCTGGAGGCCCCCCCATGAAACCCGGTATCCATCCCGATTACCGCACCGTGCTGTTCCACGACACCGCCGCCGACGTGTTCTTCCTCATCGGCTCCACCGTGGACACCGATCGCACCCACAAGTACAGCGACGGCCAGACCTATCCCTATGTGGCCCTGGACGTCTCCAGTGCCTCGCATCCGGTGTACACCGGCCAGCAGCGCAAGACCCAGTCCGAAGGCCGTATCGCCGGTTTCAACAAGCGCTTTGCATCCTTCGGCTCTGGCGGCAAGGCCGCCAAGTGAGTGCACCGGCAGCGCCCCTCGCCACTGGCCAGGGGCGTCGCTGAACGACAGCGGGACACTGTCGCTGGATGAATGGTGTTAAAAAGCCATCATCGCAATTGGAAATTCTTCTAATCTTCAATCAGGCAGCAAGCTCGTTGTTGCCGGCACACGCAATGATGGACGCGTGCATCAACGTTGACCCGAGGTGTCCCCATGGGTGATCCGGACGTTGTCACAGTCTCCCGCTTGCCCGGGGTCCTGCTGGTGGACGCCCAGGACCTGGTCCTGCAACGCCTGCGCCAGTTGCTCAGCCCCCATCCCTATGCACTGCATTTTGCCCGGGACGCCATCCAGGCCCTGCACGTCATGGCCCACTGCGAGGTGGACCTGGTGATCAGCGCCGCCCACCTGCCGCAGATGGATGGCCCGGCGCTGCTGGCGCGCATCCACCAACAGTATCCGCACACCGCACGGATCCTGCTGACCGGTGACCCGGACCCCAGGCTCATCGCCCGGGCCATCAACGAGGGCGAGATCTATCGCTACCTGAACAAGCCCTGGGACGACCAGGAGTTGCTGCTGGCCCTGCGCCAGGCCCTCGACCACCAGCATGCCGAGCGTGAGCGCCAGCGCCTGGGGCTTCTGGTGCGCCAGCAGAACACTGAGCTCAAGGCGCTCAACGTCCAGTTGCAAAGACGCGTCGCGGCGCGCACCGCCGAGTTGCAGCAGACCGCCGACATGCTCGACTTGGCCTACGAGGAGCTCAAGCACAGCTATGCCACCGGTGCCGAACTGTTTTCCCTGTTGGTCAACCAGCGCCTGCCTCTGGCCAAGCAGACCAATCGGCGGATCATCGAGCTGGCACGTGCCTACTGCACGATCCAGGGGTTGGATGCGATCTTCCAGCGCGACCTGGCCATGGCCGCGGCCTTGCACAACATCGGCAAATTGAGCTGGAGCGATCAGCTGATGACCACCCCGGCGGACCTGCTGCATCACCAGCAACGCGAGCGCTACCGGGCCTATCCGCAACAGAGCGAATCGCTGTTGATGACCCTGGAGCCGGTGCAGGATGCCGCGCGGCTGATCCGTCATCACCAGGAACACTGGGACGGCAGCGGTTTTCCCGATCGGCTCAGGGGCGAGGCTATCCCCCTGGGCTCGCGGGTGCTCAAGCTGGCGGTGGATTTCATCGAGTTGCAGTGCGGCCTGATCCTGGAGCGCCGCATGAACAGCGACGAGGCCCTGGTCTTCATTCGCAAGTACGCCGGGCGCCTGTACGACCCGCAACTGGTGGAGGGTTTCATCCAGGTGTGCTCGGTGTACCTGTGCGACGTGACCCTGGGCGATCCGTCGGTCCGGGTCCTTGGTACCCGCGAATTGGCGCCGGGCATGATCCTGGCGCGCAACCTCAACGCCGACAACGGCATGTTGCTGCTCAATGCCGGCAAGGTGCTCAACCTGCCGTTGGTGGACAAGCTGATCGCCTTCGAAACCATGGAGGGCGCGCGTTACAGCGTGTTCGTCAAGCTGCCCCGGGAGGAAACCGTGGGCGCCTGAGCGACAGCGAAAGACCATTGCTCGATAGCCTCGGGAGGGCGGCACGTGTGATCCTTGCCCCTTCATTTCCAAGGTCACCCCATCGTCATGCCTGCTTCTTCTGCTGATCCTTCCATCATTCGTATCGCCGCCGCGCTGTTGATCGGCGCCGACGGCCACACCCTGCTGGTGCGCAAGCGCGGCACCCGCGCCTTCATGCAGCCTGGCGGCAAGATCGAGGCCGGCGAGCAGCCGGTGCATGCCCTGGCCCGCGAGCTGGAGGAGGAACTGGGCCTGCGCATCGACCCGGCCCAGGCCCGCTACCTGCAGCAGTTCTCGGCTCCCGCGGCCAATGAGCCCGGCCATGTGGTGCAGGCCGAGGTCTTCCTGATCCGTATCGATACCCCGGTGACTCCGGCAGCGGAGATCGAGGAGGTGCGCTGGATCGATCCGGCCGGCGACGCAGATTTGTTCCTGGCGCCGTTGACACGGGATCTGATCTTGCCGTTTTATCGCCAGTCTCAAGCGACCCTCGCCTGATCGATCACTTGCCAAGGACTGCCATGATTCCACTGCACGACTACCTGATTTTCGTTGCCGCTTCCCTGTTGATGGTGCTGACCCCCGGGCCGAACATGATCTACCTGATCTCCCGTTCGATCTGCCAGGGACGCAAGGCCGGCGTAACCTCGTTGCTGGGCGTGGTGGCGGGATTCTTCGTCCACCTGATGGCCGCCTCCCTGGGGCTCACCGCCGTGTTCATGGCGGTGCCCATGGCTTATGAAGTCCTCAAGTGGGCAGGTGCCCTGTACTTGCTGTGGCTGGCCTGGCAGGCGCTCAAGCCCGGTGCCCGGTCGCCCTTCGAGGCCCAGCAGCTACCGGCCGATTCGCCGCGCAAGCTGATGACCATGGGCTTCCTGACCAGTGCCCTGAATCCCAAGATCGCCGTGTTCTACCTGTCGATCTTCCCGCAGTTCATCCATCCCGAATACGGTTCGGTATTCACCCAGAGCATCATCCTCGGCCTGACCCAGATCAGCGTGAGTTTCTCGGTGAACCTGCTGATCGCCCTGTTCGCCGCCGGTATCGCCTCCTGGTTCGCCAGCAATCCGACCTGGTTGTCGGCCCAACGCTATTTCATGGGCTTCGTGCTGGCAGGATTGGCGGTGCGCCTGATGTTCGAACAACGTCGTGCCAACTGAACACCGGAGTAGTGCCATGACAGAGTTTTCCAGCCCCGAGGCCGTGGTCGAGGAGCAACTGCAAGCCTATAACCGCAAGGACCTGGAGGCCTGGCTGGCGACCTATGCCAGGGATGCCCGGCAATACGAGCATCCGGCGACCTTGCTGGTCCGTGGTCACGAAGAGATCCGGGCCCGGGCGCAACTGCGCTTCCAGGAGCCCAACCTGCACGCCCGGCTGCTGCAGCGCTCGGTGATGGGCAATGTGGTCATCGATCATGAACTGATCAGCCGCACCTTCAGCGACGGCACCGGAACCCTGGAAACCGTAGCCATCTATGAAGTGCAAGACGGCAAGATAAAGTCCGCCTCATTCATCACCGGACAGAAGAGCCTCGATTGAACATGCAGATCCAGCGCCTGGTCCCGGAGGATGTCGAGCAGTACCGGGCCTTGATGCTCGAAGCCTACGACCGCCATCCCGAGGCATTCACCTCCAGTGTCCGCGAGCGGGAAAAACTGCCCCTGACCTGGTGGGCCGCGCGCCTGGATGGCGAGTTGGACGTGCTACTGGGGGCCTTCTGCGATGGGCGCCTGGTGGGGGTCGTTGGCCTGGCCTTCGAGCTGCGCGAAAAAGCCCAGCACAAGGCGACGCTCTTTGGCTTGTACGTCACCGCCCAACAGCGCAGCAGCGGCCTGGGCCTGCGCCTGGTGCAGGAGCTGCTGGCCGAAGCCGCGGAATACGAAGGCGTGCGCCTGGTGCAACTGACGGTGACGGCGGGCAACGACTCGGCGCTGGCCCTGTACCAGCGCTGCGGCTTCGTCCAGTACGGCCTCGAACCCCTGGCTGTGCGAGTGGGGGATGACTACTTCGACAAGATCCACATGTGGTATCGACTGCCGGAGCAAGGCTGAGCCGCCACCGGCAGTTTCGGGCAATCAACGCACCGCGCTGACCCCGTCGAGGGTCGAGAACGAAGTGTCCTTGGCGGTCAGCAGGAAATCACGCATATAGGGCGCGTCCAGCATATCGGCGCGAATCGCCGCGTACAGGGTGGCGAACAGGCCCTTTTCCCCCAGCCGCTTGGCCTTCACATAGCCCCGCGAGCTGTATTCGTGCAGCGCCCAATGGGGCATGCCGCACACGCCGCGACCGCTGGCCACCAGCTGCATCATCATCACCGTCAGTTCCGAGGTGCGCACCTGCGCCGGCTCGATGTCCGCCGGCTCCAGGAAGCGGGTGAAGATGTCCAGGCGATCGCGCTCCACCGGATAGGTGATCAGGGTTTCGCTTCGCAGGTCTTCGGGAACTACGTAGGGCTTGCCCGCCAGCGGGTGCTGGTTGGCGACCGCCAGCATGGCCTCGTAGGTGAACAGCGGCACGTAGGTGATCCCGGCCAGGTCCACCGGGTCGGAGGTTACCACCAGGTCCAGGTCGCCACGGGCCAGGGCCGGCAGCGGGGCGAAGGAAAAGCCCGAAGCCAGGTCCAGCTCCACCTCCGGCCAGGCGTCGCGAAACTGGTCGATGGTCGGCATCAGCCACTGGAAGCAGCTGTGGCATTCGATGGCCATGTGCAGGCGCCCGGCGGTGCCGCCGGCCAGTCGCGACAGGTCGCGTTCGGCGCCGCGCAGCAGTGGCAGGGTCGCGTCCGCCAGTTGCAAGAGGCGCAGGCCGGCGCTGGTGAAGCGCACCGGCTTGGTCTTGCGCACGAACAGCGGCATGCCCAGGCGCTCTTCCAGCTCCTTGAACTGGTGGGACAGGGCGGACTGGGTCAGGTGCAGGCGTTCGGCGGCTTCGACCAGGCTGTCGGCTTCGCGCAAGGCGTGCAGGGTCTTCAGGTGACGGATCTCGAGCACCGGGCTCTCCATGAATGAATTTACTGATAAGTGCGAAGGCTGGTGAGTTTGTCTCATGTTCAAGGGGCTGTCGACCACTGGCGCCGCTTTATCCGGGGTTTTGCCCCATGCCGTTCCGGCGGGCACGACCGTCGGGGCAATCTTCATCAAATTGTCACGCAACTGTGGCAGCGCGAATCATCGAACTTCATCAGACTCGCGCTCCACTGGGCACCTCTAAAAACGTAGGCGAGGCCGCCAGCGCAAGGCAAAAACCGGCGAAAAAGCGCAGTTTACGAGGGGTAAATGAGCATTTTGACCGGGCTGGCGCACCAGCCGGTTTTTAACGCCGCGCTGGCAACGCAGGTAGTTTTTCGAGGTGCCCAACTGGGGTTCTACGTTTCGGTGTTTCCTATGCGGGCAAGATTTCTTTCAGGTTGTCTCTTGCTGGCCGGGCTATTGCTCGGCCAGTTTGTTTTTGCGTCCGGGCGTTGCGACGTCAATGTGGCGACCCAGCGGGTCGACCTGCCACAGGTGAGCCTGGCGTACCAGAGCATCGGCCGGGCTTCGGATCCGGCCCTGCTGCTGGTCATGGGCCTGGGCGGGCAGTTGATCCATTGGCCGGATGAGGTGGTGGTCGCCCTGTGCCAGCAAGGCTTCCGGGTGATCCGCTATGACAACCGCGACGTCGGCCTGTCCACCTGGCGCCAGGCGCCGGCCAGCGCCAACCTGACGCTCGAAGTGCTGCGCTATAAGCTCGGCCTGCCAGTCGCCGCGCCCTACACCCTGACCGACATGGCCGATGATGCCCTGGGGCTGATGGATGCCCTGCATGTGGAGCAGTTCCATGTGCTGGGGGCGAGCATGGGCGGGATGATCGCCCAGCACCTGGCGGCGATGGCTCCGCAGCGGGTCGAGAGCCTGACCCTGGTGATGACCAGTTCCGGCGCCGAAGGCCTGCCGGCACCCAACGCGGCGCTGGTGCAGTTGCTGTCGCGGCGCAATGCGCCCAACCGGGAGGCGGCCCTGGAACAGCAGGCGGACTTGCTGGCGGCCCTGGGCAGCCCCAAGGTGCATGACGATCGCCAGGTATTGCTGCACCAGGCGGCGCTGGCCTATGACCGGGCGTTCAATCCCGAGGGGGTCAAGCGCCAGATCATGGCGATCCTCGCCGAGCCGAGCCGGGTGACCATGCTCAAGCAATTGCGGGTGCCGACCCTGGTGGTCCATGGCACTGCCGATCCGTTGCTGCCGGTGATGCATGGGGTGCATCTGGCCGCGCATATCCAGGGCAGTCAGTTGAAGCTGATCCCGGGGTTGGCCCATCGTTTCCAGGAGGCGTTCAAGGCGCCGCTGCTGGCGGCGGTGCTGCCGTACCTGCAAAGCCATCGCGAGGATACGTCGCACTGGGCGCAGATCGAGCCACCGGAAGTGGGCCGCATGCTCTGAGCCAGCGGATAGATTTCCGTTTGCAGCTTGTCGCTGTTCGCGTCAGCGAACGATCTTGTCCACCTGGATCCCGAGTTTCTTCAGGCGATACCAGAAGCTGCGTTCGGAGATGCCGATCATCTGGGCGGCGGCGGCCTGGACGCCGTTGCTCTGGTGCAGGGCCGCGAGGATGTAGGCCTTTTCCACTTCGGCCAGGGCAGCGTCCAGATCGCTGGGCACTTGCGGCCCGACGTTGAGAGCGACGCTGGCGGCTCCCTCCTCGGCACGGGTATCGAACAGGTAGCCCGGCAGGTCGCTTTCCTCGATGGTCTGGCCGGTGGCGACGATGGTCGCCCGCTCCACGCAGTTCTGCAGCTCGCGGATATTGCCCGGCCAGTTGTAGTTGGCCATGGCCTGCAAGGCCTGGGGACTGAAGCCGGTGATGCGCTTGCCGGCGGTGGCGCCCAGGCTGTGGGCGAAATGCCGGGCCAGCGGGCCGATGTCCTCGACGCGCTCGCGCAGGGCCGGCAAGGGAATGGGGAACACATTGAGGCGGTAGTACAGGTCTTCGCGAAACTCCTTGTCGGCCACCGCTTGCAGCAGGTCCTTGTTGGTCGCGGCGATCACCCGCACATCGACCTTGCGCTCCCGCGGATCGCCCACCGGCTCGATCACCCGCTCTTGCAGCGCGCGCAGGATCTTGGCTTGCAGGGCCAGGGGCATGTCGCCCACTTCGTCGAGGAACAACGTGCCCTTGTCCGCCTGCTGGAAGCGCCCGACCCGATCGGCCACGGCGCCGGTGAAGGCGCCCTTGCGATGGCCGAACATCTCGCTTTCCAGCAAGCCTTCGGGGATGGCCGCGCAATTGACCGCGACGAATGGTTTGCCAGCGCGATTGCCGTGCTTGTGGATGGCCCGGGCGACCATTTCCTTGCCGGTGCCGCTTTCGCCGGTGAGCAGGATGGTGGCATTGCTCTCGCGGACCGAGTCCACCGCTTGCAGCACCTGGCGAAAGGCCGGGCTGTCGCCCACCAGGCTGTCGATCTGCTGGTGCTCCTCAAGTTCGGCGCGCATGCGCTGGTTGTCCTTGAGGATGTCGCGAAACTGCAGGGCCTTGCTGACGGTGATGTCCAGCTCGTCGATGTCGAAAGGCTTGGCGATGTAGTCGTAGGCGCCGTTGCGCATGGACTGCACGGCGTTCTTCACGGTGCTGTAGGCGGTCATCACGATCACCGGCAACTGTGGGTAGCGCTGCTTGATCTCGCCCAGCAACTGCGGGCCGTCCATGCCGGGCATGCGCCAGTCGCTGATCACCAGGTCGATGTCTTCCTGTTCCAGCACCTTGAGCGCGTGCAGGCCGTTGCCCGCGGTGAACACCTGGATGCCGTTCTGGCCCAGGGCCGAGGACAGCAGGTCACAGAGCTTGGGTTCGTCGTCGACCACCAACAGGTTATGCGTCATCGCGGTCCTCATCCTCCTCGTCGTCTTCACCATTGGCCGGAATGTACAGGCTGAAGGTGGCGCCGGCATCCTTTTCGCTGGCGCATTCGATGTGGCCGTCATGACTTTCCAGGATTGAATAGACCTTGGCCAGGCCCAGGCCGGTGCCCGAGGCCTTGGTGGTCACGAACGGCGTGAAGATGCGCTCCAGCATGTCCGGCTCGATGCCCTGGCCGGTATCGCCGATGCTGATGATGGTTTCGTCCTCCTGCTGGGCGATGCCCAGGGTCAGGCGGCCGCCTTCGGGCATGGCGTCGATGGCATTGAGGATCAGGTTCAGGCAGGCCTGCTTGAGCTGGCGGGCGTCGGCGTGGATGGTCGCGCCCGGGGCCAGGTCCTCGATGCGTGCGTCGATGTTGTGGGTCGCCAGTTCCGGGCCGCAGAACCCCAGCAGCTCCTCGAGCAGGGGGCGCGCCGGCTGGGTGGCGCGGATCGGTGCGCTGGGCTTGGCGAAGTCGAGGAACTCGGTGATCAGGTCGTTGATCCGGCTGACTTCGCTGATCACGTATTCCAGGTGGCGCTTGTCGTTCTCGGGCAGGTCGGCCCGGCGGTGCAGCAGTTGGGTGGCGGTCTTGATGATGCCCAGCGGATTGCGTATCTCGTGGGCCAGGCCCATGGCGACCTCGCCCAGGGCATGCAGGCGGTCACGACGGCGCAGTTGCCCCTCCAGGTGTTGCAACTCGCCCAGGCGCTCGGTCATGTGGTTGAAGGTGCTGCTCAGTTCCGCCAGCTCGTCGCCGCCGATCACCGGCACCCGTTGCCGGTAGTCGCCGCTGATCACCGCCTGTACGCCCTTGGACAAGCCCCGCAGGGGCCGGGTCAGGCGTTGCGACACCAGCCAGCCGACGCATAGCGAGGCCGCCGAGCTGAGGAGGAAGATCAGGATGAACAGGTTGCTCTGGTTGACCAGGCCGACCAGGCTGCTGTGGCGCAGCAGGCCGCTGAAGATCACTCCTACCAGGTCGCCGCTGTCGTTGAAGATCGGCCGGTACAGTCCGCTGTAGCGGCTGGTGAACTGCTCGGTGGGTTGGCGCGTGGTGCGCAGGATGTCCTCGATCCGGTGCGGTACCTGTGGCGGGTGGTCCTCGAAGCGCTGGGTGGCGAAGATTTCCGAGAAGTCGTCGGCCTTGGCCAGGTACAGGCGCAGGTCCAGGGAGTGCACGTCGGCCACGCTGGTGAGAAAGCTGGCGTCCAGGTAGGTGGCGATCAACAACTGGTAGTCGACGCCGTCGAGGTTGGTCTGGAAGGTCGAGACCACCACGCCGGTGGCCGCACCGCCGACCTGGATGGTCTGCAACACGGCGTTGGAGGCGGTGCTGATCTGCCCGACCACATCGTCGGCGGCGGTGGTGAACATCACCTTGTGGTCGCTCTTGCGAATCAGCGCCACTACATCGATGCCCATGGAATCGGCAATATCGGCGGTGAGCTTGTCATGCTTGGCTGCGTTGCGTTCCCCCGGGGGCCGGGTGTAGCGCAGGAACAGCTGGGCGATCCGGGCGTTGTCGCGCAGGATCTCGGTGATCTCGTCCTCGACGATCTTGGTGGATTCCTGCAGCCAGATCCGCACGTTGCTGTCGAAGATTTCCGACAACGTGGTGGCCGCCAGCTCGGCGGCGATCATGGTGGGAATCACGCTGACCAGCCAGAACGCCAGCACCAGCTTGCGCTGCAGGCTCCAGCGGGAGATGGCGAAGGGGCGGGGAGGACGACGATCTTTTCTGGTCATGTACTTTCGCTTATTGCAGCGGCCATGGCGGGGTCGGAGCGATCCGGGCGGACAAAGCGTTTTATCACCTTCAGCAACGCGTTGAGCAAGGGATTGCGGTGGCGGAAAAACAGCATGTTAGCGGTGAAGCGGCAGCCCAGGCGCAATTTGCTCGCATAACCGGCCTGGCCGCACTCGTACAGCGGGATGCGCTGCTGGATGCAGTAGTCGACGTTGGCCAGCCAGCTGCGAAAATACAGGTTGTGCTCACGGGTGACATCCAGGTCGTGGGCGAAGAACTTGTCGATCAGCCGATGCTGGTCGATGAGCACCAGGTTGAACGCCACCAGTTGCTCGCCGACCCAGTACAGGACGCAGGCGGCCCGTTCACCCAGCTGTTCGAGGATGCCAGTGAAGTACTCCGCCGGCAGGCGTTCGAACTGCAGGTCGGCGCGGTTCAGGGTCGCCTCGTACAGGCGCATGATGTCCGGTAGCACGTCGTCGACCCGCTGCCGCCACTCGATGCGCGGCGCCGGCGCCCGGAGCTTGCGGCGCAGGTCCTTGCGGGTGGACTTGCCCAGGGTGCCCAGGTAGGCGTCGATGGAGGCGAAGGGTATCGGCAGCAGGGCGCTGGGCAGGCTCGGCATCGCCTGCAGCCCGGCGGCCAGGCAACTGGCGGCCCATTGCCGGTCGTGGCTGGCGGCGTCCTTGACCGCCATCAGGCCGATGCCGAAGCCGTCGGCGTCGGCCCGGGCCAGCTTCAGCAACTCGTCCAGCAGGGCTTGGCGGCGTTCGGCCGGGACATGGCTGGCGGTGCCGACATTGCACTGTTCGGCCACTGGCGAGCCGATGGCGTACAGGCGCAGTTGCAGGACCCCGGGCCATTGGCGTTCCAGGCGCTCGGTAAAGCGCTTGGCCAGCCCCGAAACCGTGGTATCGAGCCGGTACTGGGTGGTGAAGGCCGGTGCCACCGCCACCAGGGTCGATCCCTCGTAGATCGCCAGGTAGCGCCAGCGGAAATCGGCGATGGCGGCTTTTTCCACGGCCAGATAATAGTCCCAATCCTCCAGGGCCCCTGGAAAACAGTCGTTCCAGGCACTGCGTTCGATGGCCTGTATGGTTGAAAAGGCTTGGGCGGTAATCACGTCTCGTCCTTAAGTCACGCCAGCTGTCGATAGTCTTCGCGCAGGCTCGGGCTGGTCACCCGTTGCTGGATGAAGTCGGCGCTCAGCTCGATCACCCGCTGGTATTGCAGGTCCACGGTGATCATGTGGTAGCAGTTGTCCAGGAGGATCTTGGTCACCGGGCCGCCGAGCTTGCGCTCCACGTAGTCGGCATTCCAGGTACTGGTGATGTCGTCTTCGCTGGAGTGCAGGACCAGGGCCGGGGTCATGATCGACGGCATGCGTTTCTTGACCACGGCGTTCATCCGGTGCAACTCGCGCACCGTCACGCCCTCCATGGTCAGGAGTCCGGCATCGCTGCTGGCGCCGGCCTTCATCTGCTTCTCGACGATGGCCCGCAGGCGTTCGTTCTTGATGCCGTAGGGTGGTTTTTCCTCGAAGCGGCAGATATGCACGCCGAACGGGATCTTCATCAGCAGCGGGGTCAGGAACGCCAGCTTGTTGATGCTCCAGCCGTCGTACTTGAGGGTGGTGGAATACATCAGCAGGCCGCTGATCCGCCCCGGGTGCTCGGAGGCCAGGTACATCGACATCACCGCGCCCATGGACAGGCCGCCGACGAACACCTGCTCGTGGCGTTGCTGCATGGCGGCGAAGGTCTTGCGCACGCCTTGGTACCAGTCCTGCCAGCCCGTGGCCTGCAGGTCGCTGTTGTCCCCGCAGTGCCCGGGCAGGGTCGGTACGTACACGGTGCACGTACCGTCCTTGGCCAGGCCCTGGGCCACCCGACGGAGTTCCGTCGGGGTGCCGGTCAGGCCGTGGATCAACAAGATCCCGACCTGACCCGTGCCGAGAACGAAGCCGGCGTCGCCTTCGCCCAGATCGATCTCAGCCATGCTCATCGCTTCATGGCCCGATCCAGCAGGCGGTCCAGCAGGGCGATACCCAGGTCGATTTCCGCGTAGCTGATTTCCAGCGATGGTGCCAGGGTGATCACGTTCTTGTAGTAGCCGCCCACGTCGAGGATCAGGCCCAGGCGCTGGCCGTCGATCTCGATGTCGCCCTTCATGCCTTCCTCGACCATGTAGTCCAGGGTCGCCTTGTCCGGGGTGAAGCCGTCGGTGGTGCAGATCTCGCAGCGCAGGGCCAGGCCCAGGCCGTCGACGTCGCCGATGATCGGGTAGCGCTTCTGCAGGTCCTTGAGGCCTTCGAGGAAGTACTTGCCCTTCTCCATGACCATCGCGCCGTAGTCGATCTCGCTGGTCATCTTGAACATTTCCAGGCCCACGGCGGTGCCCAGCGGGTTGGAGGCGAAGGTGGAGTGGGTCGAGCCTGGCGGGAACACGCCCGGGTTGATCAGCTCTTCACGGGCCCAGATGCCGCCCAGCGGGTTGAGGCCGTTGGTCAATGCCTTGCCGAACACGATCACGTCAGGCTGGACGTCGAAGTGCTCGATCGACCACAGCTTGCCGGTACGGTAGAAGCCCATCTGGATTTCGTCGACCACCAGCAGGATGCCGTGCTGATCCAGTACTTGCTTGAGCTCGCGGTAGAAGTTCATCGGCGGGATCACGTAGCCGCCGGTGCCCTGGATCGGCTCGGCGTAGAATGCTGCGTATTCGCTCTGGCCGACCTTCGGGTCCCAGACCCCGTTGTATTCGGTTTCGAACAGACGGGCGAACTGCTTCACGCAGTGGCTGCCGTACTCTTCCTTGGTCATGCCTTTCGGGCCGCGGAAGTGGTACGGGAACGGAATGAACTGCGCACGCTCGCCGAAGTGGCCGTAGCGGCGGCGGTAGCGGTAGCTGGAGGTGATGGACGAGGCGCCCAGGGTACGACCGTGGTAGCCGCCTTCGAAGGCGAACATCAGGCTCTTGCCGTTGCTGGCGTTACGCACGACTTTCAGCGAGTCCTCGACGGACTGCGAACCACCGACGTTGAAGTGCACGCGACCGTCGAGGCCGAACTTCTTCTTGGCGTCGACCGCGATCATTTCCGACAGCTCGATCTTGCCTTTGTGCAGGTACTGGCTGGCGATCTGCGGCAGGGTGTCGATCTGCTGCTTCAGGGCGTTGTTCAGGCGCGGGTTGGCGTAGCCGAAGTTCACCGCCGAGTACCACATCTGCAGGTCGAGGTAGGCCTGGTCTTCGGTGTCCCAGACGTAGGAGCCTTCGCAGCGGCTGAAGATGCGCGGGGGTTCGATGTAGTGGACGGTATCGCCGTAGGAGCAGTACTTGGCTTCTTTTTCCAGAAGGACCTGGTCTTCTGCGGTAGCGATGCGGATATCAGACATGGTGGAAGAGTTCCTGGGTTTCAAGAGAGAAAGTGGTGGCGTTGGCGGCTTCGCGCGGCAGCTTGGCCAGCAGCGCCGGCAGTTCGGCGAAGGAGTCGAAGCGCGCGTAGGGAATGGCGTTGCGTTCGCAGTACTCGGCCAGGCGGCCCTTGGCGAAGACGAAGTCGGCGGTGGAGGCCACGCACATGTCGGACTGGCCGTCGCCGATCACCAGCACGCGTTTGCCGCGCGGGGTGGACTTGCACTTGCAGTTGCCGGAAGCGGCCCGGCAAGCGTCGCTGGAATAGGGGAAGTCGATGCGCCAGCTGTTGTGGTCGACCTGGCGCAGGCGGTTGGCGAGGATCGGCAGCAGGGTCACGTAGTTGCGCGCCAGGATGCGGGCGATGCCCTGTTCGATGCCGTCGCTGACCACTTCGATGGTGGCCCCCAGGCCGATCACATGGTCGACGAAGTCAGGGAAGTCGGGGTCGATCTCGACACTGTCGAAGTAGCCCAGCAATTCGGCGGGCGAGGCCTTGACCAGGGCCAGTTGGCGACTGAGGCATTCCCGGGAGCCGATATGACCGTCCAGCCACTCTTGCTCGATGGTTTCCCAGCTTGGGTCGGCGAAGCGTTGGAGGACGTTATCGATCACGTCGGCGCGGGAGATGGTCCCGTCGAAGTCACATACGATATGCCAGTGCATCATCTGCTGTTACCTGTTGAATAAGAGCGTTGTGTACGCTTGTGGCAGAGGTAGAGCAGGGACTGTGCCAAGTAGGGGAAACCCAGCGGGGCTGGGGCTTTGCTTGGAAGGGCAGGCGATTTGTAGCTTGGTAGCTACAATTTTTGTAGCTTGCTACAAACAACATCAGTGCTTGCGCTCGAGGCTGTCCGTGGTGATTGATGCGCGCATTTTCAGATAAGGAATTTCATTCATGCCAAGGTTCACCTTCCCCTCCCTCCTGGCCGGCCTGCTGTCGCTGGGCCTTGCCTGTAGCGCCTGGGGCGACTCCGGCATCACTGGCGAAGTGGGCCTGGGCATCGGCTACCAACCCCACGATCCTACGGCCAGCCGCTACGACACCACGCCCTTGCCCTACCTGGACCTGGACTGGGGCGATGTCAGCCTGAGCACCGACGACGGCCTGACCTGGGATGCCTTCAAGAGCAATGGCTGGAGTGCCGGGCCCTACATCAATTACCTGCAGGGGCGTAATGCCGACGGCTCGTTGCGCGGGTTGCGGGACGTGCCGGACATGGCTGACGTAGGTGGTTTCGTGCAGTACGCCCCGGATGATTTCTGGCGCGTGTTCGCCGCCGTGGGCCAGGCCGTGGGCGGTTCCGGTGGCCAGGGCGGCATGCTGGGCAAGGTGGGCGCCGAGATCGGCTACCCCTTGGGCATGGGCATCATCGGCAGCAACAACCTGACCCTGCACTTTGCCGATGCCCGGCAGAACCAGACCTTCTTCGGTGTCAGCACCAAGGAGTTCCTGGCCTCTGGCATCCAGCGCTATGACGCCGGCGGTGGCCTGCAGAACTTCACCCTGACCCAGAACATCCAGGTCCCGCTGGGGCGCAACTGGTCGCTGGTGGCCAGCGCCAGCTGGATCCGCCTGGTCAACTCGGCGGCCGACAGCACCATCGTGCGCGACAAGGGCCACGTCAACCAGGGACAAGTACAGACCGCCATCAGCTACCGTTTCTGAGGGCTTTGCGGCCTGGCGCCCGGGGCTGGACCAGCCATGGGCGCCGCCAGGAGGAAAACTGGTCTGGCCTTTGCAATGGGCGCCATGAATTCAATTTCTCAGGAAGTTCTTCATGGCCCGTCCTGCTTACCGTTTGCTCGCCTATTCACTCTGGGACCTGATCCCGATCGTCATGGCCCTGGCGCATTTCGCCTTCGTCCTGTGGCTGGTGCTGGATTTCCACGCGCTGTCCTGGTGGATCATCATCCCGGCCGCGCTGCTGTACGCCGTCAGCCTGTCGTGGAGTATCAACAGCATTTCCCACAACCAGATCCACAACGCCTACTTCACGCCCTCCTGGATGAACCGCGCCTTCGACCTGCTGCTGTCGGTGACCATCGGTTTTTCCCAGACCCTGTACCGCGACATCCATAACCGCCACCACCGGGGCAACTCCGACCTGCCGGACGCCAGTGGCAAGACCGTCGATCCGCTGTCGATCTACCTGCATGGCAAGAACGGCCAGCCGGACAACCCATGGGCCTATACCTTCCTCAGTTTCTTTCGCGATGATCCGAAGGAGATCTACCAGCAAATGCAGCGCAAGCGCCCGGACGATGCCCGCTGGGTGAAAGTGGAAATCGCCGTGACCGTGGTCTTCTACCTGGCCCTGGCACTCTTCGACTGGCACGCGGTGCTGGTGCTGTTGCCGTTCTGGTACCTGGGCCAGTCGCTGTCGTCGCTCAATGGCTACTACGAGCACCTGGGCGGCAATCCCGACCTGCCGATCGCCTGGGGCGTGAGTTCCTACAGCCCGCTGTACAACCTGATCTGGATGAACAACGGCTACCACGCCGAGCACCACTACCGGCCGAAGATGCACTGGACCAAGGTCAAGGCCTTCCATCGCCAGATTCGCGAGGAACAGCGTGCGGCGGGGGTGAAAGTGATCCCGGTGTCCCACGGACTGGGCTTTTTGGTTTCCCACCGCAAGTAACCTGTAGCTGCCGCCGAAGGCTGCGCACGACCGCGCAGCTGCCGCAGGAGGCTGAAGCCTGAAGGTCCTGATGACCTTGTCGCAGCCTGGCGGCAGCGGCTACACGAAGCCGATCCTGTACCGCTGCCGAAGGTTGCGCAGCGGGCGCAGGGTGTTTTCAGGCTTCCTCGCCTTCGGCCAGCAGGGCGATCCCGCCCATGATCACGAAGACCCCGAGCCAGTGCAGCGGGTTGATCTGCTCGCCCAGCATCAGCCACGAGCCCAGCAGCACCACCACATACACCAGGGCGCTCAGGGGAAAGGCCAGGGACAGGCTGCTGCGCCGCAGGATCAGCATCCAGACGAAGAATGCGCCGATGTAGCAGGCGATCGCCGTCAGCACCCCGGGATTGGCGACGACCGCCGCCAGCCATTGCAGGCTGAAATCCATCTGTCCCAGCTGGTCGCCACCGACCTTGGTGGCGATCTGGCCGGCCCCTTCGAAACTGATCAACAAGAACCACAGCAGCAGGGTACCCAGGCGGCCATGCAGCCAGTCGTTAGCTTGGTTCGAACTCATGAAGCGTTTCCTTGTATCGGTTGGACAGGGCTCAGGTACTGGCGAGGCAGACCAGCATCACGCCGGCGGTGATTACCAGGGTGCCGAGCCAGCGCCGGCGGCTGACGGTTTCCCCCAGCACCACCTTGCCCGCCAGCACCACTCCGCAATAACCCAGGGCCGCAGCCGGGAACAGCAGGCTCAGGGGGGCCCGGGACAGGGCCTCGAGCCAGACGAAAAACTCCACCACGTAGGCGCCTACCCCGCACCACAGCAGCGGAGCGTTGAACACCTGGCCCCAGAAGGCGTTCAGGCGAAAGCCCCCCTCCAGCTCCGGCAAGCGGTCCAGGCCCAGCTTGAAACACAACTGGCCGATCACATCCAGGAGGATGGAAAAGGCCACCAGCAACACGACGGTCAAAGTCATGGGAACAGCTCCTCGAACAGCGAAATCAGGGCTTCATTGGTCACCGAGTTGCGCAACAGATCCTCCTGGCTCCAGCGTTCGGGCGGTGGCTGGTCGGACTTGGCCTCCCAGCGCTTGAAGGCATTGCTGAAGGCCGGTTGGGCGAATTCGCCGCAAACATCGATACCCAGTATCCGTTTGCGCGCGGCCAGGGCGCGGATGGCTTGCAGCAGGTGTTCCAGGCGCATGCCGCCCTGGTCCCAGTTGGTGGCGGCGTCCTCGCTGGCCAGCACGTCCTTGTCGATGGTGATCCAGACCGCCGCGGTGGGCAGGCTGGCGATCATGCTGTCGAGGAAGTCCGTCCAGTCCTGCTGGGCCAGGTTGCGCCAGTGCAGGTGCTGGTCTTGCTGCTGGTGCCCGGCGCCATCGCCGACCCGGCCCCAGACCCGGGAGGGTTCGTGCTGCCAGGGGAACAATTGCAACTTGCCGTGCTTCAAGGCGCCGAGGTTGCCGCCGCGCAGTTGCGGGTTGTGCAGGTCTTCGCTGCAGGGCCCCAGGGTGACGATGCGCTGGATATTGGGCAGTTGCAGCGCCCGGTTGACCCAGGATCCGCAATGCCGGCGCGGGGCCAGGCGCACCCAGTCCGGATGGTTGTCGAAGTGGATCAGGCTCACCGGCTCCGGCAGGTTGCGCAAGAAGGCCGGGGTCAGGTGGTGATAGTCGCCGGAGCCGACGAAGAAGATTTCCGGCTGTGGGCCGCTACGCCGGGGCCGCCGTTCGAGGCGCTCGATGAATTGGCGATAGGTGCGCTCGGTGGACCAGAGCCGCAGCCTGGGGCCCAGGTCCAGCAGGTCGATGCGTTGCGCCTGGCCACTTTGCAGGCGCCGGATGATGGGCTCCTGGGCGGTCAGGCTGTGGTCGAGATCTAGAATGTTCAAGGTGTACTTTACCCATGGCAGCGCCCCCCGGAAAACTGCGTGGTCAGGCTAAAACGCAGGCCGGGTGGGCTTTGCCGGGTAAATGCAAGGGTCGGGCCAGGCTTGTCTGGCCGAGCCGGTCGGGGCGGCTGGGTCTTCGGCCTGGCAGGCCTCAGGCGTGGACCCGGACCCAGACGCCGACCAGGATGCTGGCGGCCATCAGCCAGGCCACCGCGGCCACCGCCAGGGAGGCCTCCAGGCGCAGGCGGTCGACCATCAAGTACAGGGTCGCCAGGTAGACGAAGTAGGGAATGATCGACCACATGCCGAACAGGATGGTGGTCTTCAGGTCGTCCAGCGAACGTCCTTTGCCGACGATGTAGTGGGCGATCAGGGCGAAGGTCGGGAACAGCGGTACCAGCCCGGCGATGTAGTAGTTCCGGGTCTTGGCCAGGGCTGCGAGAATCACCACTACAGCCGCGCCCAGCGCGGCTTTCAACAACAGATCCATGGATAGGGCGCCTTGGGGTCAGTGGCTCAGGCCGTACTTCTTGACCTTGTCGAACAGCGTGGTCTTGGCCATGCCCAGCTCCTGGCTGGCCTGGCTGAGGTTACCGCCGCTGCGTTGCAAGGCATCGTTCAACAGGTTGCGCTCGAAGGCTTCCACCGCCTCGGCGAAGCCCAGGCCCTGGCCGCTGCCACTGCCGGCTTTCTTGAAGGCCGGCAGGCCCAGGGCGAAGCGCTCGGCGACGTTGCGCAATTCGCGCACGTTGCCCGGCCAGTCGTGGCTCATCAGGTTCGACAGGGTCTGGTTGTCCAGCTCCGGCGCCACGCGGTCGAAGCGCAGGGACGACTGCTGCAGGAAGTGCTCGAACAGTTGCAGGATGTCTTCGCGCCGCTCGCGCAGGGGCGGCAGCTCCAGGGTCACCACGTTGAGGCGGTAGTACAGGTCGCTGCGAAACTCCTTGGCCTGGCTCAACTGGTTGAGGTCCGACTTGGTGGCGGCGATCACCCGGCAGTCCACGGCCACGCTCTGGTTCGAGCCCAGGCGCTCCAGGGTACGCTCCTGCAGCACCCGCAACAGCTTGATCTGCAAGTTGATGGGCATGCTTTCCACTTCATCGAGGAACAGCGTGCCCTGGTGAGCGTGCTCGATCTTGCCGATGCGCCGCTTGCCGGCACCGGTGAAGGCGTTTGCCTCGTGGCCGAAGATTTCGCTCTCGAACAGGTTTTCCGGCAGGCCGCCGCAGTTCAAGGCGACGAACTGTTGCTGGTGGCGCCGACTGAAGTCGTGCAGGCATCGGGCGACCAGTTCCTTGCCGGTGCCGGTCTCGCCTTCGATCAGCACGTTGGCCGAGGTATCGGCGACGTTGGCGATCAATTCCCGCAGGTTCTGCATCGCCGGCGAGCGGCCGATGATTCGCCCCTCCAGGGAGCTGCGTTCGGCCAGCTGGCGCCGTAGTGAACTCACTTCACGGGCCAGGCCACGTTGTTCCAGGGCGCGGCGAGCCACTTCCACCAGGCGCTCGGGGGAAAAGGGCTTTTCCATGAAGTCGTAGGCGCCGTTCTGCATCGCCCCCACCGCCATGGAGATGTCGCCATGGCCGGTGATCAAGACCACCGGCAGGCTGCGATCGCGAGCCTTGAGGCGGGTCAGCAGTTCCAGGCCGTCGATGCCCGGCAGGCGGATGTCGCTGACCACGATGCCGGGAAAGTTGTCCCCGACCTGGGCCAGGGCATCTTCGGCGCTGCCCACGCCGATGCAGGGAATGTCTTCCAGGGCCAGGGCCTGTTGGCAACCCAGCAGGACATGGGGGTCGTCTTCGACGATCAGCACGGTCAGCTCGTGGTTCATATCGGCTCGGCTCGATTAGGGCTTGCCAGGGGCAAGCTGAGGACAAAGGCGGTGCCGCCGCTTGCCGGATGTTCCACCCCCAGGCTGCCGCCGGTGGCGGCGGCGAGGCTGGCGGACAGGGTCAGGCCCAGTCCCAGCCCTTGTTCGCCGGGTTTGGTGGTGAAGAAGGGTTCGAACAGATGCTTGCGTGTCTCGGGGTCGATGCCATGGCCATTGTCCCGTACCCGCAGGCGGTACTTGCCGTCGGCGGATTCGCCTTCGAGCCAGAGCTGCGGCGCCGGCTGTGCCTGCATGGCATCCAGGGCGTTGCCTATGAGGTTGACCAGGATCTGCTCCAGGCGTGTCTGGTCGATCTGCAGGGTCTGCTCGGCGAAGTCGCGATGCAGTTGCAGGGGCAGCGGTTCCAGGCGCGCGCCGAGGACTTGCAAGGCGGCGTCCACCGCCTTGCCCAGGCTGGCCTGGCCCTGGTCGTCGCCACGACGGGCGAAGGAGCGCAGGCTGGCGGTGATGCGGCCCATGCGATCGATCAGTTCATTGATGGTCTTGAGGTTGGCGCTGGCGGTATCCAGAGCGCCGCGCTCGAGGAAGCGCACGGTGTTGCCCGATAGCGTGCGCAGCGCTGCCAGCGGCTGGTTGAGTTCGTGGGCGATGCTGGTGGACATCTGGCCGATGGCTGCCAGCTTGCCGGCCTGGACCAGCTCATCCTGGGCCCGGCGCAGGGTCTCCTCGGCTTGGCGGCGCTCACGGATCTGCGCCTTGAGCCGTTCGTTGCTGGCGCGCAGGTCGGCGGTGCGCTCGGTGATCCGTCGTTCGAGCTGGCTGTTGGCTTCCTGCAAGGCCTCGCGGGCGGCCAGGCGGGTGGCGATGACCTTGCGCCGTTCGTTCCAGGCGATCATCAGGAAAGCCACCAGGGCGAAGGCCACGGCCACCAGGATGCCCTGGTTGATGGCTTCGCGGCGCAGGTCCTGCAAGGGCGTCAGCAGGGTGAAGTTCCACGGGGTGTCGCTCAGGGGCCGAGTCTGGGACAGGTAGCTGATGGGCTGTTCTTCGTCCGCCAGCTCGGTATTGGCGGGGAAGGTGAGTTTCTCCACGCCCTCGTCCAGGCGCTCGCGGGCCAGGGGTTCCAGTTCGTTGAGCGGGAACCAGTAGTACTGCAGGCTGCGGGCCAGGCGTTCCTTGGTGTCGTCGCTCAGGGGGCGGACCGACTTGAGGCGGCGGCTCGGATCGCTGGAGAGGATGATGATGCCGTTCTCGTCGCTGACGAAGGCTTCCATGCGCGCCCGTTGCCAGCGTTCCTCCAGGGCTTCGAGGCGGACCTTGACCACCGCCACGCCGATGATCTTGCCTTGCTCCTCCAGGCCGTGGGCCAGGTAGTAGCCGGGCTCGCCACTGGTGCTGCCGATGCCGTAGAAGCGCCCGGGGTAACCGCGCACGGCGTTCTGGTAGTAGGCCCGGAACGACAGGTCTTCGCCCAGGTAGCTGTCGACATCGCGCCAGTTGCTGGTGGCCAGTACCCGGCCGGTGGTGTCCATGACATAGATGGCCCGGCTGCGGCTGCGCCGGTTCAAGCCTTCGAGGTACTGGTTGACCGCCTGGCGGTGCTCCGGCGAAGGGTCGGCCAGCAATTGCGAGACACTGGATTCCAGCTCCAGCAGGCTGGGCAGGTAGGTGTACTTGCTGATCTCGCTCTCTACGGCGCGGGCATGCAGCTCCAGTTGGCGCGCGCCGTTTTCACCCAGGGTGCGGATGCCGTTGTGCTCGCTGATCCAGAATCCGGCGTAGCCCAGGGCGGCCATCAGGGCGATGACCAAAGGCGGCAGCAACAGATGACGGATCAGACGGGGTTTCACGGCGAGTGATGGCGGCGTGGCGCGATAGAGAGTGGGGTCGCATTTCATCACAGATGCCTTGGGTCAACCAGCATGGCGACAGGGCGCACTCGCGCTCGGCCCGGGGGGCCGTCGTAGAGCGCTGGGTGCGTTGTGCCAGGCAAGATCCGTTCGCAGGTTGGGGGTCGCCAGGCGACCCCGTGGGAGCAGGCTCCCTTGCCACGAGGGCGGGCGGAACGCCGCCGTATCAGTGCTGCAGGATCTTCTCGAGGAAGTGCTGCGCACGTTCGGAGCGGGCGTTGATATCGCCGAAGAACTCTTCCTTCTGGCAGTCCTCGATGATCTGGCCCTTGTCCATGAAGATCACTCGGTTCGCTACCTTGCGGGCAAAGCCCATTTCGTGGGTGACGCACATCATGGTCATGCCTTCGTTGGCCAGTTGCACCATCACATCCAGCACTTCGTTGACCATTTCCGGGTCCAGGGCCGAGGTCGGTTCGTCGAACAGCATGACGATCGGGTCCATGGCCAGGGCGCGGGCGATGGCCACACGTTGTTGCTGGCCGCCGGAAAGCTGACCCGGATGCTTGTGGGCGTGGGCAGCCAGGCCCACCCGCTCGAGCAATTGCAGGCCTTTCTTGGTGGCCTCTTCCTTGCTGCGGCCCAGGACCTTGATCTGGGCGATGGTCAGGTTCTCGGTGATGCTCAGGTGCGGGAACAGTTCGAAGTGCTGGAACACCATGCCCACCCGCGAGCGCAGCTTGGGCAGGTCGGTCTTGGGATCGGCGATGGAGGTGCCGTCGACCACGATGTCGCCCTTCTGGAAAGGCTCCAGGGCATTGACGCACTTGATCAGGGTCGACTTGCCCGAACCGGACGGCCCGCAGACCACCACCACCTCACCTTTCTTGACCTCGGTGCTGCAGTCGGTCAGTACCTGGAAGTCCCCATACCACTTGTTGACGTTTTTGATAGAGATCATACGGCGAACCTTTTTTGCAGACGCTTGACCAGCAGCGAGGCGGCGAAGCTGATTGTGAAATACACCAGACCGGCGAAGATCAGGAATTCATTGGAGCGGCCGATGATGTCGCCGCTGGAGCGCGAGGCGTTGAGGAAGTCCACCAGGCCCACGGTGTACACCAGGGAGGTGTCCTGGAACAGGATGATGCTCTGCTGCAGCAGCAGCGGGGTCATCTTGCGGAACGCCTGGGGCAGGATGATCAGGCGCATGGTCTGGCCGTAGGTCATGCCCAGGGCCTGGGCGGCGCCCATCTGGCCCTTGGGAATCGACTGCACGCCGGCCCGGACGATTTCGCAGAAGTACGCCGCTTCGAACATCATGAAGGCCACGATGCACGAGGTGAACGCGCCGATCGGGGTGTCTTCGCCGGTGATCCAGCGCAGCACGAAAGGCACCGCCAGGTAGAACCAGGTGATCACCAGCAGCAGCGGGATCGAGCGGAAGTAGTTGACGTAGGCGCCGGCGATGTTCGCCAGCAGTTTGTTGTGGGACAGGCGCATCAGGGCCAGCAGGGTGCCGAGGATGATCCCCCCGACCACGCCCAGGACCATCAGCTTGAGGGTCATCAGCATGCCGTTCCACAGGCCGGGAATGGCCGGGACGATGCCCGAGAAGTCGAATTCCATTATTTACCTCCCACGGAGATCAAGCCGGGGACCGAGACTTTCTTCTCCACCAGGCGCATCAGCAGCATCAGGCTCATGTTCAGGGTGAAGTAGATCAGGGTGGCCAGGGTGAAGGCTTCGAACAGGTTGGCCGAGAACTCGGCGGTCTGCTTGGTCTGGGCCAACAGCTCCATCAGGCCGATCAGCGAGGCCACGGAAGAGTTCTTGAAGACGTTGAGGAATTCCGAGGTGAGCGGCGGAATGATGATCCGATAGGCCTGGGGCAGCAGCACGTTCCAGTAGATCTGCGGCAGCTTGAAGCCCAGGGCGCGAGCGGCGGACTCCTGGCCGCGGGGCAGGGCCTGGATACCGGTGCGTACTTGTTCGCAGACCCGGGCGGCGGTGAACAGGCCCAGGCAGACGACGACGCTCAGGTAGGCCGAGGTGGTCGGGTTGAGATCCTGCTTGTACCAGTCCTGCAGGTTCTGCGGCAGCAGGTCGGGCACCAGGAAGTACCAGATGAACAGCTGCACCAACAGGGGCACGTTGCGGAAGATCTCCACGTAGACGGTGGCGATGCCCGACACCAGGCGGTTCGGCACGGTACGCATGACCCCCAGGATCGATCCCAGTATCAATGCGATGATCCAGGCCACCACGGCGATGGCGATGGTCCAGCCCAGTCCGGAGATGAACCAGTCGAGATAGGTCTCGCTGCCCACGCCGGTGGACTTGAAGAACACGCCCCAGTCCCAGTTGTAATTCATTGGGGTTACCCCTCAGATCGTTCGATGTACTACAAGCACCCGCCTGGGGAGATCCGTTCCCTTCTGGCCTGGACGGCCAGGCACGCGCTATCGGCTCGACAACCACCGGTGCGAGTGTTTCCAGAATGTGCCAGCAGGTAGTGACAGGCTCCTGAAGAGGCCAGGGCCCCCTCAGGAGTAAGGTTAGTCAGGAATCAGGACTTTTTGTCGTCAGCCGCTTTGTCGGTCGGATTGGCGATCAGGGCCTTGAGCTCGTCGCTCATCGGGAACATCAGGTTCAGGCCTTTTGGCGGGATCGGCGATTGGAACCACTTGTCGTAGATCTTGTTGATTTCGCCCGATTTGTAGGTAGCGACGATGGCGTCGTCCACGGCTTTCTTGAAGGGAGCATCACCCTTGCGGACCATGCAGCCGTAGATTTCGTAGGACTGGGGGGTACCGGTCACGGCCCAGTCGGTAGGCTTCTTGGCCTTGGCCATCTCACCGGCCAGCAGGGCGTCGTCCATCATGAAGGCGACGGCACGGCCCGATTCCAGCATCTGGAACGACTCGCCGTGGTCCTTGGCGGAGATCACGTTCATGCCCATCTGCTTGTCGGCGTTCATGGCCTTGAGGATACGCTCGGAGGTGGTACCGGCGGTGGTTACCACGTTCTTGCCCTTCAGATCAGCGAAGTCCTTGTAGGTGGAGTCCTTCTTGGACAGCAGGCGGGTACCGATCTCGAAGATGCCGACCGAGAAGTCGACCTGTTGCTGGCGCTCGACGTTGTTGGTAGTGGAGCCGCACTCGACGTCCACGGTGCCGTTCTGTACCAGCGGGATACGGGTCTGGGAGGTGACCAGGTTGTACTTGACCTTGAGGTCAGGCATGTCGAGGTCTTTCTTGAGCGCTTCGACGATCTTCAGCTGGATGTCGTGGGAGTAGCCGACCGGTACGCCGGAAGCGTCAGCGATATAGGAAAACGGAATGGAAGCGTCGCGATGTCCGAGGGTGATGGTGCCGGACTCTTTGATTTTCTTCAGTGTGCCGGTGAGCTCGGCAGCGAGAACTGGAGTGCTAATCAGAGCTGCAGCGATAGCTGCGCCCAACAGCTGGGGAACGATGCGCATCAGTATTTCCTCGACATTTGTTTTTTTTATGAAGCCAGTTCGACGGCTCTTTTATACAGCGAATGCCTTGACGGCTCCTGTTGTGTTGGCACGACAGGCATTCGTCGAACAGTGTAGAGCATGAGTCGTGCCAGACCAGTAGATAACGATCAACTATTTGATTTTAAAGGGAATTAAATATTCATGACGAAACCCGCCTAGCCAGGCTATCCGGTTAACCGAACCACCCTGCAAGCAGCGTTCGGAAAACCGAACGTTCGGCATCGGCTCTCTTGAGCTCTTCGGTGCCGCGGATGTCCGCTGTACAGGTACAAAAAAGCCCCTGGACCACAAGGTGCAGGGGCTGGTTGGGCTAGAGATTCAAGCTGCCTTGATCTTGCCGCGATTGTGCTCGACTTTTTCCAGGTATTCCCGCAGTTGCTGCTGTTCCTGTTCGGTGGTGAACAGCCCCAGCTTGCTGCGGCGCCAGAGGATGTCCTCGGCCTTGAGCGCCCATTCCTCGCTGCACAGGTAGTCCACTTCGCGGCTGTAGAGGCCGCCGCCCAGGTGTTCGCCCATGTCGCCCAGGTCTTGCACGCCTTCCAGCAGGCGCCAGGTGCGGCTGCCGTAGGTGGTGGCCCAGCGCCGTGCAATCTGGCTGGGCACCCAGTCGTATTGGCTGCGGATGGCTTCGGCCAGGGCTTGCGGCGTGCTCATGTCCTCGCCGCCGGGCAGGCTGGCCTGGGCCGTCCAGCTTGGCTTGGCGTGCTTGAAGTAAGGGGCCAGCTGGGCCATGGCCGATTCCGCCAGCTTGCGGTAGGTGGTCAGCTTGCCGCCGAACACCGACAGCAAGGGCGCCTCGTCACCATTGCCGGACAGGGCCAGGGTGTAGTCACGGGTGACCGCCGACGGGTTGTCGGACTCGTCGTTGCACAGCGGACGAACCCCGGAATAAGTGTGCAGGATGTCGTCGCGGCTCAGTTGTTTCTTGAAGTGGGCGTTGACCACTTGCAGCAGGTAGTCGGTTTCCCCCTCGGTGATCGCCACCTTGGCCGGATCGCCGGTGTATTCGCGGTCGGTGGTGCCGATCAGGGTGAACTGGTCGAGGTAGGGAATGGTGAAGACGATGCGCTGGTCCTCGTTCTGCAGGATATGCGCGTGCTCGCCTTCGTACAGCTTGGGCACGATCAGGTGGCTGCCCTGGATCAGGCGGATGCCGTAGGGCGATTCCAGCTTCAGGTCGTCCTTGATGAACTTGGCGACCCAAGGGCCGGCGGCATTCACCAAGGCCTTGGCGGTGATGGAGAACAGGCTGCCGTCGGCACGCTCCAGGTCCAGTTGCCACAGGCCCTTGCTACGACGGGCGCTGACGCAGCGGGTCTGGGTATGCACGTGGGCGCCATGTTCACGGGCGGACATGGCGTTGAGCACCACCAGGCGGGCGTCGTCGACCCAGCAGTCGGAATACTCGAAGCCCCGGGTGATCTGCGCTTGCAGTGCGCTGTCGGCACCGAACTTCAGGCCGCGCGAGCCGGCGAGCTTCTCGCGCTTGCCCAGGTGATCGTAGAGGAACAGGCCGGCGCGGATCATCCAGGCCGGGCGCAGGTGAGGGCGGTGCGGCAGGACGAAGCGCATCGGCTTGACGATGTGCGGGGCCTTGGCCAGCAACACCTCGCGTTCGGCCAGGGCCTCGCGCACCAGGCGGAATTCGTAGTGCTCCAGGTAGCGCAGGCCACCGTGGATCAGCTTGCTGCTGGCGGAGGAGGTGTGGCTGGCCAGGTCGTCCTTTTCACAAAGGAACACGGACAGGCCGCGACCCGCCGCATCCGCGGCAATTCCAACACCATTGATCCCACCGCCAATGACGGCGATATCGTAAACCTCGGAGAGAGGGCGCGCGGGCAAGGTAGAAGTGGGCATCAGCAAGCCTCGTGTTGCTTTGATATTTGAATTCGAACATTAATGTTCATTTTCGAAAATATTAGCGGATAAGGAACGGTACATCCAGCGTGTTTCGATTGAAAAAACTGATCGGAAAACCGCTAAAGGAAAGTTTTCGAACATTACCGAGAGGTAACTGTAGCTGCTGTGCCGGCGGGCGGCGGGCACGCAGGCGCGACGATACCCAGCCAGGTGGCGGGATATCGTTCGAATGCGCGAGCGGTGCAGGGAGGGGGAGGCGGTCTCAGACCACTTCGAGGCGGATCTTGTGCTGGTTGAGCAGTTGGGTCAGGGCCGGCACCGGTTGCTGGTCGGTCACCAGGCAATCGATCAGGCTGATCGGGCCCAGGCGGATCATCGCGTTGCGGCCGAACTTGCTGGAGTCGGCGGCCAGGATCACTTGCCGGGCGTTGGCGATGATCGCCTGGGAGACCCGCACTTCCTGGTAGTCGAAGTCCAGCAGGCTGCCGTCTTCGTCGATGCCGCTGATGCCCACCAGGGCGAAATCCACCTTGAACTGGTTGATGAAGTCGACGCTGGCCTGGCCCACCACGCCGCCGTCGCGCCGGACATTGCCGCCGGTCAGCAGCACGTCGAAATCATCCTTGGCACTGAGCATCGAGGCCACGTGCAGGTTGTTGGTGATGATCTTCAGGTGGCTGTGGTTGAGCAGGGCGCGGGCGATGGATTCGGTAGTGGTGCCGATGTTGATGAACAGCGAGGCATGGTCGGGGATCTGGGTGGCAACGGCTTCGCCGATGCGTTGTTTCTCATCGCGCATCTGGTCGGCGCGCATGGCGTAGGCGGTGTTTTCTACGCTGGAGTCATAGGCCGCGCCACCGTGGTAGCGACGCAACAGGTTGGCTTCCGCCAGCTGGTTGATATCGCGGCGGATGGTCTGCGGGGTGACGACGAACAGCTGGGCCAATTCCTCGATGCTGACGTAGCCACGCTCGCGGACCAGATCGAGGATTTGCTGCTGACGGGGAGGCAGATTCATGGGGCTTCCTTTGGGCTGCCGTGCAAAATTTGCCCATGATGCCGCAGGAATCCGCTCCCTACCAGTTGCCAGGCCGGGTGACGGCGAGTGCCGTGCCTCGAAAACCGGTCCGCACACCTCACCTGCGGCAGGTGGTGGATGCGGCTATGCCGGTTCGTTGCGCAGCCCCGCAGGTCATGGGGGCTGCCCAGGTTGCCTGGAGATGGAGTCCAGGATCTGGCTTATTTGGCCTCGTCGTGGGGTTCCCAGTCGCGGGTGCGGCTGACGGCTTTCTTCCAGCCCGCATACAGCTCTTCTTTTTCCGCTTCGGCCAGTTGTGGTTCGAACTCGCGCTCGATCACGGCCTTGCCGCGCAGTTCTTCCAGGCTGCCCCAGAAACCGCATGCCAGGCCTGCCAGGTAGGCGGCGCCCAGGGCGGTGGTTTCACGCATTTGCGGACGCTCCACCTGGGTGCCGAGAATGTCGGCCTGGAACTGCATGAGGAAGTTGTTGGCCACGGCGCCGCCGTCCACGCGCAGGGCCTTGAGGCGTTCGCCGGAGTCCTGTTGCATGGCGTCGAGTACATCGCGGGTCTGGTAGGCGATGGATTCCAGGGCGGCGCGGATGATGTGGTCCACGCGCACGCCACGGGTCAGGCCGAACAGCGCGCCACGGGCGTAGGGGTCCCAGTAGGGCGCGCCCAGGCCAGTGAAGGCCGGTACCAGGTACACGCCGTTGCTGTCCTTGACCTTGCCGGCGAAGTATTCGGTGTCGTGGGCGTCGTTGATGATCTTCAGCTCGTCACGCAGCCATTGCACGGTGGAGCCGCCGTTGAATACCGCGCCTTCCAGGGCATAGGCCACTTCGCCGCGTGGGCCGCAGGCGATGGTGGTGAGCATGCCGTGCTGGGACTTCACCGCCTTGTCGCCGGTGTTCATCAGCAGGAAGCAGCCGGTGCCGTAGGTGTTCTTGGCTTGGCCCGGCTCGACGCACATCTGGCCGAACAGCGCCGCTTGCTGGTCGCCGGCGATACCGCCGATGGCGATGCCGCTCTTGGTACGGCCGTAGATTTCCGAGGAGGACTTAACTTCCGGCAGCATCTCGCGCGGGATGTCCAGCACTTCCAGCATCTTCGCGTCCCACTCCAGGGTATGGATGTTGAAGAGCATGGTGCGCGAGGCGTTGGTGTAGTCGGTGACGTGGGTCTTGCCGCCGGTGAATTTCCAGATCAGCCAGCTATCGATGGTGCCGAACAGCAGTTCGCCGTTGCGGGCCCGCTCGCGGCTGCCTTCGACGTTATCGAGGATCCACTTGAGCTTGGTGCCGGAGAAGTAGGGGTCGGTGACCAGGCCGGTGGTCTCGCGGATATAGTCTTCCAGGCCGTCACGCTTGAGTTGCTGGCAGATCTCGGTGCTGCGTCGGCATTGCCAGACGATGGCGTTGTAGACCGGGCGGCCGGTGTTCTTGTCCCAGACCACGGTGGTTTCACGCTGGTTGGTGATACCGATGGCAGCCACCTGGTCATGGTGCAGGCCGGCTTGTGCCAGGGCCTCGACCATCACCGCGCTCTGGGTGGCGAAGATTTCCATGGGGTCATGCTCGACCCAGCCGGCTTGTGGGTAGTGCTGGGCGAACTCGCGCTGGGCGGTGCAGACCACGTTGGCGTCGCGATCGAAAATGATGGCTCGGGAGCTGGTCGTACCCTGATCGAGGGCAATGATGTAGTTCTTATTCTGAATGTCGGTCATGTCGATTGCCTTGGACGAAATAAGGGAGTGGAAACAGGCGCGGGATCGATTCGGGCAGGATCCCGCGCCAGCGGATTCAGGAAGCCTTGACCTTGCCGTCAGCGGCTGGTTCGGTTTGCGCAGCCGGCGCGGCATCGGGCAGGTGGCGGGCAATCAGGCCGCGATAGGCTGCTGCGCCGAGGCAGGCACCCAGGATCGGGGCGAAGATTGGCACCAGGAAATACGGGATATCACGGCCACCGGTGAAGGAGATTTCACCCCAGCCGGTGAAGAACGTCATCAGTTTAGGACCAAAGTCCCGCGCCGGGTTCATCGCAAAGCCGGTCAGCGGGCCCATGGCGCTGCCGATCACGGCGATCAATAGGCCGATCAGCAGCGGTGCCATGGGGCCGCGCGGCAGGCCGTTGTTGTCGTCGGTCAGGGACATGATCACGCCCATCAGGATCGCGGTGATCACCACTTCCACCAGGAAGGCCTGGGCGGTGCTCAGGGCCGGATTGGGGAAGGTGGAGAACACTGAGGCCAGTTCCAGGCTCGCCTGGGAACCACGGACCATCTGGTGGGCTTGTTCGAAATCGAAGAACAGGTTGCTGTACAGCGTGTAAACCAACAGGGCGGCGCAGAAGGCGCCAGCGACCTGGGCCAGGATATAGAACGGCAGTTTGCGCTTTTCAAAGTCGGCGAACAGGCATAGGGCGATGCTCACGGCGGGGTTCAGGTGTGCGCCGGAAACACCGGCGGTCAGGTAGATCGCCATGCTCACGCCGATCCCCCAGATGATGCTGATTTCCCACAGGCCGAAGCTGGCGCCCGCGACCTTGAGCGCGGCGACGCAACCGGTACCGAAGAAGATCAATAGCGCAGTACCCAGGAACTCGGCGATGCACTGGCCCGATAGCGATGGTTGTTGCAGAGCAGTTGTCATTGTGAACCTCGGTTTTTGTTGTTGTCTGGCGCTGCTGCAAAAGGCATGGAGCGCGACTTCCAACGACGACGGAATCCCCATTCCGGCCTCGTCTTGCTACTGGGTGCCAACTTGGATCTACCGCATGATATTCAGAAACGAAAAAATATAGACAAGAAACACCGCTGTCAAAGGTCGAAAGTGAACGAGTGGTCATTTTATAGATATCAGTCAAATGAATGCTTTTCGGGGGTTGTGCCAAGACTGACAGCGATGGTCGCGCGGTCGTGGTGGGGCGTTGGTTTTCAAGGCTCGGAATAGAGCCTTTTGTCGACGAATAACCTAAAATCCGGGTGCTTTGTTTTGCCTTTCATCATTGCCCTGGAGCTGCCATGACCCCTGCACTGGACCTGCTGAAAAAAGTTCGCGCCGAACATCGCATCCACAGTTATGAACACGATCCCAAGGCGGCCTCCTACGGCCTGGAAGCGGCGGAGAAACTCAGCCTGGACCCGGCACAGGTGTTCAAGACCTTGCTGGCCAGTAGCGAAAAGGGCGAGTTGCTGGTAGCGGTGGTGCCGGTCGTGGGCAGTCTCGACCTGAAGGCCCTGGCCCATGCGGCGGGGGTGAAGAAAGCCGAGATGGCCGATCCGGCCGCTGCCCAGCGTGCCACCGGCTATTTGCTGGGGGGGATCAGCCCGCTGGGGCAGAAGAAGCGCTTGCGTACCTTCATCGACAACAGCGCACAGCCCTTTGCCAGTATCTTCGTCAGTGCCGGTCGTCGTGGTCTGGAGGTGGAGTTGTCGGCAGCGGTGCTGGCCGAGCATACCCAGGCCAAGTTCGCCGATATCGGGCGAGACTGAACCGGGAGACGTGAATGCAAGGTCGGCTGCCGTGTTGTGCGGCAGCCGGCTTTTTGCGTCAGTGGGCGTTGCTGTAGCGGCGCACGCCCGAATCGTTTGCAGCGATCTGTGCGGCGGTGCTGCCCGAGGCCTGGAACAGCACCAGGTGTTCGGCGGCCACGCGGATGCCTACATCGGCTCCGACCTGGTGGTCGGCGTGGCTCGGGAAGATCGACTCCAGCTGGCTGCCGGTGGGCAGTTGCAGGCGATAGAGGGTCGAGGCGCCGAGGAAGGTCTTGCCCACTACCCGGGCCTTGAGGGTGCTGTCCGGTGCGTGGACGATGTCGTCCGGGCGCAGCAGCACGTCCACCGCGCCGCCGGTCGGCCAGGTGTAGGCACGGTTGCCCTGCAGCATTCCCAGTTCGGTCTGCACCGACTCCGGGCTGCTCAACTGGCCACGAATGAAATAGCCCTGGCCGATGAAGCTGGCGACGTAAGGAGTCTGTGGCTCGTGGTAGAGGTTGTAGGGTGTGTCCCACTGCTCCAGTCGGCCTTCCTTGAATACCCCTACCTGGTCGCTCACGGCGAACGCTTCTTCCTGGTCGTGGGTAACCAGGATGGCGCTGGTGCCGCGGGTCTTGAGGATATCGCGCACCTCATGACTGAGCTTGCGACGCAGTTCGCCATCGAGGTTGGAGAAGGGTTCGTCGAGCAGCAGCAACTGCGGTTCGGGAGCCAGGGCGCGGGCCAGGGCCACCCGCTGTTGCTGGCCGCCGGACAGCTCGTGGGGGAAGCGCTGGCCCAGTTGCTTGAGGTTGACCAGTTCCAACAGTTCGGCGACTACCCGGTCCTTCTGCGGATGCTTGCGGATGCCGAAGGCGATGTTGTCCGCCACCGATAGGTGCGGAAACAGCGCGTAGTCCTGGAACACCATGCCGATCCGGCGTTTTTCCGGGGCCAGGGTGAAGCCAGCGCTGGAAATGGTTTCCCCGGCCAGCTGGATTTCCCCTTCGTGCACCGGTTCGAAGCCGGCGATGGCCCGCAGGGTGGTGGTCTTGCCGCAACCGGAGGAGCCCAGCAGGCAGCCGATGTCACCGGCGTTGAGGTGCAGGTTGAGATTCTGCACCACGCGCTGGTCCTGGTAGCCGCAAGCCAGGTTGCGCAGGTTCAGTAGCAATGGTTGGCTCATGCGTGGTGGTACGCCGGCTCGACGAGGAACTCGAGCAGGGCCTTTTGTGCGTGGAGGCGGTTTTCCGCCTGGTCCCAAGCCACCGAACGTGGATCGTCCAGCAGGTCGAGGCTGATTTCTTCGCCGCGGTGGGCGGGCAGGCAGTGCATGAACACCACATCCGGTGCTGCCAGGTCGAGCAGGGCCCGGTTGACCTGGAACGGGGCGAACAGCTCGAGGCGCTTGGCGGTTTCCTCTTCCTGGCCCATGGAGGTCCAGACGTCGGTGCTCACCAGATGGGCGCCCTGTACCGCTTCCCGAGGGTCGCGGACGATGGTCACGCGCTCGCCGGCCTGGGCGACGAACCTTGGGTTGGGTTCATAACCTTCCGGGCAGGCGATGCGCAGTTGGAAGTCGAACTGGATGGCCGCTTCTATATAGCTGTTGCACATGTTGTTGCCGTCGCCGATCCAGGCCACGGTCTTGCCCTGGATCGAGCCGCGATGCTCGAGGAAGGTCTGCATGTCGGCCAGCAGTTGGCAGGGATGCAGGTCATCGGACAGGCCGTTGATCACCGGGACGCGGGAGTTGGCCGCGAACTCGGTCAGGGTGCTGTGGGCGAAGGTGCGGATCATCACGGCGTCGAGCATGCGCGACATGACGATGGCGCAATCGCTGATGGGTTCGCCGCGTCCCAGTTGGGTATCGCGTGGCGACAGGAAGATCGCCTGGCCGCCCAGTTGGATCATGCCGGCTTCGAAGGACAGGCGGGTACGGGTCGAGGACTTTTCGAAGATCATGCCCAGCACACGATTCTTCAAGGGCTCGAAGAGTACGCCGCGGTTACGCAGGTCCTTCAGCTCGACGCCTCGACGGATCACACTGACCAGCTCATCGGGCGTGCAATCCATCAGGGAGAGAAAGTGCCTTGCGCTCATCATTAACTACCTTTTTGCCACGGACCGCAGATTCTCTAGGCCTTGTTTTATCGAACAATAGGCTGGACCTGCGGCGGAAGCCGCACGGGGCGACGAAATGGGGAAGGCGCGATCTTATAATTAAATGTCGCGTATTACCAATAGTGCTACGGCGATCAAGGGTGTTCACAGGAGCCGGGACGCGAACGCGTCGGCATTTTCAAGATCAGTTTCCAGGCAGCAGCCGGGCATTTGTACACTGCCCCGGCACGGCTTGGCAATCGAAGGGACGCTGCCCGCGGGGCCGGGGTCGCTTTCTGACCCATGGGCCGGGGATCTGCCGGCCAGGTGAGCCTCGGTCGCCAACCTGAAACATTTCCTAATGCAAAGTGCTGGGGTTATAAAGGCGGATCAGCAGCCGGGAAGCGTGTGCGATGGAGTCCAGGGAGCAACAACTTATGACGCTGTTGGGGCTCACGGCCCGGGCCCTTACCGACATGACGGCCTCGGTGACCACATTTTCCTTCGAACTGCTGCGCAGCGATGACCAGGTGACCCGGGACGCGGCGCGCAAGATGATCGATCGGATGATGACCCTCAGTGCCGGCCTCGATGAACATTGGCGCCTGCTTGCCCAGTTGTCGGGCACTTATCCCGGACAAGGACCAGCGGAATCGAGAGTGCCGGTGTCCATGGACAGCCTGCCCAGGCTGCCGCCCAACTGAGGGTGGCGAGCATGTCCCGGGTTGATGGTCGTGGATTCATGGGACGAACATCCCTGGCGTGCCTGGTGGACTGACGCCATAGTCCTGGCTTCCGATGCCTGATCGCAGGTGTCGTCGAACAATAGAGACTGGCCATGACCAAGACTCTCCATCACCGTGCCTGCCACCTGTGCGAAGCCATCTGCGGCCTGACCCTGGAAATCACCGAAGAGCCGGGAAGCGGCCCGCGGATCACCTCGATCAAGGGCGACCCCCAGGACAGCTTCAGCCGTGGCCATATCTGCCCCAAGGCCGTGGCCCTGCAAGACATCCAGGATGATCCGGATCGCCTGCGCCATCCGGTGCGGCGGGTCGGCAATGAATGGCAGCCGATCGAATGGGATGAGGCCTTCGCCCTGGTGGCCGAGCGCCTGGCGGATATCCAGCAGCGCCATGGCAAGGATGCGGTGGCCACCTACCAGGGCAATCCCAGCGTGCATAACTATGGGCTGATGACCCATAGCAACTACTTCCTCGGCCAGCTCAAGAGCCGCAACCGTTTCTCCGCCACTTCGGTGGACCAGTTGCCCCAGCACCTGGCCAGCTACTTGATGTATGGCCACGGCCTGCTGTTGCCGATTCCCGATATCGATCACACCGACTTCATGCTGATTCTCGGCGGCAATCCCCTGGCTTCCAATGGCAGCATCATGACCGTGCCCGACGTGGAGAAGCGCCTGAAGGCGATCCAGGCCCGGGGCGGCAAGGTGGTGGTGATCGATCCACGGCGCAGCGAGACGGCGGCGATGGCCGACCAGCATCTGTTCATTCGCCCCGGGGGCGACGTGGCCTTGCTGTTCGGCCTGCTGAACAGCATTTTCTTGGACGGCCCGATGCGCGACAGTCATCTGCAGGTGGATGGATTGGCGCAGGTGCGGGAGGCGATTTCCCCTTTCACCCCGGAGGCCATGAGCCCGTTGTGCGCGATCCCGGCGCCGCAGATCCGCCAGTTGGCCAGGGAGTTCGCCAGTGCCGACAGGGCGGTCTGCTATGGACGCATGGGCGTCTCGACCCAGGCCTTCGGCACGCTGTGCCATTGGTTGCTGCAATTGCTCAACCTGGTCACCGGCAACCTCGACCGGGTGGGCGGCGCGCTGTGTACCGAGCCGGCACTGGACCTGGTGGCGGCGACCTCGGGCGGTCACTTCAATGCCTGGCAGAGCCGGGTATCCGGACTTCCCGAATACGGCGGCGAGCTGCCGGTATCAGCCTTGGCCGAAGAGATGCTCACCGAGGGCGAGGGACAGGTCCGGGCCCTGGTCACGGTGGCGGGCAACCCGGTGCTGTCCACGCCCAATGGCCGACGCCTGGAGCAGGCCCTGGACGGCCTGGAGTTCATGGTCAGCATCGATCTGTACATCAACGAAACCACCCGTTATGCGGACCTGATCCTGCCGTCCACTTCGGCGCTGGAGAATGACCACTACGACACCACGTTCAACATGTTCGCGGTGCGTAACGTCAGTCGTTTCAACCGGGCGATATTGCCCAAGCCCGAGGGGGCTTTGCACGATTGGGAAATCTTCGTCGGCCTGGCCAAGGCGTTCGCCGCGAGAACCGGCAACAGCCTCAAGCCGACCATGGCTCCGGCGCAGATGATCGACCTGGGGTTGCGTGCCGGACCTTATGGCGACGGTGCGCCGCTCAAGCTATCCCTGGCCACCCTGGACCTGCATCCCCACGGCATCGACCTGGGGCCATTGCAGCCGAACCTGGCGCAACGCCTGAAGACCGAGAACCGACGGATCCAGGCAGCGCCAGCGGCGATCATGGCAGACCTGCAACGTTTTGCCGCACAGCCTGTACCGCAGGTGGATGAGCTGCTGCTGATCGGGCGGCGGCATGTGCGCAGCAACAATTCCTGGATGCACAATTATCATCGCCTAGTCAAAGGCAAGCCGCGCCATCAATTGCTGATGCATCCGCAAGACTTGACCCAGCGTGGCTTGCGCGATGGCCAGCGAGTACGCATCAGTTCCCGGGTTGGCACGGTGGAGGTCGAGGTACTGGCCAGCGCCGATATGATGCCGGGAGTCGTGAGCCTGCCCCACGGCTGGGGGCACGCCCGCCCGGGTGTGCAGATGGAGATCGCCAGCGGACAACCAGGCTGCAGCGCCAATGACTTGACCGATGAGCGCCATCTGGATGCATTGTCGGGGAATGCGGCGCTCAATGGCGTGCCGGTCAAGGTAGTGGCGGCCTGAGATGTCTGTCGGAGAGGCCAAGCAGCGCGCTCAGGATTCCGTTACAATGCGCCACCGTGCCGACAACAGAGTCGGAAAGTTCAGCCGAGGTGTTCCATGGATATCATCGAAACTATTAAAGAGCAGATTGCCAACAACACCATTCTGCTTTACATGAAAGGCTCGCCGAATGCCCCACAGTGTGGCTTCTCCGCGAAAGCCGCGCAGGCCGTGATGGGTTGTGGCGAGAAGTTCGCTTACGTGGACATCCTGCAGAACCCGGAAATTCGCGCCAACCTGCCCAAGTACGCCAACTGGCCAACCTTCCCGCAACTGTGGGTCGATGGTGAGCTGGTCGGTGGCAGCGACATCATGGCGGAGATGTTCGCCAACGGTGAGCTGCAGACCCTGATCAAGGCCGCTGCCGAGAAAGCAGCCGCAGCCAAGACTGAAGCCTGATCCAGGTTGCCTTGCAGGAGCGAGAGCACTCGCTCCTGCGCATTGCGTGAATATATCCACGTAATGCAAAAAGCCCCGCTTCTGGAAAGAAGCGGGGCTTTTTATTGTCGGGAGTATTACGAGTTAAGTTACTCGTCACCCATTTGCGATTGCAGATAGTTCTCGATACCAACTTTATCGATCAGGCCTAGTTGAGTTTCCAGCCAGTCGATATGTTCTTCTTCGGATTCGAGAATATCTTCCAGCAGTTCACGGCTGCCGAAGTCGCCGGCCGATTCACAGTGGGCGATCGCTGCCTTGAGGTCGGCATGGCCGGTACGCTCGATGCGCAGGTCGCACTCGAGCATTTCCTTGGTGTGTTCGCCGATGTGCAGCTTGCCCAGGTCCTGGACGTTGGGCAGGCCTTCGAGGAAGAGGATGCGCTTGATCAGCTTGTCCGCATGCTTCATCTCGTCGATGGACTCGTGGTACTCGTGCTTGCCCAGCTTGTTCAGGCCCCAATCTTCATACATGCGGGCATGCAGGAAGTACTGATTGATCGCGACCAGTTCATTGGCAAGGATTTTATTGAGATGCTGGATGACTGTAATGTCGCCTTTCATGATGGGGTCCTGCCCTTTAATTAGTTGAACATGGGCAGAGTCTGAGCCGCATATAGATTACTGTCAAACCTAAGTTATTGAATAATATATAAAAATTAATCGGAATAAGAATGTTTGTGTTCCGCGTTTTGCACCTAAGCAATTGAATTGCAGGCACAAAAAAACCGGACACTAGGTCCGGTTCTTGAATCTGGGTATTTAAATCAGGCGATGCTGAATTCCACAGGATAGGGAATCGCTGCTTGGGCGGTCTGCAATTCGGTCAGCGTCTCGCGGACTACCTGCTTGGCCAGGCAAGCACATTTGCCACATTGGCTGGCAACGCCGGTCGCCTGGCGCACTTCACGGTAGCTGCAGCAACCTTCGTAGATCGCTTCGCGGATTTGGCCGTCGGTGACACCGGTGCAGAGGCAGACATACATAAGATGAGAACCGTCGCTGGTTAGGGCTCAATTGCGATGGATCTTAATGTTAACGAGAATGATTGTCAAAGTGGTTTCGACAGCATTTCCTGCGATTTTCCGTCGGGGTGACGAATGGCTTTTGCTCCCGTTAATGACAGATAAGCGGTATTTTTCGCCTTGTGGGCCAGCTTGGGAAAAAACCACTAAGGACAGCTTAAAAACGCCGTGTATGATGCTCGGTTCATGCGAAGCGGGGGCAGGACATGCAGCTGTCGTATCAAAATGACAGACTCCAGGCCGGTCCCCTTCTTCCATCAGTACGTCCACACCAGGAGATATCCAATGAGCGTTCTCGTAGGCAAACAAGCCCCTGACTTCACCGTCCCGGCCGTTCTCGGCAATGGCGAAATCGTCGACAGCTTCACCCTGTCCTCGGCCATCAAAGGCAAATACGGCCTGGTGTTCTTCTACCCGCTGGACTTCACCTTCGTCTGCCCGTCCGAGCTGATCGCTCTGGACCACCGCATGGCTGACTTCAAGGCACGCAACGTGGAAGTGATCGCCGTGTCGATCGACTCGCACTTCACCCACAACGCCTGGCGTAACACCCCGATCAATGCCGGCGGCATCGGTCAGGTTCAATACATCATGGCTGCCGACATGAAGCACGAAATCGCCAAGGCCTACGACGTAGAGTCCGAAGGCGGCGTGGCTTTCCGTGGTGCCTTCCTGATCGACGACAAGGGCGTGGTTCGCTCGCAGATCGTCAACGACCTGCCACTGGGCCGTAACATGGAAGAGCTGATCCGTCTGGTCGATGCCCTGCAATTCCACGAAGAGCACGGCGAAGTCTGCCCTGCCAACTGGAAAAAAGGCGACAAAGGCATGACCGCTTCGCCAGAAGGCGTTGCTGCCTACCTGACCGAGAACGCCGGCAAGCTGTAAGGCCTGGCATCTCGCATAAAAAAACCGGCCTCAGGGCCGGTTTTTTTATGCAGCGGATCTTCAGTCGTCGAAGTCCTGCCAGCCGCCCATTTCCTTCCAGCGGTTGACAATGCCGCAAAACAGCTCGGCGGTCTTCTCGGTGTCGTAGCGCGCCGAGTGTGCCTCGCGACCGTCGAAGTCGATGTCTGCGCTCTGGCAGGCCTTGGCCAGTACCGTCTGACCGTACGCCAGGCCCGCCAGGGTGGCGGTGTCGAAGCTGGAGAACGGATGGAACGGGTTGCGCTTCATGTCCAGGCGCGCCACGGCGGCGTTGAGGAAGCCCAGGTCGAAGCTGCTGTTATGGCCGACCAGGATCGCGCGCTTGCAACCGTTGGCCTTCAAGGCCTTGCGCACCCCGCGGAAGATATCCGTGAGGGCGGTCTCTTCGCTGACGGCCATGCGCAGGGGGTGATCGAGCTTGATCCCGGTGAACTCCAGGGCCGCCGGCTCGATGTTCGCTCCCTCGAAAGGCTCGACCCGGAAGAAGTAGGTGTGCTCGGGGAACACGAAGCCTTTTTCGTCCATGCCGATGGTAGTGGCGGCGATTTCCAGCAGGGCGTCGGTGGCGCAGTTGAAGCCGCCGGTCTCTACGTCGACGACAACTGGCAGGTAGCCGCGAAAGCGTGCGGCCATGGGGTGGCGAGGGCCACCGCTGCCTTCTTGTTCATCGTCGAAATGTTCGTCACTCACGAGTGATCCTCCAGCAGGCGCCAGCGCAGTTTTTCCCCGGCGCGCAGCGGAATGACAGTCAGCTCGCCGAACGGCAGGCTGGCGGGGGCGGTCCATTCTTCACGAACCAGGGTGATACGGTCGGTGTTGGCCGGCAGGCCATAGAAGCGTGGGCCATTGAGGCTGGCGAAGGCTTCCAGCTTGTCCAGCGCATTGCGTTGTTCAAAGGCCTCGGCGTACAACTCGATGGCGGCAAACGCGGTATAGCAGCCGGCACAACCGCAGGCGGCTTCCTTGGCATGCTGGGCGTGAGGCGCGGAGTCGGTGCCGAGGAAGAACTTCTCGCTACCGCTGGTAGCAGCATCCAGCAGGGCGTGCTGGTGGACGTTGCGCTTGAGGATCGGCAGGCAATAGAAGTGCGGGCGAATCCCGCCTACCAGCATGTGGTTGCGGTTATAGAGCAGGTGATGCGCGGTGATGGTGGCGCCGACGTTGGCCGGGGCTTCCTTGACGAACTGCACTGCATCGGCGGTGGTGATGTGTTCGAACACCACCTTCAGTGTCGGGAAGCGTTCGACCACGCGCCGCATGTGTTCGTCGATGAAGATCTTCTCGCGGTCGAAGACATCGATGTCGCCGTGGGTCACTTCACCGTGGACCAGCAGCGGCAGGCCGACTTCGGCCATGGCTTCGAGTACCGGGAAGATCTTGTCGATGCTGGTCACCCCCGAGTCCGAGTTGGTGGTCGCGCCGGCCGGATACAGCTTGGCGGCGTGCACGAAGCCGCTGGCCTTGGCTTCGCGGATCTCGTCCGGCTGGGTACGGTCGGTGAGGTAGAGCACCATCAGCGGCTCGAAGCGGCTGCCGGCCGGGCGCGCGGCGAGGATGCGCTGGCGATAGGCGTCGGCTTGTGCGGCATTGCGCACTGGAGGCACCAGGTTGGGCATGATGATCGCGCGGCCAAAGGTGCGCGCGACATCTGCGACTGTATTGGGCAACACGGCACCATCGCGAAGATGGATATGCCAGTCGTCGGGACGCAATAGGGTCAGGCGGTCGGACATGGGAGGTTCCAGGCGGGTAAAACTAGGGGGGAATGCTACCGGAAAAGACTCTTGCAGGCACTCGCTATCAAGTTTTGCTCAGAGCGACCGATAGCCCGATGGTATGGCGTATTCACGCCTGTCGATTTTTCTGTTGTACACGTCAGTGGAGCCTCCCGTGCGCCAGCGTTATCTAGCCTTGCTCAGTGTGTTTGCCAGCCTGCCCGCGATGGCTCTCACTTTCCAGACTCGCCTGGAGAGCATTGAGTGGACGGTCGAAGGCGACAAGTTCGAATGCCGCTTGATCCAGCCGGTGACCGATTTCGGTTCTGGTGAATTCGTGCGCCGGGCCGGCGAACAAGCGATCTTCCGCCTCAAGAGTTTCAACCCGATGCAGGCCGGTGGCTCGGCGACCCTGCTCGCGGCTGCCGCGCCTTGGCAGCCCGGCCGTGGCGACATCAGCCTCGGGGCGGTCAAGGCGGGCACCGATGGCGTGTTGTTCAACAGCAACCAGATGCAGGCTGGCCGCCTGATCATCGGCTTGCTGGAAGGGCGCAGCCCGGTGGTCCGTCACTACTCCCGCGAAGGCGGCGTGTCCGAGGTTCGCCTGCTACCGGTGAAGTTCAGCAAGGCCTATGGCGACTATCAGACCTGCATGACCAAGTTGCTGCCGATGAACTACGACCAGATCAAGCAGGCCGAGATCGGTTTCCCTGGAGGTGGTATCGAACTCGATGCCCGGGCCAAGGCCAAGCTGCAGGTCATGGTGGACTTCATCAAGGCCGACCCGACGGTCAATCACATTGAGCTCGATGGCCACTCGGACAACAGCGGCAATCGCCTGACCAACCGTGACCTGTCGCGGCGCCGGGCCCTGGCGGTGATGGAGTTCTTCAAGGCCAATGGCCTGGCCGAAAACCAGATCGTCGTGCGTTTCCATGGTGAACGCTATCCATTGGCACCCAATACCAATGCCGCCAACCGGGCCAAGAATCGTCGGGTCAACGTGCATCTGGAACGGGTCGCCCCCGCCGAGAAACCTGCCCCGGCGCCCCAGGCGGCCTCCGAGGCGGGGGCTGCGGCCACTTCCTGACCCGGTTTTCATCGTCGCCCGCCTGACATATTTTGTCGCCTGGGCGTCATAAGCTGTCGCCCCTCTGTAAATTATCCGCATTGACCGGTAGACTCGACGGCTTTCCGTACAACCCCGTGGAGTGATGGCATGGCGGACGTTAAGAAGGTCGTTCTCGCGTATTCGGGCGGCCTGGACACTTCGGTGATCCTCAAGTGGCTGCAGGATACCTACAACTGTGAAGTAGTGACTTTCACTGCTGACCTGGGCCAGGGCGAGGAGGTCGAACCGGCCCGCGCCAAGGCACAAGCCATGGGTGTCAAAGAGATCTATATCGACGATCTGCGCGAAGAATTCGTGCGTGACTTCGTCTTCCCGATGTTCCGCGCCAATACCGTCTATGAAGGCGAGTACCTGCTGGGTACCTCCATCGCCCGTCCGCTGATCGCCAAGCGCCTGATCGAGATCGCCAACGAGACCGGCGCCGACGCCATCTCCCACGGCGCTACCGGCAAGGGCAACGACCAGGTGCGTTTCGAACTCGGCGCCTATGCCTTGAAGCCCGGCGTGAAGGTGATCGCCCCTTGGCGCGAATGGGACCTGCTGTCCCGCGAGAAGCTGATGGACTACGCCGAGAAGCACGCCATCCCGATCGAGCGCCATGGCAAGAAGAAGTCCCCGTATTCCATGGACGCCAACCTGCTGCACATCTCCTATGAAGGCGGTGTGCTGGAAGATACCTGGACCGAGCACGAAGAAGACATGTGGCGCTGGACCGTCTCCCCGGAGAAGGCCCCCAATACCCCGACCTACATCGAGCTGACCTACCGCAACGGCGACATCGTCGCCATCGATGGCGTCGAGATGAGCCCGGCCACCGTGCTGGCGACCCTGAACCGCATCGGCGGCGAGAACGGCATCGGTCGCCTGGACATCGTCGAGAACCGCTACGTAGGCATGAAGTCCCGTGGCTGCTACGAGACTCCTGGCGGCACCATCATGCTCAAGGCCCACCGTGCCATCGAGTCCATCACCCTGGACCGTGAAGTGGCGCACCTCAAGGACGAGCTGATGCCCAAGTACGCCAGCCTGATCTACACCGGTTACTGGTGGAGCCCGGAGCGCTTGATGCTGCAACAGATGATCGACGCCTCCCAGGCCAGCGTGAACGGTGTGGTACGCCTGAAGCTGTACAAGGGCAACGTCATCGTCACTGGCCGCAAGTCCGACGATTCGCTGTTCGACGCCAACATCGCCACCTTCGAAGAAGATGGCGGCGCCTATAACCAGGCGGACGCGGCAGGCTTCATCAAGCTCAATGCGTTGCGCATGCGCATCGCCGCCAACAAGGGCCGGAGCATGCTCTGAATCCCTGAGCGGTCGTGACAGGCCGCCATAGGCACACCGTCGTACCCAAAACGCCGCTGGCTCATTGTGAGACCAGCGGCGTTTTGCATGGGGCCGGCAAATGCTCGGGGACACCAGGCGGCTTGTCGGGGAAGCGGTTCCGCGTGGTAGCGCCACACGGGCGGGAATAAGGTCGTTAGCGGTACCTGCCCCTGGCTACCAATAGGCCGTCGGTACAGGGTAAGGGCCAGACCCTAACTCACCGTTGCGCCTATCAAGTTCCTATTGGGAGGGACTCCAATGAAAACGCTCAGATCCTACCTGTTTCCCCTGGCCTCGACGCTGGGCCTGGCTGTGCTTTCCAGCCATGCGCTGGCGGCGGTTTATGTCTGTGGCGATGAGGAATGCAACACCTGGGATGCCATTACCGAAGTGCAGCTCGAGACCAAGTCCACCGATGGAGAAAATACGACCATTCGCCAGACCCTCAGCCTTTCGGCGAGTGAATCCATCACCAATGGCTACAACAGCATCGCCAACACTGACCTCTACCTGAAGAAAAGTCTTTGGCACATAGGTGGCATTGAGCCGTTCAAGGGCAAGCAGCATGTAACTGCCTACGTCTATAAATCCACCGACCCCGATACCCGCCTCAAGACCTGCCACGCTTTCTCATACAAGAATCCCAAGGGGCGCTACCACGCCACTTGCGATAAATGAGGGCGAAGTGTCGTTGATCCTTGCCTGATATGAGTAGGCGATCCGGAGCCCCGCGGGGCTCCGGTTTTTTCTGCCCAGCTTTCCAGCAACCGCCGGTTGGCGAGCAGCCTGGCAGCCTGCTGGGCAGGGCCTATCATGTTCAGGGTTGGGGATCGACGAAAACCAGGGAGATCAGTATGCGGCTCAACGATGTGGAACAGAGTCTCCGGCGTGACCTGCAAGGCACGGCTTCTGACTTGCGCTGGTCGGCGGTGGAACTCAGGCGTATCGCTGAATTGCTGCGCCAGGCAGGCAATGGTGCGGATGCCGATGCGCTGGTGAGGATGTGCCAGTTGTTCCAGGATGACGAGGAGCGGCTGGTCGCATATGCGGATGAAGTAAAGGCCCACTTGATCAGTCGACGACAAACTCAATAGATGAATATTTAGATGGAAATAAGTTGTTTGGCGGTCGTTGGTTAGTTTAGGGTTTTGAGTGTTTTAAATTTTTGGAAACAATACTTGTC